>NZ_CP046910.1:1566312-1879575 GCF_009789655.1 Paraburkholderia acidiphila
CGAGCCGGGCAACTGGTTCGGGCAGACCTCGTTGACGAGCCGGCAACCGCGTCCGCGTGACGTCATCGCGCTCGACCGCTCGACGCTCTTTGTCGTGAAGGCCGCAGCCTTCGAGGAACTGATGCAGCGCAGCCACGCGTTCGTGCGCGCGATTGCGGAGTTGCAATCGCTGCATATGAACTGGCTTTACCGGATGGTCGAAGACGCCACGCTGCATTCCACGCGTGCGCGCATTGCGCGGCGCCTTCTCTCGCTCGCTTCCGGCGACGTGACGCTTGCGCCGCAGTGCCGCCAGGACGTGAGCCTCTCGCAGGACACGCTCGCCATGATGCTGGGCATCACGCGCCAGACGCTATCGCTCGAACTCAAGGCGATGGCGGAAAAAGGCGCGATCACACTCCGGTATGGGCGAATCGAAATCTTGTCGAAAGACATCCTCTCGTCCTTTCAGGATTACCAATGATTTCGTCCTCGAGCGACCGCTCGATTAGCGGGCGCTCATAGGGCCCGTTTAGAACAGGTGTCGTAAGCCCGCCGTCACGCCAAGCTGGGTGCTGCCGTAAGCCGAACTCACTGCGTTAATGCCCTGGAACTGCGCCCCGATCATGCCGCCCCGGTACAGCGAGTAATCCACTTCGACGTACGTATCCGTGCGCTTGGACCAGTTGTAGTCGGCAAGCAGCTGGAACTGCGTCGCGTTGCCGTCACCGGACTGGGCCTTCCCGGTCTGGATCGTGCGCCACACGTTCGCCGAGAGATGCGTGGCGAAGCCGATTTGCTGGCTTACACCGCCAAAGAACATCTCTCGTGCGCTGAACGTATTGAATTTCAGCGCGGTCAGCGCGGGCTCGGAAAACGGGCCGTTGGGGAAATTGCCGACGAAGCCGGCGTCCTGCCGGTTGACCACCCAGCCTGCATTCACGGTGGTGGAGGCGAACGTGTACGAGCCGCCCACTGTCCATGACTTGAGGTGCTGGGAGGCATTCACGGCGTCGCGCGAGTCGAGATAGGCGGCGGAAAAGGTCAGCGGCGCAGCAGGCAGATATAGAATGGACGCGCCAATCTGGCTACCCGCGCCGAACTGGCCCGCCTGGCCACCAAACGCGTACGAGACCTCGGCGGTCAGGTATTGGTACCGCACCGCGTACTTGACCATGTTGCTCGTCCATACGCCCTGGGCCATCATGACTTCGGGCCGGAACTGATAGAACGACGGCAGCCAGCGGTTCGATATGAACGAGCCCAGCACCGCGTCGGCGAACGGATTGATTTGTCGACCCATCGTCAGCTTGCCGAACGTGCTCGATTGCAGCCCGACGAACGCCGTATTGAAGAACGGATAGGCCGGGTCCATCTGTCCGTTGTTCGGAAGGAAGCGATTCTCAAGGGTGAAGATAACCTTCGTCCCCCCGCCGATGTCTTCCGCGCCCTTAATGCCGAAGTGGCTCTCGCTTGCGCCACTCAACATCTGAAACTGCGAATCGCCTGCCGGGTTCGCGTGCGTCGTATAGCGCAGGCCGGCGTCGACCAGACCGTAGAGCGTCACCGACGACTGCGCAGCCGCCGGAGCCGAATACAGCGTAGCCGCTGAGATGGCGCCGGCCAGCACGCCCGCCGTTCGGCCTCGCGCTCTCCTGCGCATCCGGTTACTGCTTGCCGAAACGGCGTTACCGAGCAATCTCCTTACCTTCCTCATTCCATGACTCCAATCTTATGTTTATGTTGTACTACGAATTAAATTGATCAAACCGCCGTGCTTGATTCGCGACGATATGGATGGTCTCCCCGCTGAAATTCCGTTGTGTCTCGGGGGCGTTTTCAATCGCCTTTTCGAGGCGTCACGCCCAAGACCATAAGTTGCCCGAGAAGGCATCGCTAAACCGTCAGAAACTTTACATTTCCGGGCGGGCACCCATTGCAAGAAATCTTGCAGTTGAATCACTGCGATTCTGGTATGCCTTTGCGCTGGTTTTCCGCTTCCTGCAAGACGCGCCACTGAACCTTGCCGCTCGCCGTGCGCGGCAAGCTGTCGGCAAATGCAATCACGCGCGGAACCTTGTAGGCCGCCATGCGTTCGCGCGCCCACGCGACAATGTCCTCTTGCGTCGCGTAAGCGCCGCTGCGCAAAACGATGACCGCTTTAACGGATTCGCCACGGCGCGCATCGTGAGTCGCGATCACGCAGGCCTCCTGCACGGCGGGATGTTCGAACAGCATGGCCTCGACCTCGGCCGGCCACACCTTGTAGCCAGACGCGTTGATCATGCGCTTGAGGCGGTCGACCACGAAGAAATAGCCCTCGTGGTCGCAATAGCCGAGATCGCCCGTGCGCAGATAGCGCCGCCCGTCAATCGAGACGAACGCGTCACGCGACGCCTGCGGCGCGTTCCAGTAGCCATCGAAGACTTGCGGCCCGCTCACCAGAATTTCACCCGTCTCGCCTTCTCCGAGCGTCAGCAGCGAATCGGGATCGACTACGAGCGCCCAGGTGCTGAAAACAGGCACGCCCATGCATTGCGGCTTGCTGCGCGTGCGCGGATTGATATGCGTAGCCGCCATCGTTTCGGTGAGCCCGTAGCCTTCCACGTAGGCAATGCCCCAGCGCTTCTCGATCTCCTGTGCGACGACCTGGGGCATGGCGGCTCCGCCTCCGCTCAGGTAGGTGATCGAGCCGAGGTCGAAGCTCGCCAGGTCTGCGAGATTCAGCAGGTCGATCACCATCGTCGGCACCGTGACCCATGTGGTTACGTGGTGGCGTTCGATCAGGTGGGCTGCGCACCTTGCGTCCCAGCGGGTCATGATCACCATCGTCGCGCCGATGAAGACCGGCATGTTCATGCAGTTCTGCATGCCCGTTACGTGGAATAGCGGCACGGAGCACAGCATCACGCTCTCGCCGGGAAGATCGGGCCACGCGCCGCAAGCGACGGTCGAATGCATCACGCTGCGGTGCGTGTGGATGCACCCTTTGGGGTGCCCAGTGGTGCCGGATGTATACGGGATCACCGCAAGGTCGTCGGGTCCCGCTTCGTGGGCGCGCGCAACGTACGCATGAAGTAGCGCGTCGAACCAGCGGGTGACGCTGGCATCGTTTTCGGACGACTGCGCGCCGTACCACGGCTCGGAGGAACTCAGGATGTCGGGCAGCGGCAAATCCGTATGCATATCTAAATAGTCGGCATAGCGCGCCGTAACGACATGGTCCAGGTGGCGTGCCATGAGCGGCCGCACGTGCTCCATGAGTTCTTCACCGACAAACGCCACTCGCGCGCCGCTGTCTTCGAAGATATGTTGCAGCTCGGCGGTCCGGTTCATCGGATTGACGGGCACCACGACCGCATCCGCGCGCAGCGCCGCATAGAACGCGATCACGAACTGGGGGCTGTTCTGCATAAAGAGCACGACGCGCTCGCCCCTGCCGACCCCGCAATGCTGTTGCAGGAATCCGGCCATCGCCTCCACTTCGTCGCGCAATTGCCCGTAGCTCAGGGCACTGCCGTAGTACAGAATGGCGTCCTTCTCAGGATGACGATTCGCGCAGACCTGGAGATTCGTGTAGAGCGAGGTCTGCGGTATGGCGAGCTGACGCAATGATGTTGCCGTCATAGAAACTCCAGACATGAAACGGGATGCCTCCGCGCCTGGCGCTGTGCCCGGCGCGGAAGTTTTTCTTCACTGCGGTAGCAGCTTGCGGCTCCACCGGCCAATCGCTTCGAGCGTCTCGGCGGTCTCGGGCAGGAACGGGAACAGCGTGAAGACGTGAACGGAGTCGTCCACCATCTTCAGCGTCACGTTCGCGCCGGCGACTTTCGCGCGCTCGGCAAAACGCGTCGTGTCGCTTTCCAGCACTTCGCCGTGCACAGCCGCGAGATACACCGGCGGAAGATCCGTGAGATCGGCGAAGAGCGGCGACACCATCGGGTCGGTCGGTTCGTGGCCCTGGAAGTAGCCCGCGACGAGGTTGGTCAGCGTCTCGCGATTCGCGGCTGGGTCGTCGCCCGAATTTGCTTGCACGGAAGGCCCGCTCAGCGTGAGATCCGTCATCGGGCAGATGGCGATCACGCCGGCCGGAAGCGGCAAGCCCGCGCGGCGCAGCGCAGCCGCCAGCGCCAGCGCGAGACCGCCGCCGGACGACTCGCCGCTCAGAAAGAGCGTTGCGGGATCGACGCCCGCGGCGAGCAGGCCGCGATACGCGCTGAACGCGTCGTCGACGGCCGCCGGATACGGATGCTCGGGCGCGAGACGATAGTCGACCGTGTAGCACGGGCCGTTCAGGGCGTGCGACAGGCGGCTTGCGTACTCCACAGAACTTTTAGCAGAACCAAGCACATAACCGCCGCCATGAAAATGCAGTACGGTGGCCCGTTTCCCCACGCCTTCGGCCGAAACCCGCAGCGAGCGCACGCCGTCGAGATCGACTTCCTTCACTTCGGTGCTCGCCGGTGCGGGGAATTGCCCCAGCAGGAAGCGCTCGTATGCGGCATGCTGGCCACGGTCGCCACGCGCCACATCGTCAGGCGTGAAGACGCCTTTCCAGAGGTCAAATGCACGCTGGCTCTCCGCGCGTTCCATGCGCTTGCCTTCACGCGCCGCGCTCAGGCCCACCACGTCGCCCGGCGGCAGCTCGGCCGCCGCGATGATGTCGTGCCCCCAGGCGAACGACCACGAGATCTCGCCCAGCGGATCGATGCGCGAAAGCCCCTTGAGCCGCCCGTTGCGCTGACGCACGCGCGCCGCGTCGGGCTCGTGCGCCCAGTCGACCACGTAGCGCGCCCCTGCCTGAATGCGCTTGGTGCGCGGCTGGCGACGCCGCTCGTATTCGAGCAGCGCGTCCTGCACACCGGCGCTGCCGTGGCGCTTCAGGCACGCGGCAAGCACCCATGCGTCCTCGATCGACTGGCAAGCGCCTTGCGCGAGATACGGCACCATCGCGTGCGCGGCGTCGCCGAGCAGTGCGATGCGGCCCGTGGTCCAGCTTTCGATTGGATCGCGGTGGTACATGCCGGTGATGAACGTGCTGTCCACCTGCGCCAGCATCTTCTGCACCGTCGGCTCGCAGCCTTCGAACGAGCGCCGCAGTTGCTCGACGTCGCCCGACTGCGTCCACGACTCGCGGCTCACTTCGGTTGCCGGCACGGACGCGAGAATGCTGTACAGGTCCTTGCGAACCCAGTACGACACGATATTGCGGCCCACGCCAAACCAGTTGTTGCCCGCCACCGGCAGGTTCAGCCCTTCAAGGCGCTCGGCCGGGATCAGCGAACGCCACATCAGGATATTGGCGAACTGCTTGTCCTCCGGCCCGCGCAAGGCCGTGCGGACAGCCGAATGAATGCCGTCCGCTCCGATCACCACGTCGCCGCGAATCACCTCGCCGTTCTTCAGCGTGACCCAGGCGCTCTCCTCGTCCTGCGAAACCGATTCGCACTCCGCACCAAGGCGCACCACGCCGGGCGGCAATGCTTTCGCGAGCAGGTCGATCAAGTCGGCACGGTGAATGTTGTAGAGCAGCGCCCCATAGCGCGCCTCGGCTTCCTTGCCGAGCGGGGCGTAGTAGAGGCGCCGGCCCGTCGACAACTCGAGGTAGTCGAAGCCTGCCGGCACCGTCGCGACGCGCGCCATGGCCGGTTCGAGCCCCAGTGCGCGCAGCACGATCGTGCCGTTGGCGGCAATCTGCACGCCCGCCCCGACCTCGGTCAACTGCGGTGCACGCTCCAGTACAATCGGCTCGATCCCTTGATGCAACAAGGCCAGCGCCGTGGTGAGGCCGCCGATGCCGCCTCCTGCAATTACGACTTTCATGCTAAGTTTCTCCTACCGGGTTAATTAACCCAGTGTAGTTAGTTATCTCGATACGGTAAAGTAATGACGACACCAGGAAAACCCCTTAGATCGGACGGCGCCGAGACGCGAACGCGCCTGAAAGAGGAGGCGCAGCGGCTGTTTGCGCTACGCGGGCTGGAGGGGGTGTCCGTGCAGGACATCATTTCGGCGGCGGGTCAGCGCAACAGCGCCTCGCTGCGCTACTACTTCGGGAACAAGCTCGAACTGGCGCGCGAACTGGTCGTGGATGGGGCGCGCCTCATCGACGAGGACCGGCAGGCGCGCCTCGACAAGCTGGAAGCGGAAGGCGCACTGAGCGTGCGCGCGGTATTGGGGGCGTTGCTCTTTCCGATGCTCGAACTGGCCGATCGAACGGGCCAGCCGACCTATATCCGCATGATCGCCAACCTGCAGTTGAACGATCGCGCGTTCCTGCGCGAGGCGCTGGAAAACAAGTGGAATGCGGGCTATCAGCGCTGCAATGCGCTGCTGCGGGACCTGCTGCCCGACATCGATCCGACGATCGTCGATCACCGGCTGTCGCTCGTCGGCATCTATGGAAATGCCGTGCTGGCCGCCTGGGAGGCAAGCCGTGACAGCGGCGAGCCGGGGCGGCTCTGGGCCCCCGGCTACGCCGTGTCGAACTTGATGGATACCTTCGAAGGCATGCTCGTTGCAGCGCCTTCGGAAGAAACGCGATCGCTGCTGGGCGAGTCCAAAAGCAATCGCGAGACGGCCCGCTAACGACCTGTTAGCGCGTCAGATACGGACTTTCGCGGCCCGGCTCATAGGGCCGCGCCTTGACCTCCATGCGCGCAATGCTCTGGAGGTGCACCTCGTCCGGACCATCGGCGAACTTCAACGCACGCCCCCACGTCCAGCTGTCCGCAAGCGGCGTGTCGGGGCTCAGGCCCATCGCGCCGAAGGTCTGGATCGCCCGCTCGCACACGGCGGTGTGCACGCTCGGCACGAGCGCCTTGATCATCGAGATTTCCTTGCGCGCTGCCTTCGCGCCCACGTTGTCGATCATCCAGGCCGCCTTCAGCACGAAGAGCCGCGCCTGATCGATTTCGATGCGCGACTTCGCGATCCACTCCCCAACCGTGCCTTGCTCATAGAGCTTCTTGCCGAACGCCGTGCGCGCCTGCGCGCGTTCGATCATCAGTTCGAGCGCCAGTTCGGCGGCGCCGATCGACCGCATGCAGTGGTGAATGCGTCCCGGCCCGAGGCGCGCCTGGGCGAGCGCGAAGCCGCTGCCCTCTTCGCCGAGCAGATTCGAGCGCGGCACGCGCACGTTCTTGAATTCGATCTCGCAGTGGCCTTCCGGCGCCGTGTGATTGACCACCGTGATATTGCGGATGATCGTCACGCCCGGCGTGTCGCGCGGCACGAGAACCATGCTTTGCTGACGGTGCGTGGGCGCGTCCGGGTCCGTCTTGCCCATGACGATGAAGATCTGGCAATTCGGGTGCGCGGCGTTCGTGATGAACCACTTGCGGCCATCGATCACATATTCGTCGCCGTCGAGGCGAATGGACGTGGTGATGTTGGTCGCGTCAGAAGAGGCGACCGCGGGTTCCGTCATTGCAAACGCCGAGCGGATCTTGCCGTCGAGCAGCGGCTCGAGCCACTTATTGCGCTGCGCGGGCGTGGCGAACATGTGCAGCAGCTCCATGTTGCCCGTGTCCGGCGCGTTGCAGTTGAACACTTCGGACGCCCAGGAAACGCGCCCCATGATTTCGGCGAGGGGCGCGTACTCGAGATTGGTCAGGCGCGTGCCCGGCTCGTCGTCGCGCAGATGCGGCAGGAACAGGTTCCAGAGGCCTTCCGCACGCGCCTTTTCCTTCAGTTCCTCCATGAAGGAAACGGGATACTGCCCCGCGCTCACTTCTTCATGCCATTGGTGGATGCGCGGCACGATGTGCGTGTCCATGAACGCGCGCACCTGCGTGCACAGCGCTTCGACTTTCGGGCTATAGGCAAAGTCCATTTTGCTCTTCCTTCAATACAGGTGTATGTCGTGCGGCGCGAGCGTCAATGACGCGCGCCGCTCCCATGGTCAGATCGTCAGGCCGCCGTCGACGACGATGCACTCGCCGTTGGTGTAGCTCGCCGCATCGGAGACGAGATACAGCACGGTGCCGGCCATCTCGCGAGGTTCCGCATGGCGGCGCAGCGGAATCTTCGTCATCCAGCTTTCGTAGATGCCCTGGTCCGCGAACAGGGCGCCCGCAAATTTCGTTTTGGTGAGGCCCGGCAGCAAGGCGTTCACGCGAATGCCGAGCGGGCCGCACTCCTTGGCGAACGCGCGCGTCATGTTGACCACGGCGGCCTTCGTGATCGAATAGATGCCTTGCTTGTCGCCAGGTTGCAGCGCATTGACGGATGCCGTGTTGACGATCGCGCCGCCGCCGTGCTCGCGCATCAGCTTGCCCGCCTCGACCGACATGAAGAAGTAGCCGCGCAAGTTGACCTCCACCGTTTTTTCGAAGGACGAAAGATCGGTGTCGAGAATGTGGCCGAAGTACGGATTCGCCGCCGCGTTGTTCACGAGGATGTCCAGGCGGCCGTGTTTCGCGCGGATGTGCTGGAACACGCCCTGAATGTCGTCGAGACGCCCCACATGGCACGGATACGCCTCGGCGCTGCCACCCGCCTCCCTGATCCCGCGCGCCACGCTCTCGCAGTCGTCGAGCTTGCGGCTCGACACGATCACATGAGCGCCCTGTTCTGCGAGCAGCTTCGCGATTTCCTCGCCAATACCGCGGCTCGCGCCCGTAACCAACGCAATCTTGCCGGTCAGATCGAACAAATTAGTAGTCACAACTGTCTCCTCAATGTATCCGCACGTACGCGTCAAACGCCTGCCGTCAGATGACGTCGACGCCCATCCTCGCCAGCGAGCCGGCCATTTCGCCGACCTGGCGCGCCTTCTCATTCGATGCGTTGCCGCCCAGCGCACGCTTTTTCACGCCCTGCGCGATGGCGGCGAGCCGGAAGAAGCTGAACGCAAGGTAAAAGTTCCAGTGATCGATCGAGGCAATCCCCCGCAAGCGGCAATACCGCTCGACAATCGCGGCCTCGTCCGGCACGCCAAGCGCGGCTCTGTCCAGCCCCGCGAGACCGCCGATATGGCCTTTAGGCGGAAGCCGCAGGCACATGCAGAAGTACGCGAGGTCGGCGAGCGGATTGCCGAGCGTCGAGAGTTCCCAGTCGAGCACGGCGCGAACTTTCGGCGTGCCACGGTGGAAAATCAGGTTGTCGATGCGAAAGTCGCCATGCACGAGAGCCGCCTTGCCCGCTTCGGCCGGACAGTGCGCGGGCAGCCAGTCGATCAGCGATTCCATGGCGTCGAGTTTGTCGGTTTGCGCCGCGCGATATTGTTTCGTCCACACGTCGATCTGGCGCGAGAAGTAGTTGCCCGCGCGGCCATAGTCGGCAAGGCCGACGGCCTCGACATCCACATCGTGCAAGGCCGCCATCGTGCCGATCAACGCGTCGTAAATGGCGCCGCGTTCTCCCGCGGCCAACGCGGGCAAGGACGGGTCCCAGTAGATTTCGCCATCTTCGAAGCTCATCACATAGAACAGGCTGCCGATCACGTCGCGGTCCTCGCACAGATGCAAGGCCCGCGCAACGGGAACCGGCGTGTTTCCCAGCGCGCTCAGCACGCGGAATTCGCGGTCCACCGCATGAGCCGACTTGAGCAGTTCGCCCGGCGGTTGACGCCGCAGCACATAGCGGCCGCTTTGCGCTTCGAGCAGAAACGTGGGGTTCGACTGTCCGCCAGCGAACTTCTCGACGGTCATGGGCCCCTGAAACCCTGGCACGTGCGCGGCCAGGTAGCGCGTGAGCGCATCGACATCGAACTGAAGACTTGCATTCATCATGGAGCGGGTATCCGGATTCGAATCAGCCATAGGTGACGAAATCGCGCCGCTCGGCCTGATCGAGATGCGGCAAGGTGTTGAAGGTGACCAGCGACATCGCGCTGTCGTTGAAAACGTACTGGCTCACGCTGCTGTTGCGGATCTGCATGTTGAGCGCGATGGCGGCCGCGGCGGGCGCCTGCAGAACCTGCTGGGTGAAGACGGAAATCGGGCCGCCCGAACTCACCACCAGAACTCGCTTGCCGCCCGAGCGTTGAATGGCAAGACGCGCGCGCTCTACGCGCACCTGGAACTGTCCCCAGGTCTCGGGGACGCGGCCGGGCAGCTTATCCTCGGACCAAAGCTGCAGGACCTGCTTGAGCCCCTTGTAGAAGTCCTTCTTCGAGCCTGCGGCCTGCAGGCCGGGCGCGAGACCGCTCTCGCCGAGCGCGGCAAAGAGGGCCCCAAAATCGTACTCGTTCAGATCCGCGTCCTGCACGATCTCAACGGGCGCGCCGCCCATCGCCGTGAGCAGCGCGTCGGCCGTTTGCGCGTGCCGCCGCATCGTGCCGGTGACCACGCGATCGAACGTCAGGCCCGCCTGTGCGCAGTATTCGCCCAGCCAGCGCGACTGGGTGGCGCCAGCCGATGAAAGCTCGTCATAGTTTTCAGCGCCGAAAGACGCCTGCCCATGCCGTACCAGAAAGAGTTCCGCCATGCCAACCTCGCTTGAACATGACTGCAACGATACCGAGGCGCGGACTATTCAGGAAGTTTATTCTTGTGATACTGCGGCATAACGATTCGTGACACCTCGGCTACTGCCGCTGCTTGCGCATGAGACGGCCGATCTGCTCGCGCAGCCAGCGATGCGCGGGGTCCGCCGTTACGCTGCGGTGCCAGTAGCCATGCGACTCCAGATCGGGCAGATCGAACGGCAGCGCCAGGATGCGCGCGTCATAGCGCTTGAGCAACATGAGCGGCGCGGTCAGCACGAGGTCGGTGCGCATGGCGATCAAGGGCGCGACGAGGTAGTGCTGGACGCGGGTCTGGATCGTGCGCCTCACGCCCAGCTTGTTGAGTTCCGTGTCCACGAGACCGGGCCCCTGCCGGCGGCTCGACACATGAATATGGCCGAAGCGCAGGTAGTCGTCGATCGTGAGCTTCTTCTTCGCGAACGGATGCTCGCTGCGCACCATGCACGCGTAACGATCGCGGCCCAGCGGCTCCTGCTCGAGGTACGGGTCGTCGATGAGGGGCGCGTCGATCGCAAGATGGACCGCGCCGCTCGCAAGCGCCTCGGGCACGTCGCGGCGGGTCGTGAAGTAACTTTCGATGCGGATGCCGGGTGCGAGGCGCTGTAGCACGTCTTCCAGCGCGGGCAGCAACAACGCCTCGGTCAGGTCATTCATGCTGAGCCGGAAGGTCCGCTGCGACGAAGCCGGATCGAAGCGTTCGCCGGCATGCGTGCTCGAATCGAGCAGCTGAAGCGCCTCGCGCACGCGGCCGATGATGTTCTCGGAAACCGGCGTGGGCATCATGCCGGCCGGCGTGCTGACGAAGAGCGGATCGTCGAATGCCTTGCGCATGCGCGCGAGCGCGTTGCTCACGGCCGGCTGCGTGATGAATAGCAGTTCCGCCGCGCGCGTGAGGTTGCGCGTTCGATAGACGGCTTCGAAAACGACGAAGAGATTGAGATCGACTTTGGATGGGCGCATGGCCTGAGACTAACCGCCCGGTCGCAATGCCGTCAATCGAGGGCGTAATCGGGAATCCCGCATCGCATGGCGTCGTGGCCGTGACTAGCGAGCACCTCACGCCCCACGGCGGCGATATCGGTGCAACCGCACAGCGCCATGGTCGTATCGAGTTCGGCAGCGATGATGTCGAGGCTCTTGCGCACGCCCGCCTCGCCCCCTGCGGCCAGACCGTAGAGGAAAGCGCGGCCGATCAGCGTGCCGCGCGCGCCCAGCGCGACTGCCTTGAGCACGTCCTGCCCGGTGCGCACGCCGCTATCGAGCCACACCTCGACCCGTTCGTCCACGGCATCCACGATAGCGGGCAGCGCCTCGATCGTCGAAACCGCGCCATCGAGCTGACGGCCGCCATGATTGGAAACGATCACCACGTCCGCACCGGCCTCGACTGCGCGTCGTGCATCGTGCGCGTCGAGAATGCCCTTGAGGACGAGCTTGCCTTTCCAGAGCTTGCGTATCCATTCGATGTCCGCCCAGGTCATGGTCGGATCGAACTGGTCGCGCACCCACGAGGACAGCGAAGACATGTCGTCGACACCCTTCACGTGGCCGACGATATTGCCGAAATAACGCCGCTTCGCCCGCGCGATGCTCCACGACCAGGCGGGCTTGCTCGCCATGTTCAGGAGGTTGGCGAGCGTCATGCGCGGCGGCGTGGAAAGGCCGTTTCTCACGTCCTTATGGCGCTGGCCGCCGACCTGGAGATCCATCGTCACGACGAGCGCGGTGCAGCCGGCGCTTGCGGCACGCTCGATCAGCCGCTCGACGAACGCGCGGTCGCGCATCACATAAAGCTGAAACCAGAACGGCGAGGCAACGCTCTGTGCGACATCTTCGATCGAGCAGATGCTCATGGTCGAGAGCGTGAACGGCACGCCAAAGCGCTCAGCCGCGCGCGCCGCGAGAATTTCCCCGTTGCCGTGCATCATACCGGCGAGACCCGTAGGCGCAAGCGCAACGGGCATGGCGACCTGACGGCCCGCCATCACGGTCTTGAGATTTCGCGCACCGATATCGACGCCCACGCGTTGGCGCAACCTGATCTTGCCAAGCTCGGTTTCATTCGCGCGATAAGTCGATTCCGTATAAGAGCCCGCGTCGACGTAGTCATAGAACATGCGCGGGATGCGCCGCTGCGCGGCTGCGCGAAGGTCTTCGATGCATGCGATGGGGTTGGCCATTGTCTCGCTCCGGTTGTATCGAAGCGATACTAATCGCCCGCCCTGCTTCAACGCGCGACATTTGTTCCGCTCAAGCGCGAAAGATATTCCGCTGCCTCCTCGCTTGCGCGCGCGCAGACGCCGACCAGCCAGTCGGCAAAATCGCCCGCCGGGCCTTGCGAGGTGTGAGGCATTAGATAGTACGGCGGCACAGGGCACGTGACACCGGGAAACAGTGGCACGAGCGCACCGGTCGCCAGCCACGGGGACGCAAGCGTCGGTCTGCCGAGCGCGATACCCTGGCCGCTTACCGCCGCCTCGAGCAGCAAGCCGAGGTCCATCAGCTTTGGACCCTCCTGCGGCTCGGGCCAGTCGAGACCCGCTGCGAGCAGCCACGGCGTCCACGGCTCCAGCGACGTTCGCAGCAGGGGCACGCGCGCCAGATCCGCGGGTTGGGTCAGCGGTCCAACAGCGCGCAATAGCGAAGGGGCAATCAGTGGCGTGGCGCAATCGCGCAGCAAGATCGTGCAGCCCGGCTCGATGGGTTCGCCGCCGCGTATCCACAGGTCGATATCGCCTGGTGCGCTGTCCGGGTACGGCGTGCTCAGCACGAGTTCGAGATCGATCGAGGCGTAGCGGTCCGTAAACTCGTGGAGCTTCGAGGCGACGATCTGGCGCGCAAAGGTCGGCGGCGCGCAAACACGCAGGCGCTGCTTGCGGGTGTCGTCGAGCTGATGCAAGGGCACCGTGGCAAGCAGGCGAAGCGGCCCCGACACCTGTTGCAAATACTCCCTTCCCACTTCGGTCAGCACGAGCGTCTTTGCGCTTCTGTCCAGCAATTGAACGCCGAGAAGCTGCTCGACGGCTGCCACGCGCTTGGCGACCGCGCTCCCGGTCACGCATAGCGCCTCTGCCGCGCGTTCGAACGTGCCATACCGCGCTGCGGCCTCGAATGCGAGAAGCCCGTCGAGCGACGGAATGCGAAGTCGTGGGATGTTCATGTTCGAAGGTTAGGGGTTCCAGGCGCGCCACTAAAAGTACGAATATACGCCGCACAAGGCGCTATCCGGCCTCCAGGGAAATCGCCGAATTGTTCGATTTCTTGCAGTCCTCCCGCTAACGCCACGGTAAGTTCGTCGCTTCAAGTCAAGGTTTCACGCAGGCTCGTCATGAAAAAGCTGTTCTCCGTAGACCCCACCAGGATTGGCCGCCCCGAAGGTCCCGCCACCGCCGACGCCATCCCCGAGGCCCTGCTGGAAGGCACACCTGCCGCATTGAGAACGCGGCTGGAGCATTTGCTGGGACCGGAGCGCGTGCTGCATCGAGTCGTGGATCTCGTGCGCTACGCCTCGGACGCGAGTCCTTACCGGCTCGTCCCTCAGGTGGTTGTCGTAGCGCACGACGCAGGCGATATCGCGAAGGTGCTGAAATTCTGCGGCGAAACGGGGCGTCACGCGACCTTCCGGGCCGCGGGTACGAGCCTGAACGGCCAGGCCCAATCCGACGATATTCTCATCGACGTTCGCAAGCATTTCACTGGCATCCTCTCGATCGCGCCTGGCGGCGCCACGCTCAAGGCGCGCGCCGGCACGATCCTCGCGCATGCGAACGTCCACCTCTCGTGCCACGGTCGCAAGATCGGCCCCGATCCCGCCAGCGCCAACGTCTGCACGCTCGGCGGCGTGGCGAGCAACAATGCCGGCGGCATGCGCTGCCGGGTTAGTCAGGATGCCTATCATACGGTCAGCGCCATGAGCTTCGTGACGGCCTCGGGCACGCGAATCGACACGGCGAGCGCCGAAGCGGAACAGCAATTCGCCCTCCATGAGCGCGCACTCGCTTCCGGCTTGATGGCCCTGAAAGCGGAGATCATGGCCGATCCCGCGTTGGTCGAAAGAATCCGCCAGAAGTACAGCATCCGCAACACGCATGGCTACCGGCTGGATGCATTTCTCGACGGCGATACCCCGCTCGAAATCTTCAGACGCTTGCTGATCGGCTCGGAAGGCACATTGGGCTTCATTTCCGACGTGACGTTCGACACCGTCCCGAGCGCGCCAATCACGAGCGTTGCGTGGCTGGCATTCCCCTCGATCGACGCGGCCATCGCGCTGGTGCCGAAGCTCGTCGAGCTAGGCGCGCAGGCTGCGGAATTGATGGTGGCTCCAGCGTTGCGCGCCGCCGCAGAAGCGTTTGCTGGCACACCCGACTACTGGCGCACGCTCCAGCCTGAAGCCGCGGCGCTGCTGGTGGAACTGGGCGCACCGGATGTCGCGTCATTGAAGCTCAAGGAAGCGGCGTTCATCGACCTCTGCGCGAACACGGACCTGAGCGCCGAGCCAGTATTCACGAGCCACGAGGAAGCGGTCGAGCTTGCGTGGTTCGTGCGTGAGGGACTGCTGGGTCTCGTCGGCAAGCAGCGCCCCGTCGGGTCGATGCTGATTGTCGAGGACGTCTGCTTTCCGCCCGCGAGACTCGCCAACGCCGCGCGCGACCTGCAGCAGTTGCTGCTCAAGCATGGGTTCCTTCCCGGCGTGGCGGGACACGCCGCGCACGGCAATCTGCATTTCACGTTGACCGCAAAACTCGATGAAGAAGCAGGTCGCGCGCAATATTCTAAGTTCATGACCGAACTGGTCGAACTCGTCGTCAAACAATATGACGGGTCGCTCAAGGCCGAGCACGGAACGGACCTCAACATGGCGCCGTTCCTGGAACAGGAGTGGGGCGAGCGCGCGACATCGATCATGTGGAAAGTGAAGCAACTGGCCGACCCGCATGGCGTCCTCGCGCCCAACGTCGTCCTGACGCGTGACGATCAAATCCACCTTAAGGGCCTCAAGACCCAGCCCGGCATCGAAAGCACCGCAAATGCGAGCCTGTGCATCGAATGCGGCTTTTGCGAGGCCGTTTGCCCGAGTCGCAATGTCACGATGACGCCGCGTCAGCGCATCGTCGTGCGACGGGAGATGGCGCGCCAGCCGGAGGGATCGGCGGTGCTTCGACGGCTCCAGGAACAGTACCAGTACGATGCGATTCAAACCTGCGCTGGCGACAGTACCTGCGCCCTGCCTTGTCCGATCGAGATCGACACGGGCGCGTTGATGCGCTCGTTCCGTCAAGCCACGCAAACCGAGGCGTCGGAAGCCACCGCGCGATTCGTCGCGCAGCGCTGGAACGGCGTGGAACGTGCAAGCAAGCTGGCTTTACGCGGTGCGAAATACATGGGCGAATCGCTTGGCTGGAAAGCCGTGCGCGCCGTGGCCGAAACAGTGCGCCTCGTTGCGAGCGACGACGTCGTACCGAGTGTGCCTGGACCAATGCCACAGCCTGCGCGTGCGTTACCTGTCACGCGAAGGGAGCATGCGCACGCGGTCTACTTCACGGCATGCGTCAACCGGATGTTCGGCCGCGATCCCGATGCGCCCACCGACGCCCTTTCGATCCAGGAA
This sequence comes from Paraburkholderia acidiphila, assembly GCF_009789655.1. Classification (GTDB taxonomy): domain Bacteria; phylum Pseudomonadota; class Gammaproteobacteria; order Burkholderiales; family Burkholderiaceae; genus Paraburkholderia; species Paraburkholderia acidiphila. Next base: position 1,582,374 of record NZ_CP046910.1, read on the forward strand.
GCGCTCATCGCCGTGTCCTGGCGCGCTGGCAAGAACCTTTGGATTCCTGATGACATCGGCGGAACCTGCTGCGCCACGCCGTTCAGTTCGAAAGGCTATGCGTCGGCGCGGCAAATCATGGCAGAAACGACGCTCGAACGCCTCTGGAAATGGAGCGATGAAGGACGCCTGCCCATCGTGGTCGATGCCGCGTCGTGCACGCACGGCCTCGTCCACGGTCTGGACGAAGTGCTCACGCCCGAACAGAAGTCGCGCCGCCAGCAGTTGCAGATCGTCGATTCGATCACCTGGTGCGCCAGGCTGCTCCCCGAACTGGAAGTGCATGCGCGCCTGGGCAAGATCGTCATCCATCCGACCTGCGCGATGTCGCATTTGAAGCTCACCAAAGATCTCAAGCGCATTGCGGCTCATATGGCCTCGCAAGTCGAAATACCGGTCGGCGCGACTTGCTGCGGCACGGCTGGCGACCGCGGCCTTCTCCATCCTGAACTGGTGATTTCCGCAACGCGAGATCAGAAAGCGTACCTCGAGAATGTGCAAGCCGACGCCTACGTGTGTGCAAACCGCACCTGCGAAATGGGACTCAAACAAGCCATGGACCGCCCGTACGAATCGTTTCTGTTCAGTCTCGAAGCCGCCACGCGCAACCCCGGCGTATGATTTTCCGCATTAATGCTTGAGGGCCCTTCGTCATGAGCACGGGATATCAACACACCGGACGCCTGCTCGATCTCGACGCCGTGCAGGCCTTCGTGCTGGTTGCCGACCTCAGCAGCTTCACGCGGGCGGCCGAGGTCCAGGACACCACGCAATCCGCCATCAGCCTGAAAATCAAGCGGCTCGAGGAACGGCTCGGCAAGCGGCTACTGGAACGAACGCCCCGGCACATTCAACTGCTGCCCGAAGGCGTGGCGTTTCTCTCCGCCGCGCGCGAGTTGCTGAGCGCACATGACCGCGCACTGGCCATCGACGTTCGCGAGCAACGCGGCCTGCGCCTTGGCATCATCGATCACACCGCTGCGGAAGAGCTGATTCCCTTGCTCGCCCGCGTATCGAGCCACGACCCGACCTTGCGTGTGGAAGTGCGGATCGGCGCTTCGAGCGAGATGCTCGAAGCGTACGACGCCGGCGAACTCGATGCGGCCTTCGCGCGGCGCGACCCCGCGCGGCGCGATGCGGAGCGCCTGTTCGTCGAGCACTGCGGATGGTTCGCGGCGCCGCAGTGGTCGCCCAATCCGGATGAACCGCTGCGTGTCGCCTCGCTCTCCGCACCTTGCGGCGTGCGCGCCAACGCGCTCAAGGCGCTGGACGAAGCCGGCATCCCATGGACCGAGGTTTTCGTCGGCGGCGGCATGGGCACCGTTGGTGCGGCCGTCATGGCCGGACTCGCCGTGGCGCCGTTGACGAGACGAGGACGCCCGTCACGCGCAGTGGACGTGGGTAGCCGTTTCGGATTGCCGCCGCTCGCGCCGATCGAGATCGCGGCCTATACCCGTATGCGCGATGCGTCCTTGAAAGAAGCCATTCGCATTTTTGGCGCCGCACTGCGCAATGCGAATACGCGCTTCTGAAGCAACGGGTCAGAACTTCTGCTGCAACCCGATCATCACGCCAAGCTGGTTCATGCCGGTCGCAACCGTGCCGCCGGCCGCGACCGAATTCGCGGCCTGTGCGCTGTTGAACATGTACCCCACCGACGTGTACACCATGGTGCGTTTCGAGAACAGGTAATTCACGCGGCCGATGAGTAGCGTCGAACTGGCGTCCTTCGCGCCCTGAGAGCCGCGCTGAAGATAACGCACGCCCTGCGTGTCCAGGAAAAACGCGGGCGTGAAATAGTAAGTGGCCCCCGCAAAGAAGATATCGGTCTGCAAATGAATGGCGGCCGCGAGGTTGTTTCTGATCCAGCCGAAACCGATTTTCGCTGATCCCAATACCACGTAGCCGTCGACGATATTGTGCGTATCGGTGTAGCTACTGTTGTTCAGTGGCGGCGTGGCGCCCGCGCCGCCGCGCAACACGTCATACGACGCCGCCACGCCAAAGCTCGCCGAATCGTAAGCAAGGAGCGCCGTATATTGACGGCACGCCAGCATATTGCCGGGAACCTGCCCGGGGCAGTTGGTTGCTCCCGGTCCGGCTGGGCCCGCGGCGTCGCGGCCGAAGCTGTAGGTGCCGCCAATCGTGACGCCGTGGAATTTGCCCATATAGCCGATCGCGTTGTCGCTGCGTGCGTTCGGCAGATAGGAGTCGAATACGCTCAGCGAATGAATCGACGGGCCGATCACGTCCGCGTTGAACAGCGCGTACATGGTCATGCCCATCTGCCGGCCGAGCGTGATCGAGCCGTAGTCGCTGCTGATGCCCACGTTCGACTGAATGCCGAAGAGGCGGCCACCGTAATTCAACGTGCCGTTGGTGGGCTGAAAGCCGTTCTCCAGCACGAAGAAGGTCTTGAATCCGCCGCCCAGGTCTTCAGTGCCCCTCAAGCCCCAGCGCGAAGGCAGCCTTCCGGTCAGCGAGGCCATGCCGACGAACGACCCGCCACTCGCGGTCGCATGGTTGTAGTACGAGAGGCCAGTATCGACGATTCCGTAAAGCGTGACGCTGCTTTGGGCGTGCGCGAGCCCCGTTACCGCGGCCAGCAACGCGGCACTCCACTTCATTTTCATGACGTTTTCGTCTCCAGGTATGGCGAAGCTTTGCGGGAACTTATCCGCTTGCCTCACCTTTTTAATTTGTATTACTTAGTAACCAGCAGAATTCCATCGCTTCGGACTCGCGATCATCACCCACACGTCAGTCGAAATGCATCAGTTCGTCGTCAATTCCGCTGAATGTCTTCCATGCAGGCAAGCCCACGCCATTCGGATTGCCGGATTCCACGAAATTCAGAAAGTAGCGCTGGATTCGGGCCGACAACGCGCGGCTGCGCGGCTCGTCGATGCCTTCGAGCATGGGTGCCTCGATCCAGTTTTCGAAGTTGCCAAAGAAGAACGGCAATTCAAGGCAATGGCACGCACCCACATCCGGCTGTGGAGAGGGGAAATCGAACCGATAGGCAAATACACCACTTCCCGCTTCGGCCATGCGCATTGCGAAACGCCGGGTTGGGCCTACGATCAGCTTTTCCGAACTCAATTCGACCAACGCCGCATAGGGCTTCGAGTCAAATCGGCCTTCCGTCACGCTTTCGTATCGAGCCGCCGCATCGTCGCCGAATTCGTCAGCGAACTTCTGCAGGGCTTGTTCCGTTGTCGCGCCACGGAGCGCCGGGCTGCTTGCAAAAAAGCTGCCGGACTCGTCGCGTGTCCAGCCGATGAAGACCGGTTTGCCTCCGAAGCGCTCCCGCGCGCGCGCGCCGGGGTCCGCCGGCACGTTGCCGCTGGCTACCGACATGAACGCGATGGGAACCTCGGCAAACTTCGCCACGGCTCCGGTCAATTGGGTTTGCGCTTCCAGGATGCGCTCGACAGGCATCGTGAGTAGTTCCTTGCCGGTAGCGGCGATGCCAGCGGTTTCGCACAACTGCTCCGCAATCGCCTGCGCTTTCGACGGCGCCATCGGCTGAAGGCCCGGATAGCTGAGCATGGCAATGGCCTTCACGAGACCCTGGGTCGACGGCATCGAGGCCAGAAGCTGCGCGAACCAGGCGCCCGCCGACTGGCCCGCCACGACGATGGAATCCGGGTCGCCACCGAAACGGGCGATGTTCTTCCTGACCCACTGAAGCGCCTGTTCGAGATCCGAGACGGCGAGATTGCCCGGCGATATGCCCTCCATATAGAGGTTGCCGAGCACGCCCAGCCGATAATTCATCGTCACGACCACCGCGCGGCCAAGACCAGCAATCGATTCGCCCGAGTAGCATGGCAGCGCCCCGCCGGTCATGAACCCGCCTCCGTGGATCCAGAACACGACCGGCAATTTTCCCGTGAGATCGGGCGTGAAAACGTTCAGTCTGAAAGCATCTTCGGACTGCTCAACGCCTCGGGCAGTGGGTCCCATGACGAAATCCAGCCGGCTTGGCAACTGAGGAAAGACCGGGCCAGGTCGGGTAGAATTTCGCTGACCGTTCCAGCGCGCCGGTTCGCCGGCAGGCTGAAAACGCCCGCAATCCGCCGCGTAGGGAATATCGAAGAACGTGCGAACACCATCGTGGGTCACGCCTTCGAGTACGCCCTGCTCGCATTGTGCAAGTACGGTGCCCTTCACCTTCATGTAGCCTCCTTGGTCTTGTGCACACGCGCACATAGGTTGATCGCATCCGACAACCACGAGCTTACGGATCGACAGCGGAAAGAAAATGGAATTCTTCGCCGCCCCCCCATGACAAAAGTTCAACCCGGCCCGGATCATGAACTCACTGCAACAACGCCTGAAGCTCCGTCACATCACCGTCGTGGTGGACATTGCGCGGCTAGGCAGCCTGCAAAAAGCGGCTGAAGCGCAGAACGTCAGTCAGTCGGCGCTTTCCAAGGCGTTGGCCGAGATCGAGGCGATTGTCGGTGCGCAGCTGTTCGAACGCACACCCAGCGGAATGCGCCCGACCGTTTACGGCGAGACCCTCGTGCGTCACGGCCATCTGATCGCAAGCGACGTTCAGCGGGCGGAGGCCGAACTCGAAGCGTTGCTGAATGGGGATATCGGCAACCTGTCGATAGGCGTCTTTTCGCCGCTGACCTGGTGGGGGGCGCTTTCGGATTGCGTGAGCGACTTTCGGATCAAATGGCCACGCGTGCGGTTGGCGCTGCGCGAGGGTCCGATGGAAATGTTGCTGGAGAGTCTCGACCAGGATCTCGTGGATATCGTGATCGGCCGGATGGCCAGTGGCTTCGGCAGCGAACTCTATAAACTCGAGATGTTGAAGCGTGACATGCCGATTTTTCTCGCCCAGCAAGGACACGCATCGACGTTAAAGCCAATGGCGCTCCCGGATCTTCTCGACTACCCGTGGATACTCCCGCCTCAGCCGAATATCATCCGGCAGCAACTCGAGTTCGCGATTCGGGACATGGGGCTGGCCCTGCCGTCGAATGTGTTGTCGTCACAGGTTTCGCCGCTGGCCTTTCGTCTGGCCAGCCGGAGCGATGCCCTCGTCCTCTCGTCGGAGTGCATCGCCGATGCGCTATGCGCGCAATATCGCCTGCGACTCGTGCAGTGCGAATTGCCGCTGCATATCGGGCCCCTGGTCGCTATCACGCGCAGCGATAAACCGCCCACGCATGCATCGGAAACGTTTCTACGCGAGTTTAAGGGGCTCTTGGGCCACGCCCAAATGGCGGAGTGAGTTGACTGCGCGCTGCTGAATAGGGACGGCCTAGCGTCTCACCGCACGCTTGAGTGTTTGCGATGGCGTTTCGCCGAAAAGCTGCTTGTAGTCGTTGGAAAAGCGGCCGAGATGCGAAAAACCCCAGTTCATTGCGATGGAAGAAACATTGCGCTCGGAGCAGTCGGAAAGAATCTCGCGCCGCACGGCTTCGAGCCGGTACTTCTTCAGGTAGGCCATAGGCGCATGCCCGAAGTGCTGCCCGAAGCCTTCGAACAGCTTGTAGCGCGACACGCCCGCTGCGCGCTCGATATCTTCGAGCGCAATATTTTCGCGCGCGTTGTCGTGAATAAATTGTTTCGCGCGCAACAAATAATGCGGACACGCCGGACGCATCGCCTCGGCGAGCGCCTGCGTGTAATTGTGCGGCTGGGAGAGCAACAGCCCTTTAATCAACGCCTGTTCGAGATCCCCCACCATCTGCTGATGATTGAGCAACGGGCCAGCGTGTCCCATCTCGGCCAGCAGGAACTTGACCATGCGCCACCACGCGGCCTGATCGCCGTCGGCGGCATTCATCTGCGGCTCGAACGTCAACGCCGCCTCGAGCGGTCGCTGCAAAAGCCCTTCCAGCACCTGACGCAGCGCCGGGCTCGGGATCGATACGATGATCTTGCGGCAATTGCCTGTGATCGCCAGGTCCTGCGTCTCATGCGGTGACAGCACGAGCCCGCTGTCCTGGTCCGACAACCACAGGCGGCCGTGCGCGGCGAGTTCTTGTTGCCCCGTGAGCGGCAGACTCACGCTATAGCAGTTGAGCGGCGCATCGTTGTGCACGGAGACGGTGACGTCGGTGCCGTACTCGACGTAGCCCAATGTGCTCGCCATCGAGCGCATCACCGTGCCGGAATGATGGAATTGCAGCGCCTTCGGACTGCGAACCTGCAGCCCGTGCGGTCCGCAAATCGACGCCATCCAGTCGCGCGCGCCTTCGAGGTCGTGACGCAGCGCGTCAAGACCTCGACTATCGTTGGCGGCAGGGGTTGGCATGGCGTATCACTGAGCAATTGACGAATACTCAATGGTAAACCACGCCACGCACGGACAAAATAACGAAACACCCCAAGTGCGTGCTGCCCCGCAGCGTCACGCAGCGGGTTGCGCGCTGTTGCTGTCCCCAAATTTTTCGTAGTAAAGACGATGGTCGTCGAGGCTCGCGTTCGCGAGCCATGTCTTGATCGCCTCGACCATCGGCGGCGGGCCGCACACATACATGTCGAACGGGTTCGCTTCGAGCATCCTGCGGTCGAAATGTTCAGGAATGAGCCCCGTCTTGCCCTGCCATACTTCAGACGGATTCATGACGACGATATCGCACGCGAAGTTCGCGATGCGTTCCTCGTAGGCCTTCAGGCGATCGAGTTCGCACAGGTCGCGCGCGTTCGTCACGCCATAGTAGAGGTGAACCTTCTGGCCGCAGCCGCCCTTGTGCGCAAGATCGTCGAGCATGCCGAGAAAGGCCGAGAGGCCGGTCCCGCCCGCCACCATCACGAGCGGGCGTTCCACCTGCCGCAGATAGAACGTGCCGAGCGGCGCTTCGAATTCCACGGTCTGTCCCGGCTCGCAGCGCTCGCGCATATAGTTGCTCATCGCGCCATCGGGCAACAGGCGAATCAGGAACTGGATCTGGTTGTTGTCGTCGGGCCGGTTGGCGAACGAATACGAGCGCCACACGTCAGCGCCCGGCACCTTCAGGCGCGCATATTGCCCGGGCAGGAAGTCGAGCCGCGCCGGATGAGCGCTGGCGTCCAGATGCAGGATCGCCGTCGTTTCGGACACCTGCTTAACGGCCGTGACCCGGCCTGTGATCGACGTGGTGCCGCCCGCGCTGCACAGGCTCGAATCGAAGTCGAAGTAAAACGACGCGTCCGATTGCACGCGCGTCTGGCACGACAGGATCTTGCGCGCGGCGAGATCGTCGGCGGACAGCGTTTCTTCGTCGACGTAGTCGAGCGTATAGCTGCCCGATTCGCACCGCCCCTGGCAGGTTCCGCACACGCCCTCACGACAATCGAGCGGAATACTCACGCCATTGCGCAGCGCGGCGTCGAGCAGGAGTTCGTCCGAGCGAATATCGAAGAACACGGTCTTGCCGTCGGCAAAACTAAAGGCGACCTTGTGGCTCATTTCGTGGCACTCCTGCTTACAGATGGTAGAAGTCGAGCACGGCGTTGATCGTGTCGTTGAGCAACAGCACGTGCTTGCGCGCGATCTTCCAGGTGTCGCCTTCCGGGCGCAGCGTGTAGGTGGCGCGTCCGAAGAAGTGTTCGGCCACGCCGTGCCGCGCGTAAAACGTGGCCCAGTTGGCCTTCACTTCCAGCTCGCCGTTCTCGCACTCCGCAATGCGCACATTGGTGATCTGGTGCAGCGTGCGCGGCAGCGGCGTCGACGCCGCCGACTTGCCCGTGCGCAGGCGGAACACGCGGTCTTCGAGACCTGTGCGGTTCGAGTAGTAGATGAGCGACATGCCGCGCTTCGGGTCGGTCGTGTACACGTGCTCGGAGTCCCACTGGGGCACGTGAAATTCGCTGTTTTCATCGAACAGGTCGAGGTACTCGTCCCAGCTCTGCGCGTCGCAAAGCTCGGCCTTGCGATAGAGAAACTGCTCGACCGCTTGTTGCTGCGTGTGCGTGATAGCCATGGCTCAAGCCTCCTTCGTGGTGTTCGATTCCTGCGCGAGGCCCTTCAGGAGGTACATTTGCCACGCGCCGTGCTGGTTGACGTAAAGCCCCTCATGAGTCAGTTCCGTGCCGCACAGCACAGGCTCGATGCCGAGCAGGCGCGCACTCGCCGTCTCACCCGACACCCATTTGTGATGACCGCGCGAGATATCGCTCCAGCGCTCGAGACGCGCCTGGAAGCCGCGCTGCTGCTCGCGGAACTCCACGAGATCGTCCGGCGTGCCCATGCCTGAAACATTGAAGAAGTCTTCGAACTGCCGAATGCGGCTTTCACGGTCCTGATCGGATTCGCCCTTCACGCCGATACACTGGCTGATGACCTCTGTTTTATTCCAGGCGACCGGGCGCACGATGCGCAACTGCGAGCTGATCTGATCCATGAAAAAGAGGCTCGGATAGACGTTCAGGTTGCGCAGCCGATGCATCATCCATTCGGCTTTCTCCTGGCCGTATGCCTCGACGAGGCGCGGCATGACGCTCGCGTAGCCCGGACGCACGCTCGGGTTCGGCATGTCGCTGAACAGCACGCTATGGCCGTTCTTGAATGCGAACCAGCCGTCGTCCGTTTCCGCATCGCCAGCACCGAGCTTGCTGTAGTCGAGCGTGCCGTTCGCCGCGCCGCCGTTCTGCGCGTTTGCCTCTTGACGGCGCTGGACCGTGGCGACGTAGTTGTAATGCACCGTGCTCACGTGATAGCCGTCGAGGCCATTTTCGTTCTGCAGTTTCCAGTTGCCTTCGAAGGTATAGGCGGACTTGCCAGGCAGCACCTCGAGTTCGCCCGTGGGCGATTGCGCCACCATCATGTCGAGGAAGATGCACGCGTCGCCGAGGTACTCTTCGATCGTATCGGTGCCATCGACATCGAGGCTGATGAACACGAAACCCTTGTAACTCGCGATGCGCGCCTTCTTGAGGCCGCGTGTGGACTTGTCGAAGTCTTCGCAGTACTCGCCGGGCGCCTTGACCTTCACGAGGCGTCCATCGCTCTTGTAGCACCATGCATGGAACGGGCACGTAAAAGTCGACTGATTGCCTTTGCCCATGCGTGTGAGCGTCGCGCCGCGATGCTGGCACGCGTTGATCATCGCGTTGAGCTGGCCATTGCCGTCGCGCGAGATGATCATCGGCTGGCGACCGGCGCGCATCGTCATGAAGTCGTGGGGCTTGGGGATCTCGCTCTCGTGGCACGCATAGATCCAGTTCTTTTCGAAGATGAATTCCATCTCCAGGTCGAACAGTTGCGGCTCCGTGAACATCTCCCGCGCAATGCGGTAGACGCCTTCTGCCGGACGGAAATCGAGGCATCCGCCAACGAAATCCTGCCATTGCGACGCGATTTTCTCTGTGCTCACGATGGGTTCTCCTCCTGCCATTTAGCGGTCTTGCGACCAGGTCCTTGATGAGCTGGATTGAATACCCACTGCGGCGCCGGCGCTATCCGCCTGGTCGGCGTTCGCTATCCGCTTTTTTTGCCGTGCTTTTTTCCTCCAGAGTGAATGCTGCTGCGCGATATCCGGACGCATGCCGCGCCAATGGCGCTTTATGGGCGCTTTATGGCCTCTTCATGGCCGCGCCAAAAAAAGCGGATAGCGAGTCTCGACCAGGTGGATAGCGCCAGCGCAGGCGCGGATATCTAATGCGTTCAATGCCCTTAAAACCAGTTGGAGACAATCATCATGAGCGTGAACGTATTCAATACCCGCGAAGTCCAGGATCTGCTGAAGGCCGCGACGAACGCGGACGGCAACGGCGGCAATACGCGTTTCAAGCAGATTGCTCACCGCCTGCTGAGCGATCTGTTCAAGGCGATCGACGATCTCGACATCACGCCCGATGAGGTCTGGGCCGGCATCAACTATCTGAACAAGCTTGGCCAGGACGGCGAAGCGACGCTGCTCGCAGCAGGCATCGGACTGGAAAAATATCTGGACATCCGCATGGACGCCGCCGACGAGCAAGCGGGCATCAGCGGCGGCACGCCGCGCACGATCGAAGGCCCGTTGTATGTTGCGGGCGCGCCGCTGCGCGACAGCGTTTCGCGAATCGACCTCGACGCCGATGCCGATGCGGGCCCGCTCGTGATTCACGGCACGGTCACCGGCCCGGACGGCGAGCCGGTTGCGGGCGCCGTGGTCGAATGCTGGCATGCCAACTCGAAGGGCTTCTACTCGCACTTCGACCCGACCGGCGCGCAGAGCGATTTCAACCTGCGCGGCGCAGTGAATACCGGCGCAGACGGCAAATACGAATTCCGCACGCTCATGCCCGTGGGCTACGGTTGCCCGCCGGATGGCGCCACGCAGCAGTTGCTAAACGCGTTGGATCGTCATGGTGACCGTCCGGCGCACGTGCACTTCTTCGTCACGAGCGGCGATCACCGCAAGCTGACCACGCAGTTCAACGTCGAAGGCGATCCGCTGATCTGGGACGACTTCGCCTACGCAACGCGTGAAGAATTGATTCCGCCGGTGACGGAAAAGACCGGTGGCGTAGCGCTCGGTTTGAAAGCCGACGTGTACAAGGACATCGAGTTCAACCTCACGCTGACGCCGTTCGTTCAGGGCAAGGACAACCAGATTGTCAACCGGTTGCGCGTTGCCGCCGTGGCATAACCGACGTCAAACCGATGAGCCCGACGGCATCGAATCGAGAAAGACATACAGCGCGGCGATTTTCCCGTCGCGAACGATAATCACATCCACGCCCGTGTAGTCGGGCGCCTCGCCCCGCGGACCGGAGCCCCACGACAAACGGCCCGCGTTGTGCAGGGCTTGAGGCGCACCGAGCGGGGTGTACGCGAAATGCGGGTGCGTCTCGCGCAGGGCCCCGGCGAAGCTGTCGAGCGCATCGTGCCCGGAGAATACGCCGGGAGGCGCATAGAGCACACAGTCGTCTGTATACAGTTCCTCGATCGCCGCGCGACGGCGCTTTGCGTCGCCTTCGCCGAAGACCTCTTGCAGGTTGCGATACAGCAGTTCGTTGATCCGTTCATCCATGGCAATACTCCTTATTGATCCAGTAAATCGCACTACTGATTAAATTCCGGCCTGCCCACCACCGATCAGAATCTCCATACCGGCATCGTGACAACACAAATTTAAGGCCGCATGCTATTTTTCGAAATAGCAATGACCGAAAACTATCGTTGCAAAATTGTCGATGTCAAAGTTACCCGACTTTGAAGGGTTCGCGATGTTTGCGAAGGTCGCCGAGGAAGGCTCGTTCGCTGCTGCCGCGGCGGCTATGGGCGTTTCCGTCGCCACGGTCTCCAGGGCCGTGACCCGGCTCGAAGAGCGACTGGGCGGCAGGTTGTTCAACCGCACCTCGCGGCGGCTCGCGCTCACGGACTACGGGCATACACTCGCCGAGCGCGCGTCGAAAATCTACGCCGACGCAGAAGAGGCCGAGGACTTCGCGCGCGAGACCTCGAGCCGGCCGCGTGGTCTGGTCAAGCTCGCTGCGCCGCTTTCCTTCGGCGCGCGCTGGGTGGCGCCGCTTCTGCCGGAGTTCTTCCAGGCCTATCCCGACATATCCGTAGAGCTTCATCTCACGGATGCCCATGCCGATCTGATTGGCGAGGGGTTTGACGCCGCCCTGCGTATCGCCATTCTCGAAGATTCGTCGCTTGCGGCGCGGCTGATCGCGCCCGTACGCCGTTTTGTCGTGGCGTCGCCCATGTATCTGTCGCGTTGTGGGCGGCCGCAGCATCCGCATGAGCTCGGCGCGCACCAGTGCCTGACCTATGCCAACAGAAACAAGCGGGACGTTTGGCGCTTTAGCCACGAAAGCGGTGAGCAATGCACGGTCACACCGGCCGGAGCGCTGCGCGCGACAACCGTGGACGCATTGCTGCCCACGCTCCTTGCCGGACTCGCTGTTGCCGAGCTTCCCGAGTTCGTGGCAACGCAATATTTTGCGGACAAACAACTCGAGCCGATTTTGACTGACTGGCGCTTGCCTGAAGGCGGGCTGTATTTCGTCACGCCCACTGCCCGCACACGGCCAGCAAAGGTGAGCGCATTGGCCGACTTCTTCATTGCGAGGCTCACCGCGGCGCAATGGAGCGGCGAGACGCTGTTGGGATGGAAGCCGCCAGAGGCACGCAACCGGTGATCGCGGGTCCTGTACTGGCGCGATTTTCGGGTGATTGCGCGTGCCTCAAACCCTGTTTATAATTGAGTGCGTACTCACTCTACATTGAACCGAAACACGATGGCACGCCCTTTGAGTCCCGAAAAGCGCAATGCGCTGCTGGTCGCCGCAACGCACGCCGTGGCCGAACAGGGCGTGCTGGCCAGCACGGCGAGCATCGCCAGGCGCGCCGGTGTGGCCGAAGGAACGCTGTTCACGTACTTCGAGAACAAGGACGTGCTGTTTCAGGAACTGTATCTGCACCTTAAAGACGAACTGGCTGAAACCATCATGCCTGACTATCCTTCCGAGGCGGACTTCCGGCTTCGGCTGGAACATGTCTTCCAGCACTATGTGCGCTGGGGCGTGGCGAACACGGCCGGGCGTCTCGCCATCGCCAGGCTCTCGGCTTCAGGTCAGCTGTGGGACGAGACGCGGACGAAAGGCATGGAGCCATTCCTCGCCGTATCGCAAATGATGGAAGAGGCGGTGCAGAGTGGCGTATTGCTGGACGCACCGATCGCGTTTCTCTACTCCATCATCGAACGCATTGCCGATACCACAATCGAATTTGTCGAGCGCCAGCCCGACAACGCGGAGCGTCACCGCCAGCTGGGTTTCCATGCCGCCTGGCGAGCTATCACGCCGTAAAAATTTTCTTTAATAATTGAGTGCTTACGCGCTCAATGTAAAAAGGAGAAGTCAACATGTCCAGTCAAAAGTGGTTCATTACCGGCGCATCCGGCGGTCTCGGGCTTGCCCTCGCGGAGAAAGTGCTGGCCGAGGGTCACCGCGTGGTCGCAGCGGTGCGGCGCGTGGCAGCGTTGGACACGCTCAAGCAGTCCTGGCCCGATCAACTCGAAGTGGAACCGGTCGACGTGACTCGACCCGAGCAGGTGCAGGCCGTAGCGGCACGCCATACGGATGCCGATGTCGTCGTCAACAATGCGGGTGGCGCCGTTATCGGCGCCATGGAGGAATTGAGCGAAGCCGACATCCAGCAACAGATCGCGCTGAATCTGCTCGCGCCCATTCACGTCACGCGCGCCTTTCTCCCTGCCATGCGCGCGAGAAAACACGGCACGTTCATTCATGTCACCAGCGTCGGGGGACGTGCAGCCTTTCCGAGCGGCTCGATGTACCACGCCGCGAAATACGGACTCGAAGGTTTTGCCGAAGCGGTGAGCCTGGAGGTGGCCGAGTTCGGCATCAAGACCCTCATCATCGAGCCGGGTTCCATCAAGACGGGGTTCGTGGCGAATATCCGCTGGACCGACGAACTTGCGGATTACAAGGACGGTGTCGTCGGCAAGCTGCGCCAGCAGATCAAGGAAGTCGGCGACGAATATGCCTCGGGCGATCCGGTGAAAATGGCCGGCGCCATCTACGAGGTGAGTCAGTTGGCGCAGCCGCCGCTGCGTACCGTTCTCGGCGGCGACGCCTACGCGGTGCTCGAAGCGGGCTATACCCGCAGCCTCGCCGCGCTGCAGGCACAAAAGGACCTCGCCAACGCGGTGATGTTCGAAGGCAAGGCGGGTTTCAATCCGCAGTAACGGTATCGCTGGCGTGCTTTCACTCACAATGCGTCGATGACGCTCGCTCGAAGAAGGTTGAAACGATCATGTCAAAAGTCTGGTTGATTACTGGCGCGTCCCGCGGTCTGGGCCGCGCCATTCTCGAAGCCGCGTTGCAGGATGGCGGCAAGGTGCTGGCGAGCGCGCGCGACACCTCGCGTCTCGCCGACTTGCAAGCACGCCATGGCGAACGTCTCGCAACGTTCGAACTGGACGTCACCAACGAACAGCAGGCACGGCAGGCGGTGTCCGAGGCGGTACGACGCTTCGGTTCCCTTAACGTTCTGGTCAACAACGCTGGCTACGGGCACATTCAGCCGTTCGAATACATGCCCGCCGATGATTTCCGCGCGCAGATCGAAACTAACTTCTTCGGCGTGGTGAACCTCACCCGAGCAGCGATCCCCGTGATGCGCGCCCAGAGCGGCGGCCACATCTTTCAGGTCTCGTCGGCAGGCGGACGCATCAGCAGTCCTGGACTCTCCGCCTACCAGGCGGCCAAATGGGCCGTTGGCGGCTTCAGCGACGTCGTGGGCAAGGAGGTCGCGCCGTTCGGCATTCGCGTCTGCACGCTGGAACCCGGCGGCATGCGCACCGAATGGGGCAACGAGGCGCGTACGACACTGCACAATCTTCCTCAGGACTACGAGGCATCCATGGCCGGATTCAAGGCGCTGATCGACGCGTACGTGGGTCATGAAGTGGGCGACCCCGAGCGCATTGCGAAGCTGATCGTGAAGCTCGCCTCGCATGAAGCGGTGCCCGCGCGGCTCGTGCTCGGCTCGGACGCCTGGCAGGTCGTGGAGACCGAGGAGCAGGCCCGCCGCGAATCGATGCAGGGCTGGAAGGCCGTGACGCTCGCGGCCGACTTCGGCTCGGCAATGCCCACGTGGCCTTCGGAGTGACATCATGCGCGTCGTACTGATCGGCGCGACCGGCATGGTCGGCCAGGGCGTGTTGCGTGCGTGCCTTGCGGCGGCGGACGTTACCGAAATCGTCGTACTGGGCCGGCGCGCGCCGGAGGGATACGATGACCCGCGACTCAAGGTCTTCGCCATGCCGGATCTCGCGAGCTTTCAGGCCACGGACGAAGCGTTTGCCAGTATCGACGCGTGCTTTTTCTGTGCGGGCGTGTCGTCCTTCGGCATGTCCGAGGCTGCCTATCGCGCGATCACTTACGATCTCACGCTCCACATCGCTCAGGAACTGCTTCGCGTGAGCCCCGCGATGACGATGGTGTATGTGTCCGGCGCGGGCGCGGACACCAGTGAACAAGGCAAAAGCATGTGGGCCCGCGTGCGCGGACAAACCGAAAACGCGTTGCAGCGCCTGCCATTTCGACAGGTCGCTATTTTCCGGCCAGCGGCGATCTTTCCCGAGGACGGCATACAGTCGCGCACAGCCGCGTATCGATGGATGTATATCGCACTCAAGCCCCTGCTTGCCTTGATTCGGCGAATTTCGCCAAGTAGCGTATTGACTACGCGAATCATTGGCGATGCGATGTTAAACGCCGTGCGCCGCGGTGTCCCGCAAGCTGTCCTGAAGCCTGCCGACATCCATCGACTCGGCAGTCCGCGAGCGTGATCCCGCTGAGTGCCTGGGCAGTCCCCTGTTCCGCTGCTAAGATCGCGGAAAAATCCAGGAGATACGCCGAATGGATAGCTTCGACCTCAATCTCTTGCGCGTGTTCGACGCCTTGCAGCGTCATGGACATCTCGGCAAGGCAGCCCAGGAACTGAACCTGAGTCAGCCGGCTGTATCGTATGCCTTGAAGCGTTTGCGTGAAGACCTGGGCGACGCCCTTTTCGTCAAGACCCGCTCCGGCATGCAACCCACGCCGCGCGCGACGCAGTTGGCGCCCGTGATTCACTCGGTACTCGACGCTATTCAGAAGCGCGTACTGACCACGCCGATTTTCGAGCCAGAAACTGCGCGGCGCACATTTATCGTCGCCATGTCGGATGTCGGCGAAATGGTTGCCTTGCCCAAATTGCTGCAGCGTCTCACAAGTCTTGCACCCGGCGTCAATCTGACGACCGTATCGCTGAGTCCCAGCGAGCTATTGCCTGCGTTTCAGCGAAGCGAAGTCGACCTTGCGATCGGATATTTCCCCGATCTCGATGGTGTGGACGTCTTTCAGCAGCGTCTTGTTCGACATTCGTTCGTATGCCTCGTTCGTAAGCACCACCCGCACATTCAGGGCAGGTTGACCAAAAAACTTTTCTGCGAACTGCCTCATGCGCTAGTCAAGACGGAGGGCCGTCGCGAGGAAATGATCGAACGGTTTCTGAAAGAGCACGGCATACTGCGCAGAGTCCTGCTCAATACACCGCATTACCTCAGCATCCCGATGACCATCGCGTCGACGGACCTGATTGTCACGGTGTCCAGCGACGTAGCAGAAATATTCGCGCGCATGGCGGATCTCGAGATTCTGGAACCGCCATTCAAGATGCCACCGTTCGACGTGCGGCAATACTGGCACCGCTCACAACAGGACGATCCGGGCAACCAGTGGCTGCGAGGCCTTGTACGCGACCTGTTTGCGCAATCACCCAATTGATCGCGCCATCCCGAGCGTGGTCCAGCGCGGCTCATCAGCCGCATGGAAGAGCGTTATTTGCGGCACTGGATTGTCGATCGTCCGCCCCGGCGCGACACTCCTCGCACCCACTCTGCGAGCACACGCTCCGTCACTCTTCAGGAGACTTTCCATGCCGGTCATCCGCTTTGAACGCGAGGACAATATCGGGCACATCGTGCTCGCCGACGGTCCGTCGAATCTGATCAATACGCGCTTTTGCGAGGCACTGAAAGAGGCTGTACACGAGGCCAGCAGCGCCGATATCCGCGCGCTGCTGGTCCGTTCCGAAGGCCCGGACTTCAGTCACGGCGGCGACGTCCTCGACTTCATCGATAAGGACTTCAATGAATGGCGCACCTTCATCTGCGAGATCCATCACGCGTATCGCGCCATCGAAGCCCTGCAGATCCCGACTGTTGCCGCTATTCGCGGCGCCTGCTTCGGTGGCGCATTCGAACTCGCGTTGGCCTGCGACTTTATCGTCGCCGCCGACAACGCCGTGTTTCAGAACATCGAGGCCTCGGTGGGTTCCGCTCCGGTAGCGGGCGGCGTCCAGCGACTCGCAGAACGCGCCGGTCGCGCGGTGGCTGCGCGCTACACGATGCTGAGCGAACCGATGACCGGCGCAAAAGCGGGCGAACTCGGTGTGGCCGCTTTCGTGTGCGCCGACGCGGAAGTTGAAAGCGTAGCGGCCAAGCTCGTAACGCGCCTGTCCAACGGCCCCACCCGCTCGTACGCCGCTATCCGGGCACTGTTGAAGGCATGGGCGGGCGGTGGCGTGCCTGCAGCGGATTCCGTTTTGCTGGACATCACGATGGGGCTGCACGGCACCGATGACGCACGCAAAGGCCGAACCGCGCGCGCGCAAGCCATGAAGCGCGGTGTCCAGCCAGAGCCGGTGATGTTCACGGGACGCTAAAGCGCCGCGTCCGTCGCTGGATCGCTTATGCCGCCAGCGATGGATTCGACACGGTCGCCGAACCCTCGCGCAGTTGCTCGATCAGCCATCTTCCGGCCGGACCGGGCGGCGACGCAACAGGGTATGCGGCCAGCATCGGGAGAACGAGTCCGCCTGGCGGCACATCTTCAACGTGAAGCTCAACCAGGCGCCCCGCCGCAATATCGTGCTGGATGGCATGCACGGGCATGCCACCCCAGCCGAGCCCGTGCACCAGCAGCGCATGCTTGGCGAACAGATCGGCAACGCGCCAGCTCGCCCCGGACATCACGCCGAATTCGCGGCCTGCCGACAAATCGGTCCGGTCGGTTAGCACGAGTTGCGTGTGACGCGCGAGTTCATCTTTAGGAATCGGCCCGCGAAACGCGGCCAGTGGATGCGTACTGGCGGCAACCATCGTAAATGCCACGCCGGCGAGCGGCTCCGACCTGAGTCCTGGCGGCGCAAAAGGCAAGGAACCCACAATGCCGACCGTTGCACGTCCGTCGATGACGGGTTGATAGGCGCCGCCGAGCGCTTCCGCGTAGAGCCGCAACGGCACGCGCGGAAAACGCTCGCGAAACGCCTTCGCGACCTCGACGACAACCTGAAACGGGAAAAAGACATCCACCACGACGGACAATTCGGGTTCCAGCCCCGAGGCCATGCCCTTGGCACGTGCCTTCATTCCATCCACGCCGGAAACGACGTTACGCGCGTCGGTCAGCAGCACACGTCCTTGCGCCGTCAAGACGGGGTAACGCCCCCGCCGGTCGAACAGCGCCACGCCGATTTGCCCTTCCAGATTCGACACCAGCTCGCTCACCATGGACTGCGCCCGGTGCAGCTTCCTCGCGGCCCCTGAGAAGCTGCCTTCGTCGACTGCCGTGATGAATGCGCGGAGCTGGTCCAACGATACGCCATCCAACATTTCGAATTCCTAACCGGTCCAATTCACCGATGGTCAGAATCGGACAAAGGCCGCCACGTCGACGCTGCACGGGCGGCCCGTCACGCTGCTTCAGTTCGCACCGGCCGATGCGAGGCGCGCGCCGAAGCGCCCAAGGCGTTGATCGAGGCTATAAGCACCCGCGCCGAAGTAAGCGATCTGCAGAAGGCCGCCCGCCATCATGACGTTCTTCAGGAAGTGAATCATCTGATTCTGGTCCGCGAAGTTGTTGTGGAAGAAGGCGGCCGTTACCAGACAGAAAAGTGCCATCACAACCGCCACCGGACGCACGCGGTAGCCCGAGATAAGCAGCAAGCCGCCGCCAAGCTCGATCATGATAGAAACCGCGTACGCCAGCGGTGGAACGGGCAGACCCATCGCCTTGATATAACCAACCGTTGCCGCGTAGGCGGCAAGCTTGCCGAGCCCGCTCATCGCAAAGGGCGCACCCAGCATGATCCGGCCCAGCAGCGGAATAAACTTGTATCGTTCCATGACGATCTCCTCAAAGAAGTTCACTTTGGTGGACCAGGATAGGGAATCGCGCCAGCCTCCACCATCGCCAGTCGCGTACATACCATTTCAATCAGGATTACAAAACGTCTTCCCTTCCGATCGACAGATCGCCCGCATCCACCCATTTCCCGGACGCTCGAAAGCGGCGCTATTCAACTGTTCTGTCGTTGCTGAATAACCCGTCCTCGGTCAGTTGCGCCATACTAATTCCGCAATGATCGCGCGCCAATCTCCCGAATTGCAAAGCAACGTTGCGCGTGATAGAACGACGGATCCACAGCGAGAGCGGCAATGAACCAGATCAGCGACCTCAACGATCTCCGGATCTTTGTAGAAGTTGTCGAGCGCGGGAGCTTTACGGCGGCGGCGCACGCCCTCGGCTCGCAGACATCCAAACTCAGCCGGCGTGTTCGGGCACTCGAGGAAGAGCTGGGTGTTCGCCTGCTCAATCGCACCAGCCGCAGCCTGTCCTTGACCGAGATTGGACGGCGCTTTCACCAGCATTGCGTCGCGCTGGTGGCGGAATCGAAAGCCGCCAAGGACATCGTCGATCAAACACGCGCCAAACCGCAGGGCACGATACGGATTAGTTGCCCGGTAGGCTTGCTAAGCTCGGGTATTACCCCGATGATCGCGCAGTACATCCACGACAATCCCGAGGTCCAGGTACTGATCGATGCCACCAACCGCCGCGTGGACGTCGTGGAAGAGGGGCTCGACTTCGCGATCCGCGTGCGGCTTCCCCCGCTCGAAAGCACCGATCTCGCCGTGCGGCAACTCGGGCTCTCCTCGCAGATCCTCGTTGCCAGTCCGGACCTCGCCGCACGCCATGCCGCGCCCACGTCGCTGCAATCACTCGAAGCGTGGCCCACGCTCTCCATGGCGAACAGCAGCGAGCGATTTGTCTGGAACCTCGTGGACGCCGAGGGCAACGCGACGTCATGGACACATCAGCCGCGCCTCGCGAGCGATGACCTCGCCAGCCTGCGCATGGCCGCGATGAGTGGCGTTGGCGTGGCCTTGCTGCCTCGCGAATTCGTGGATGCCGATATCCGTTCCGGCCAACTTCTGCACCTGCTGCCAGGGCTCGCCACCGAACCCGGCCTCGTACACGCGATTTTCGCCTCGCGCCGCGGCATGGTGCCGGCGGTCCGGCAGTTACTGGACGCGCTGGTTGCGGGCTTCGAGAAGCTGAACAGCAAGCGATAGAGAGCGCATGAGTGCGCTATGGCCCTTCAGCGGCCAATGCTTCTATTTATTTCGCTATCCGAATTATCTTCGGAAATGCCCTCTGCTGGGCCAATGGTTTTGCACGGGCATTCGAAAAATCTCGTGAGTGGCAAAACCGGTTGACATGTCCGTGACCGCATCCTACCATACAACAATGATGCATACGTTCACTATTGTTGAATTAAAGAATATCCAGGAGACTCCATGAATACGCTTTCCTATGAGCGCGGATCACGCTCCACGGCGCTCATCAATCAGACGATTGGCGATTACTTCGACGCAATCGCCAATCGCTTGCATGAGCATCCCGCGGTCATCAGCCGGCATGAAGACATCCGCCTCACCTACGGCGAGCTTCGGCAAAAATCCGACGATCTCGCTGCGGGATTGCTTGCCTCGGGACTCGAGCCCGGCGACCGGATTGGCATCTGGTCGCACACGAACGTGGCCTGGCTGCTCATGCAATTGGCTACGGCAAAGGCCGGTTTGATTCTCGTAAACATCAACCCGGCTTACCGGAGCGCGGAGCTCGAGCATGCGTTGAACCTCGTGGGGTGCAAGGCGATCGTGACGATGGTCCGGTACCGCTCGAGCGAATATCTGAACATGCTGAGGGAGTTGGGCAAAGCCCGGTTGCCGAAGCTCGAAACGATCTGGTGGATCGACGAAAGCGGCGCGCCGGACGAAGCGCACGCGCAACGCTTCTCCACGCTGTTCAATCTCGCGGTAGCTGGCCGCGCGTTGCTCGACGAGGTTCGCGCAACCGCGCGCCCGGACGACGCCGTCAATATCCAGTTCACGAGTGGGACAACCGGACTTCCCAAGGCGGCGACGCTGAGTCACCGCAATATCCTGAACAACGGGTACTTCGTGGGCGAATGCATGAAGCTCACGCAGATGGATCGCGTCTGCGTGCCCGTGCCGATGTACCACTGCTTCGGCATGGTCATGGGCAATCTGGCGTCGCTCACGCACGGCTCGACAATCGTCTACCCTTGCGCAAGATTCGACGCCGAAGCCGTTCTTGAAGCCGTGCAGGCGGAACGATGCACGGCGCTGCTCGGCGTGCCCACCATGTTCATCGCCGCGCTGAATCACCCGCGCTTTGCGGCATTCGACAAGCGCACGCTACGCACCGGCATCATGGCCGGCTCGCCCTGCCCGGTCGAAATCATGCGGCGCGTAGTGGACGACATGCATCTCCGCGAAATCACCATCGCCTATGGCATGACGGAGACCAGTCCCGTGAGTTGCCAGAGCATGACGGATACGCCGCTCGAAAAGCGCGTCACCACGGTCGGCCAGGTCCTGCCGCATCTCGAGATAAAAATCGTCGACCAGACGACCGGGGAAACCGTGGACCGCGGTCAGCCCGGCGAGCTTTGCACGCGCGGCTATTCGGTCATGCTCGGCTACTGGAACCAGGAGGACCGGACGAAAGAAGCCATCGACGCCAAAGGCTGGATGCATACCGGCGACCTCGCAACGATGGATACGGCAGGCTACGTCAACATCGTTGGAAGAATCAAGGACATGGTGATCCGCGGCGGCGAAAACCTTTATCCGCGCGAGATAGAAGAATTCCTGTACACCTGCCCCGGCGTGCTCGACGTTCAGGTGGTCGGCGTGCCAGACAGGCATTTTGGTGAAGAACTCTGCGCATGGATCATTACCACGCCGGGAGCCATTCTTGACGAAGGCATGGTCCGCGAATTCTGCCAGCAACGCATCGCACATTACAAAGTGCCCAAATATATTCGATTTGTCGATGCGTTCCCGACTACCGTGACAGGGAAGATTCAGAAGTACCTGATCCGGCAAATCATGAACGATGAACTCGGTGTGCAGGACCAACAAACCGCCTGACGCTTACTCGCCCTCTTTCCCTCATCACAGTTTTCTGGAGCACTCGCCATGGCAGAAGTTGACATGCAATCGGTCTACATTGTCGCGAAAGATATCGACCGGCTTTCCGGGTTCTACATCGCGGCGTTAAATATGCCGGTCCAGTTTCGCGACGCGAACAAATGGACGCAATTCCGCCTGCAGCGCAGCACCTTTGCGCTGAGTTCCGCAGAGGAAGCCGCACAAGGGGCGGTCGGCGCTGTCCCCGTCTTCCAGGTCGCCGGCGAGGCGCGAGCGGAAGTCGAACAGAAGATTCTTAGCGCGGGCGGTCTGCTGGTCGGACAGCGCGATATGGGAACGCATGGCTTCGTCGCCACCTACAAAGATCTCGAAGACAACCTCTTTCAGGTCTTTAGCAAGCCTTCGATACGTTAATTGCCCGCCCGCGCCAGGCGCGAATCTCACCTGATCCTCAAATACTGGAAAAACCATGAAGTTCGGAATTTTTGACCAAAACGATCGCAATGGTCTGCCGATTAATCAGCAGTACGAAGAGAGATTGCAGATCATCGAACTGTACGACAAGCTCGGCTTTCACTGCTATCACATGTCGGAACACCACGCGACCACGCTGAGCGCGTGCCCGTCACAAAGCGTGTTCCTCGCCGCCGCCGCGCAGCGCACCCGCAAGCTGCGCCTGTCCCCGCTTGTCTATATTCTGCCGATCCATCATCCCGTGCGGCTCGCCGAAGAAATCTGCATGCTCGACCATTTGAGCGGCGGACGCTTCGAATATGGCGTCGGCCGCGGTGCCTCGCCCCACGAGATCGAAGCGCTCGGCATCGACCCTGCCACGGCCCAAGCCAGATATGTGGAGTCGTATGAAGTCTTGAAGCGCTTTCTCAACGCCGATACGCTCAACTACGAAGGCACGTTCTGGAAGTTCAAGGACGTTCCCATCGAGATCAAGCCGCTGCAGTCGCCGCCGCCGACGTGGTACGCGCTCGCATCGCCCGAATCGACGGTATGGCCCGCACAGGAAAAGATGAACATTGTGTGCGCCGGCCCGATTGCCCGAGTCCGGGCGATCACCGACCGGTATCGCGAAGAATTCGCCAAGCGGCATCCGCTCGACGCCGAACCGCTCATGGGCGTGAATCGCTATATCGTCGTGGCGGAAACCGATCGGGAGGCGATGGAAATCGGCTCGCGGGCATGGTCTGCGTTCTATCCGAACTTCATCAAACTGTGGAAAAAGCACGGCACCGAGCCCGTCAACCAGAAACTTCCGCCAACGTTCGAGCCGCTCGTGGAATCGGGCCTCGCCGTGGTGGGACGACCGGAAACGGTCCGCGAAAAACTGCTGGAACAGGCGAATAACGGCGGCTTCAACTATCTCATCGGCACCTTCATGTTCGGAAATATGTCGATGGAGGAAGCAAAAACGTCGATCGGACTTTTCCACGAATCCGTCATGCCGGCATTCGGCGAACTGGAAAAGGTCCCGTCATGAACGCGACTCCTCTGTCCGGGCACGAAGGGTCCGCCATCGGAAATTTCGACAAACGTCAGCTGCGAAATGTTTTGGGGTCCTTTGTCACTGGCGTGACCGTGGTGACCACGCTCGACGCCGAAGGAAAAATGCATGGCCTCACCGCCAATTCGTTTTCCTCGGTGTCGCTCGAACCACCGCTTGTTTTGTGGAGCCAGGCAACATCCGCAGGAAGCCATTCCGCCTTCAGGGATTCAGAGCGCTTTGCGATCAACATCCTGGCCGAAGATCAGCACGGCCTGGCCAATCATTTCGCCACGCGATCGCCGGACAAGTTCGCTGGCATCGAGTACGACGTCGGGGTCGACGGCCTCCCCGTATTGCGCGATTGCAGCGCGTGGCTCGAATGCAAGGTCGTTGCCTGCTATCCAGGCGGCGATCATGTGATCTTTCTCGGCTCGGTCGAACGGATTCGCCAGAGCGCGCGGCGGCCGCTCGCCTTTGGCGGTGGCCAATACCTGGTGGCCGATCCGCACGACCTGGGCTGCGCTCCGGTCGGAACACAAGGTGCGATGAAATCCCAGCCGCATGCCGTGCGGTTGGCGAGCCGCAGTATGTTGCGACTCGCCAGTACGCTCGACACAACGCTCGCCTTGGTGGCATGGGGCAATCACGGACCGACTGTGATCGCCTGGCAGGCCGCGGCGACGCCTGTAGCCGCGGATCTGCCGCTGGGGCTGGTGCTGCCGGTGACGTCTTCGGCTTCCGGAAACGCACTGGCGGCCTTTCTTCCGCCTGAAGCGATCGACCGGTTCGTTGTCGCGGAGTTGCGTGAAAACGCGCGACGCGGGTCCGAGGATTTGCCCGTTGCCGCAGAGACCTTTTCAGGCCTGCTTGAATCGGTCAGAGCGTCGCGCGTCGCGACGAGGCGCCCCGGTACGTTTCATGACGACCGCGTTATTGCCAATGCGATCAGTGTGCCCATTCTTTCGCCGGACGGCGTGGCCGTGCTTGCCTTGACGGCAATCGGCCCCGCGCAACAATTCGATGCGGCAACCGACGGACCTTGCGCGCAAGCCCTCAAGGCCGCCGCTCAGGAAATTTCTCTGACGCTGCGCGAAGCCTGAAATTCCACCGCGCTCATAGCGCTCTCAATAGCGACCGCACTGAAGCCATGACTGAAACAGATAGCCGCTTACTCGAAGCCTCTTTGCCCCCCGTGGCGCAGGTCCAGTTGAAACTCGACACGCCAGGCGGCAAGCAAACCCTCGCCTACCGCGAGGCGGGCGACAAGGCAGCGCCACCCATCGTTCTGCTGCACGGCATTGGATCGAACTCGGCGGGATATCGCGCGCAGCTCGCAGCACTTGCCACGCACCATCGCGTGATCGCGTGGGACGCCCCGGGCTACGGACAAAGCAGTCCGTTCGCGATTGCAACGCCTGGCGCCGCAGACTATGCCGAAGCCGTTATGGCGTTGATGACGGCGCTTGGCCTCTCGCGTGCAACGGTTATCGGCAGTTCATGGGGTAGCGTGATCGCAGCGACATTTGCGGCGCAATACCCCGATGCAACGCACGCCCTCGTATTGAGCGCGCCCAACGTCGCACGTGCTCACTTGCCGCTTTCGGAGCGCGCCGCCGCTCGGGAGGCGCTGATGCGAAGCGGCGCGGCTCAGTCGCCCGCAGCGCGCGCGGCGGGCGTCGACGCCCTGCTCGCTTCCAGCAGCGCCCCCCAGGTCCGTGCCCTCGTCTCGACGCTCCGGGACGCGGTTACGCCAACGGGATGGGAGCACGCCGTCGACATGCTCTTCTCTGCGTACACGCCAGATATCGTGGCGTCAGTCGAGGCGCCGATTTCCATCGTGATCGGCAGCGACGATCGCATCGCGCCTCTGAGCGATCACGCGCGGCCTATCCATGAGGCAGCGCCCAATTCGACGCTCCACGTACTCGATGGAATCGGCCACATGCCGAAACTGGAAGCGCCGGGCAGGTTCAATGCCATCGTATTGGCAGCCGCCGCTGCTGGAAACCCGTGACCCGCACTTCTATCCGATCTGGCGGGACACTTTCCCCCCCAGTGCAGTCGTCGCGCGAACGGCGCTTTCGAGGAGCGCCTTGATCGCCGCGCCTTTGATATCCGTATCGAGTGTGGCGGGCGTGCCGATGAGGCTGATTGCAAACTGCAGATTTCCGTCCCGATCCCAGATCGGGGCGGCAACCGATACATAGCCAAGATTGCCGCGATGAACCATCGAAAAGCCATTGTTACGCAGTTCAGCGCTCGCTTCTTCGCGCATGGCGGCCGCAGTCCAGTTCTTCTCGCCAGACATTTCGCGAGCAATGAGGTCGTCCGTGCGGCTGGCCTGCAGGCAGGCAATAAACAGCTTTCCCGCTGCGGTGGTCACCAGTGGGATCAACCCCGTTCGCAATTCGAGGATGCTGCGCGTCTCTCCCTCTTGCTTGAACAGACTCACTGGTCCGTCGTCGGTCCATGCGGTCACCGCCGCACCGTTAAGCGTGGCGTCGCGCAGCGCAATCACTTCGCGCCGCACGATATCGAAGCCATCCAGCTGGTTAATCGCGCTCATCCCTAACGCAAGCGAGGCCGGCCCGAGTTTGTAGCATCCCGGCTTCTCGTCCGCGGACACGAGGCCCGTGCGGACGAGGCTAATCATGTAATTGCTCGTCGCGCTCGGCGTGAGTTCGGACAGTGCGGCAATCTCTTTTAGAGGAAGGGCGCGCACACTCGTTTGCAACGCCGAGAGGATTCGAAACGCAATCTCGACGGATTGAATGCCGCGCCGCGTGCTCACATTGGTCATATCGCTGCCGTATTGAAGTTGTTGAACGCAGGCCGCCCGGGTTTCCCCGCACGTCAACCTTGTTGACACCCTTTGTGGCTGCCTTCTATAGTATTCAACATAAATTATTGCATTCATTACTGTTGAATGCAACACCACAAGAAGCACGTGGACCGCAAGGTTACACGAGCCGTTGGAGTCAGGTATGGAGCATTGCGAGTTAATTGATTAGTACTGCAATCTTTTTCTTCATCGACACAATCCATCAGAAGAACAATTACCGCTTCGGAGTCAAAGCAATGGCCTTTCGCAGACGTGCAGTAGCAGGAACCCTTTCCGCATTTTCGATGTTTGGCATCGCGCATGCGCAATCGAGCGTCACCTTGTATGGCATCGCCGACACAGCGGTCCAATACATCAGCAATGTCGGTGGACACTCGCTCGTTCAGGAAGGCAATACGCATGCGCCCGATATCTTCGGATTGAAGGGTGTGGAGGATCTCGGCGGCGGCCTGCGCACGATCTTCGACCTGCAGGGCGAATATTTGCTGAACAACGGGCAGTTGCTCGTTCCCGGCACGCTGTTCAACCGCAAGGCCTACGTCGGCCTGCAGTCGGACTCGCTGGGCACGCTCACGCTCGGCCGTCAGCCCAGCTTCATGTATGACGTTCTCGCCAACTATCAAACGCCCCTGCTGCTCGGCAATATTCTTTCGCTGCATCAGGGCAACCTCGACGAAGTCGCCAACTTTTTCCAGTTCGCCAACGCAGTCAAGTATGTGAGCCCGACTTTTGCCGGCTTCTCAACCGGTGTGGAATTTGCATTCGGCAACGTGCCAGGCAACTTTAGCGAAGGCCGGAACTACTCGTTCTTCGTTCAGTACAAGAACGGACCACTGAGCCTCGCGGCGACCTACGCGAACGAGAACAACCGCTTCCTGGAGCTTTCGAGTTTCGTCGGCCTCCCGTCGCTGTTCGGCACGCCGTTGCGCGCGTCCGAAGGCGTGGTCGCCGATAAGCTCGTCAACTGGGGCGTGGGCGCAACGTATCAGTTCACTCACGTTCTGCTGCACGCCGCATTCACGCAGTCGCGCATCACCCTGGCCACGGGCCAGGGTAACGCCAATACCGTCGATGCCGGTGCGAACTGGACCATCAGGCCGGACGACATCATCGCGGTGGGCGGCTGGGTCGAAAATCTCGACGGCGGAAACTGGAAAACCATCACGGTTTCGAACACGTACCTTTTTTCGAAGCGCACTTCCGTCTACCAGCAGGTCACCTACCAGCATGCGTCGGGCGCCAATAGTGTCGCCTCGCTTGCCGGCGCTGGTTTGGCATCCGGTCGATCGACAACTGGCGTCTCGTTGGGCATCCAGCACTTTTTCTAGGAAGATGCGAGGCCGTCGCAGCAGCGCTCACGTATCTCGATTGTCGATGGATTGCATCGAGAAATAGTGGCTTTTCGCGAGACACGTAAGCGCCTACCCTAGCTCAATGTCATCAACCGGCGCTCGCGCCTGATCACCATGTCGTCCGATACAACCTTACCGCACGTCGCTTCAAAAGCATTTAGCGCTCAATGCGCGCCTCTTCAAGTACGGCCCGGCCTCGATACTGCCGGGCAGCAGCACAGCGCGAGAGCGGTTGTCTTGCGCACGGCCGGGCGGCGACACGGTTCCATCACGCGGCTCGTCAGCCCGGGCGATCTTGGCCAGATCCTCAAGCCATTCGTCTTTCTCGACTACTTCGAGAGCAAGGATGCGGCGGCGCTGCAGTTCTCCATGCACCCTCATTCCGGTCTCGCGACCACGACCGTGCTGTTGCAAGGCGAAGTCGAATATGAGGACACGACCGGTTCGTCAGGCGTACTACCCGTCGGCGGCGTCGAATGGATGAACGCGGGCAGCGGGGTCTGGCACGGCGGCGGCGCCAGAGGCAACGGACCGGTGCGCGGTTATCAGCTATGGACCGCGTTGCCGCCCGCTCTCGAATTGGGTTCTCCCGCCAGCCAATACCTGCCTGCAAGCGACATCCCTCGCACCGGTCCAGCGACCGTCATTCTGGGTCGCTACGGGGAAGCCGAGAGCCCCGTTCTCGCTCCTCCGGGCATCAACTATCTGCTCGTGAGACTGCGAGCCGGCGAACCATGGCAGTACACGCCGCCAGCCGGTCACAGCGTTGCCTGGTTGAGTGTTCAACGTGGCGCGTTGCGGGTAGGCAACGCGCGTGTCACCGAAGAACTCGTCGTATTCGACGAGTCGGAAGATGCCGTGACCCTCACAGCCAGCGAGGACTCCGAGTTCGTGCTCGGTTCCGCCATCGCCCATCCACACCCGCTCGTGCTCGGACACTACTCCGTACACACCTCTGCCGATGCATTGCGCGCGGGAGAAGCGAGAATCCGGGAGATCGGCGCGCAGCTTCGCAGCGCGGGCCGTTTCGGCTAACCGCGCACGCGCGGATCAATCAAGCATCAAGACATCGAGGACTTGCACATGGCTATCGCGAACTCCACAGGCAACGATCTGCTCGCCCTGGCCGGACGGTTGCTGTTTGCTTCCCTCTTTGTTGCGAGCGGCGTGAACAAGCTGCTCTGGCCGCTGGCGACCATTGTGTACGTCAGGACATTCGGCCTGCCCGCGCCGCAGTTATGGTGTATCGGCTCGATGCTGCTGGAACTGGCGTGCGCAGCGTTGCTCATTCTCGGCTACCGAACCCGCGCCGTAGCATGGATCCTGGCGGCCTACTGCGTTTCGACGGCCGTCATCTTCCACCATGCGTTCGCAGATCAGAATCAGTCGATTCCATTTCTCACGAATCTGGCCATGGCAGGTGGACTGCTTACGCTCTCGATTTATGGCGCAGGCCTGTTCAGTATCGATCGACTTATCGGCAACGCACGCGTCGAAATAGCCTCGAATTACGTACGCATTACGTCCGATAGTTGATTGCCCCGCCCCGTTTGTCCTCTATTCTCTTGTGGAACTCCCTCATGCGTGACGTTCATGTTGGCGATGCCGCCATACCGGTCATCGGCTTCGGCACCTATGGCCTGAGCGAAGCCGACGTCCGTCGGCTGGCGCCCGCGGCCATCGACGCCGGCTTCCGGCATTTCGACACCGCACAGATCTACGGTAATGAGGCGGCCATTGGCGACTGCGTTGCCGCCTCGCATCGCCCGCGACGCGAATTCTTTCTCACCACCAAGGTTTGGGTCAGCAATTACGCAAAGCGACAATTCGAGGCGTCCGTCAATGAGAGCCTGCGCAAGCTGCGCACAGACTACATCGACCTCTTGCTGCTGCACTGGCCGGGTTCGGATATCCCGCTTGCCGAACAAATCGCAGGCTTGAATGCCGTCGCACGGGCAGGCAAGGTTCGGCATATCGGCGTCAGCAATTTCAACCGTGCCATGATGACCGAGGCCATTCGCCTTTCCGCCGTGCCTCTCGTGACGAATCAGTTCGAATATCACCCGTACCTGAACCAGTCCGTGCTGATCGAGAGCGCGCGGCAAGCGGGTCTTGCCGTCACGGCCTATTGTGCGATGGCGATCGGACGCGTATTCGGCGACGATGCATTGAAAGCAATCGCAGGTCGCCACGGCAAGACGATTGCGCAAATCGTGCTTCGTTGGCTCGTTCAGCAGCCCGGCACGGTTGCCCTTTCCAGAACCACCCGGATAGACCGCCTCGCCGAGAATCTCGCCATCTTCGACTTTGCGCTCGACGACGCGGAGATGGCGGCAATCCATGCATTGGCGACAGCCGGCAGCCGCATCGTCGATCCTCCTGGCCTCGCTCCGGTCTGGGATAGCACGGCGCCTTGACGCCAGGCACCCTCAGAAGAAATGCATGATCCCAAAGTAGCCGCCTTGCTGGTTGTGGCCCGGCAGCGGCAGGGAGTCGGTCGCTTCCACCGGGAATGAGGACTGCTTGCCGTTGAACATGGCGCCGACAGTCAAGTAGAGGAACGTCCGCGCAGAAAGGTTATAAGTCGTGCCGAGCGCAGCGAGATTGCCGGTTCCGCCGCCGTGATTCACGTTACCGTGATACCAGCCGCCCTGAAACGCGAGCGCGGGGGTAGCCTGATACGAGGCGCCAATCCACTCCTGCTGGCTGCGCGTTGCCGCAAAAGGATTGAATGTGGTCGCTACCGTGTCCTGTCCCGACGACACCAGTTGCTGAAAGCCGGTATAGAACTTCACCGACCCGAGCGTATAGGTCGCCCCGATCATGTATTCTCGCGAAGCCGCATACAGGTCGGAGAATTGCCCGTTCGCGTCGCGTATTTCTTCATATACGCCGTACGCGGCGAAGCTGGCGCGCGTATATTGCGCGCTCACGCTGAACTGGCGGCCGGACTGGAAGTTGCCGGCCACGCCGCCGAAGCCGTTCTGCACGCGAAACGAGAACCCCGCCCAATTCGGCGAATTATAGGTGACCACATTCGGCCGCGGACCCCACGCGCGCCCGAACGCAAAATTGCCGACGCCAATCCCTACCTGCTCGCCGAGCGGATCGATGTACCAGCCGGTCTCGTCGGTCAGGCTCATGGCGCGGCCAAACCAGATACTGCCGAAGCGGTCGCTGGCAAGGCCTACGTACGCATCCCGCGTAAAGATCGTGTCCGGCGGTATTTCGCCGGTTCCGGAGGTAAAGAGGCTCTCCAGCTTGAACACCGCGTGCAGCCCTCCGCCGAGGTCTTCATCGCCCTTCAGGCCGAACCAGCTGTAGCCGTACTGATTGCTGCCAAACCGGAAGTTGTTCTTCGAGCCTTCCGGGGTCGCCACATTGGTCACGTAGTCGAAGCCCGCCGCAATGCGCCCATACAGCGTGACCGAGCTTTGCGCATAAGCGTTGCAGATTCCGATGGTCGTCAAAGCCGCAAACAATGCCAATCTTTTCATTTTGTATTCCTCAGCAAAAAGTTGTCTCCACTCCATCCTCAGGAAGCCTCTGCGAAGTGCCTACCTCCGTTTCTGGCGAACTGTTCTGAGTAACGCCGGAACATGACGAACCGTCGTCGCCAGCAGGATCGCGCATGCCTGTACGAGTAGCTGAACGGCGGCGCCCGCGCCCAACGCCAGCACGAGCTGGCCGAGCTGCGCCATGAATAGCGCGGCCACGGCGCTCGCAATGACGCTGCCCCGGCCTCCGGTGAATGGCGTGCCGCCCACCACCACCGCTGCGATTGCGGGCAGCAAATAGTCGTTGCCGGACGTTTGCGACGCGCTGCCGATAAATCCGGCGAGCAGCATGCCGGCCGCCGAAAAACAGACGGCCGATGCGAAGTACGCACCGATCCTGTACTTCAGCACGTTGACACCCGCGGCTTCGGCCGCGCGCGGATTGACGCCCACGGCAATGAACCTGCGCCCGACCGCCGTCTTGCGCGTGATTAGCCAGGCACTCGCGACGAAAACCAGCGCGAACCAGACATTGGCTGGCAGGCCGAGGAACTGCGCATGCGAGATGGTTTGCATGACGCTCGGGACATCGACCGGAACGTTGCCCGTCAACGACCGGGCGAAACCGATCAACAATGCATTGACGGCAAGCGTTGCGACCAGGGGTGTAATCGCGACCCTGGAGACCAATGCGCCGTTGACGACACCGACAATCCCGCCAACGCAAACGGTAATCACAACGGCAAGCACAATGGAGTCGAACGCGAATCCGGTTCTGGCCATGACTATGCCCGCGAGCGAGACCATGCCGATCGCCGACATGTCCAGCCCGCGCTGCTGGATCACAAGCGTTTGCCCCGTCGCGACGATCGCAAGAATGCCGGCGAACGGAAGCATGGCGAGGATCGAGCCGCGCGAAACCGTGCCCGGCGCGACAATGGAACTGCATGCGAAAAGCAGGATCAATCCCACCCAGATCCACGAGAATTCATCGATCGCCGGGAACCACGCCGACTTTGCTTTTGATTTCGTTGAGGAGGGTTCGAGGAATTCCGACATGATTTCCGCCCGGTTGTGCATTGCCTTTCTCATTTCGCCACCGCCATTTCCCGGCTTCTGGAGTAGAGCGCGACCGAAGCCAGGATCATTGCGCCCAGAAGGTACGATTGCCACGAGTCGCCAATGTCGAGAAACGAAGTCACCACGTTCACCTGGATGATGAGGAGCGCACCAAGCAGCGCGCCCACGAACGAGCCGCGCCCGCCAAACAGGCTGGCTCCGCCGATCACCACCGCCGCAACGCTTCCTAGCGTGTAGTTGATGCCGGCGCTGGCATCGCCGGAGCCGACCTGCGCCATCATCGGCACGGCCGCGACCGCTGCGAGGCATGAGCAGCCGAGGTACGCGGCAAGCGTCGTCACTTGCGGACGCGCACCGGCCATGCGCGCAGCTTCGGGACGAGAACCGACGCCGCGGAAGGTGAGCCCCGCTCTCGACTTGAACAGCGCGATTTCGAGCACGATTGCCATCACGATCGCCGCTATCGCAACGACGGGCATGAAGCCGACCTGCGCGCCGATCGCGTCCACGATACGATCGGCTATGAGGCCGCCTGGAACCGGGCGCAGGAGCAACGAGATCGCCTGAAGCGCCATATAGGTCGCGAGCGTCGCCACCATGGGATGCAGCCGGAAGGGGCCAACCAGCATCCAGTTCACCAGTCCAACCGCCAGGGCCGCGAGAAGCACGACTCCCCACCCCGAGAGCTGATGGCCCAACGTGGCGCCATCGTTCAGGAAGAACGACTGGATCACGACCACGAGGCCCATGAGCGGCCCCACCGAAAGATCGATGCCCCCGACCAGCATGAGCAATTGCTGCCCATACGCGACGATAGCCAGCGTGGCCACGAGCGCCAGCATGCCGCTCAGGTTGCGCGCAGAGAGGTAAGCGGGATTCACGTGCGCCGCATACAGCCCGAGCGCGCAGACGGCCACCGCGAGCATCACGATCGGTGCGAGATCTCCGGAAGCCCACTTCCAGAACCCCGCGGTGCGGGGGGAAGCCTTCTCCCGCTCGGTGGTGACGGTGAGGACTGCCGATGTAATGTTGTTCTCGCTCACGGCGTCGCCGTCGAGTTCCTTGACGACGTGCCCGCGCGAAAAGATCAGCACGCGATCGCAGAGTCCCGCCACCTCATGTGCGTCGGACGAGACGACGATCACCGCAGTACCTGCAGCAGCCGCTTCCCGGAGCACCTTGTAGATTTCCATCCGCGCGCCGATGTCCACGCCCTGGGTCGGCTCGTCGACCAGCAGCACCTTGGGCTGGCTGGCGAGCACACTCGCGAGCACAAGCTTCTGCTGATTGCCGCCCGATAGACTGCGAATGGGCGTGTCGGTGGATGGCGTCTTGACCGCGAATCGCTTGACGGCGTCACGCGCGCGCCGCGCTTCACTGCGCTGGCTCACCCAGCCCTTGATGGAGTCGAAGGGCAGACTGCGGATCGAAAAATTTTCGCGCACCGACAATTCACCGAAGATGCCTTCCCGATGGCGGTCGCCAGGCAGATACCGGATACCCGACGCAGCGGCGGCCTGCGAATGGTGCAGTCTCGCGTGAGTCCCCGTTACCGTGACGCGACCGCGGCTTCGCGCGAGGCCCGCAAGCGCCCGCATGAATTCGCGCTGACCGTTGCCATCGATGCCCGCGAGACCCACGATCTCGCCTTGGCTGACCTGAAGCGAAATATCGCTGAAGCCCGCGCCGCGCAGTCCCGCCACGTCGAGAATGACGCTTGCGCCTTCGTCGTTTCGTTTGGCCGGAAAGTCGCGATCGAGCGCCCCGCCAACGATCAGTTCGACGATCTGCTGTTCGCTCAGCCCCGCGGCTTGCCAGGTGCCCTGACCCTGACCGTCGCGAAGCACCGTCAACCGGTTCGCGATCTTCTGCACCTCACGGATCCGATGCGAGATATAGACGACCGCGCAACCCGACGCCGTGATCTTGCGGATGCGTTCGAACAGGCGCTCGACGTCTTCCGCCAGCAGATGTTCCGTCGGCTCGTCGAGGACCAGGACCTTGGGTTTCGCCGCAAGCGCCTTGACGATTTCGACGATGAACCGTTGCTCCGGATTCAGGCTCACCACGCGCTCGTTCGCATCGATCGCGACGTCATCGCTCCATTGCTTCAGGAGTCCTTGCGCCCAATGCGCGACTTGCATGAGCGTTGGACGCTGCTCGAGCGGCACACCAAGATAAAGGTTCTCGGCCACACCCAAGTCGGGCATCAGCGCCGGTTCCTGCCGGACGATGGCCAATCCCAGACGGCGAGCCTGCTCGGTATCGCCTCGGGTTTCCACGCCGTCGATCACAACGCGTCCGTGCTCCGGAACCAGCGCGCCCGACGCGACCGCCATGAGCGTGGACTTGCCCGCGCCGTTCTCGCCAACGAGACCGTGCACCTCGCCCTCGACCACCGAGAACGTCACGTTGTCGAGCGCCCGGACACCCGGAAAGCGCTTCGTGACACCGTCGACCTGCAGCAGCGTTTTCTGGTCATTCATGATTCGTCTCGAACGTTTTACTGTGCAAAGACTTGCTTGAGCTTGTCGGCGGGCAGCGCGGAGGAGAGATCGGCGTCGGGCGGCGCGGACGGATCGCACTTCGGATCGATGCCCTTGGCGCTATCGGCGTACGTGAACGGAAGGATCGACGGCGACTCCTTGTCCGTCGTCCCCTGATAGGCCGCTACGCCCTGGCGCACCGCGAAGCGAACGTACGACGTCGTGCCATCGACCGTGTAATACGGAAAATGCGTACCGGCTTTCTTTGCCGCCAGGTAGTGGCAGTTCAACTCGTTGTCGCTCGCAATCGTCGCAATCGCCGGAACAGGCAGATGCGCCTGCTCGAATGCCTTGGCCGCCGCGAGCGCCGTCACGCCGAAGTCGGTGACGATCGCATCGATCTTCGGATACTGCGCAATGAGACCCGCAGTGGCCTTTTGCGCATCAACGGGATTCCAGTTCGTCACGACAAACTGCTCGTTGAGCAACTTGAGATTCGGGTATTGCTTGAGGCCGGCTTTCAGGCCGTCCAGAAAATTCTGCGACGGCGCAGCGCCAGGCGAGCCGCCCAGAAACACCACATTGCCCCTCTTCACATTGGCGCCGAGCCAGTCCGCCCAGAGGACGCCGATCTGCTTCGTATCGCCAACCACGTTCACGACATAATCGCGCCCGGGTACGCCGGCAATCTGTGCTGAGTAAGGCACCACCGCAACGCCTGCCTTCATGGCCGCGCGCATGGCGGGAAGCTGCACTGCGCCGAAGTCGGGAAGCAAAATGAGCACATTGATGCCCTGCGCGACCATGCTGTTGATATCGGAGTTCGCCTTTTGCGGGTCCCCGTTGGCGTTGCTGTAAATGATCCGCTTGACGTCCTTGCAGTGGCTCAGCTCGTCCTTGACTTCGGCGAGGCCTGTCTTGCGCCATGTATTGCCGCCATAGCCGTCCGACACGCCGACGATCATCGGCTTGGTGCCGCACAGCGGCGTGATATCGCCTTGATGGTTCGTCACCGAGTCGCCAGCCGCGTAAGCCGCTGTACCGATGACGCTCGCGCCGAGCAAAGCCGCGATCCTTGCGAGCCTGCGGCGGAACCTGAACGGCCCCGGGGAAGCGGCTCTCTCGATGGCATGTTGGGTGAGACCGTGCGACTGGTGGTTTCGCGTGCCATTCGGCCATGCGTGAAGCGGGTCGAACATGGTGATCCTCGATGTCGTGATGAAGTGCGATTCGAAACGCCATACCCCGGCGATTTATCCGTACTACGAAATAAATAAATTGATCTCAACTCCCTGCTCCGCTGCTTTCTTATTATCTATTTGCAGCTATGCAATCTCGATCCACAATGATGCGACACAGAATCGATTTATATCGAATGATGTGTTTCGGAATGACCGATGTCAAGATTCCTGGGGAATCTCCCTAGCGCCGCGCGCGTCCCTTCTGCGCCTCTTCACGTTTGCTGTCATCCGACGCGACGGCCAAGTCCGTCCTCCAGGTAATTTCCCTGGGTTCCTTGACTTACTTCATTCCACACAACATCATTCGATATAAATCGATATTGCTCGGAATGATCTCTGCGCAACCGATTTTGATGAGAGGCATCTATTTCCTGCGCCCCGCTGGGCACGGGCCGTGGCGTCACTGGTGCGCCCCGGCAAGACCTCTCCAGCTTGATTGCCGTCGGTTCGGAAGCTTTGCGGACCAAATTTCACTACCTGTGTTGAGGATCATCATGATCGAGAAATTGCCCCTCTGGGAAGCCGCCAAGCGCGAAATGGAGGAGTACCAATTCATTGCCGGGGCCGAGTTGCAGCCCAAGTGGGACGTGCCGGAAAAGGTCGCCATCAACGCAGCCGTCTCCGGCCGCTTCGAAGACACGACGTCCTTCCAGGCGTACGTGGATGAAGCGACCAGCGTGATCGAAGCCGGCGCCTGCGGCGTCCACATCGACTTCTCGTTCATGACCGACAGGGACGGCCGCCGGCTCGATCGCGACGTCGTGCCGGTCGAGGCCTACAAGCAGGTGATCGAGCCGCTGCGCAAGCGCTTCGGCAACGATTTCGTGCCGAACGTGAACGTGCTGCACGGCACGACGTTCGACATGTGCATGGGCCCCGCACGCGAAGGCCTGACCGAAGTCGCGCCCTGCGCGCCGGGTCACCCGGAGGCCTTCGCGGTGCCCGCCGTCGCCACGCTCGAAGAAGTCGGCGTCAAGCCCGAACTGGCGGTGCACAGCTCCGGCGAAATCGAACTCGCCAAGCGCAAGCTGATCGACACGGGCATCCTCAAGCCGCCGTACAACTGGCTGATCCTGTACGGCCTGCCGTTCAACGTCGGCCGCACACTGGTCTCGGGCACGTGGGTGAGCGACGCCGAGGACATGACGAAACACCTGTTCCTGATGGTCGACCAGATCCGCAAGATCGACCCGACGTCGGTCATCAGTGTCTGCGCCGCAGGCCGTTCAACGCTCTACATGACCACCCTCGCCACCATGATGGGACTGCATATCCGCGTCGGCACGGAAGACACGCCGTGGAAGTACCCGAACAGCGACGAGCGCCTCGCGAGCAACCTCGAAATGTTCACCATGGCGCGCGATATCGCGGCCCTGCTCGGACGCAAGCCGGCAACGGCTAACGAGTACCGGCAACTGATCGGCAAGCCGGCCCGCTGACGACGGGTCGGCGACCGTGGCCTCGCGTGGAATGCGCCACGGTCGCGGGATCGCGCCTATAACGCCTATAACGGCCAGGCGCCTTCAAGCGCCCAGGAGAATGACAGATGAAAGATGAAACGAAGGGCGCGGAGCCCAACGTGCAGTTGTGGACGCGAGACGGGTTTCTCGGCGCGCTGTCGGTCGTGACCCGATCGACGTATGCGCCTGATTACCTTTCCGTCGAAGGGCCGCATGCGCCGCGTAGAGCCGTGCTCGAACATCTGGTTCCGCGCGACGCCAGCGACCCGCAAGCCCTCCCGACAACGGTCGCGACGTCGCGCATCGGCGTGAAAGTGCACGTGTCCGCCCGCGGTGCGCCGATGCCGTTCGTGGTGCGCAACGTCGAGGCGGACGAAATTCACTTCATCCAGTCCGGCACGGTGAAGTTCGAAACCGATGTCGGCAGCCTGATCGCCGGGGAAGGCGACTTCGTCTGTATTCCTCGTGCGATTGCCTACCGTTACGGCCCGACCGATGGTGCGATGCGCAGCCTCATCGTGGAGAGCCCCTCGGCGGTCAAGCTCACGCCGCCGGCGCCGTCCGGCATGCTCAACGTCGCGCGGGACCTGAAATACGCCGAAATCGATCCGGTGATCGCGCCCGGCGGCCCGACCCGGCTGATCCTGAAGACGCTCGACGGCGAGAACACCGTATTCCTCATGCCGCACGACCCGCTCTCTCTCGGCGTAAAGCTTTCCGATAGCGTGCCGGTGTGGAAGCTCAATCTCTCGAAGATCCAGGTTCACACCTATCTTCCCGAGGGCGGACCGCCGAGCCCCTTCCTTTCGTCGGGTTCAGGCGACCTGCTGTTGTTCAACCTCAGCGCACGCCCAGGGGGCCGCCCGCCCATCCATATCAACGCCGATTTCGACGAAATGATCTGCTACGTGGGCGGCCCCGGCGCGTGGGGCGGCTGTACGGAACCCGGCACCTTGACGTGGGTGCCGAAAGGCGTGATCCACCACGGGCCGTCCGAGGACGTGCCCGAAGGCTACCGGGCATGGCTGCTCGAAACACGCGCGACCCTGCGCTGGACGCCAGAGGCCATCGCCATCTCGCAGTTGATGGAAACCGGGAATTACGCGCCTCACCCGAGTGCCGTGAAATGACACGCTGATCCGTGGGCCGATTCGATCGGCGCCACGTTCAGGCGAAGTGAATTAGAAAGGAGACCGAAATTGGATGCGAGACTTCAGCAAATGCTGGACGAAGCCGAGATCCGCCGCGTTCATATCCGCTACTGCCGCGGCATCGACCGCATGGATTGGGACCTCGTGCGCTCGTGCTATCACCCCGACGCAATCGACCGGCACGGTGCGTACAACGGCGATGTGGAAGGCTTCATCGCATGGGCGGCCGAATTGCTGCCGGATTTCGAATCGACGCAGCATTTCACCGGCAACCAGTATGTCGAGGTTCACGGCGATCTGGCGTTCGCGGAGCACTATGCGCGGGCCAGCCACCGGACGAGGCCCGAAGGCGACAAGCCCGCGATGGATTGGGTGGTGAACATTCGCTATGTGGACCGCATGGAGCGGCGCAACGGCGAATGGCGCATTGCCGACCGGGTCGTGGTACTCGATTCGCAACGCTCGGACCCGGTTCCCGAGGGCCAGGCGCCGCTCGGCAATTCGAATGTCGGCCGCCGCGACAGGGAAGATCCCTCGTACCGGTACCAGATCGTATGACGGGTGCGCCCGTTACCAAAAGTTAGAGGAACACATGGACAGGAAACTTCGCGTGGGCATTGTCGGCCTGAGCGCAGATCGCGGTTGGGCGGCAATGGCCCATCTTCCCGCCTTGAGGGCGTTGCCCGATGTCTTTGAGCTTGCAGGCGTCGCCAATACGACGCTCGCCAGTGCGCAGGCCGCCAGCGCTGCGTTCGGCATCCCGCGCGCGTTCGAGAATGCGGCGGCGCTTGCCGCTTCGCCGGATATCGACGTTATCGTGGTCGCCGTCAAGGTCCCGCATCATCGCCAGGTCGTCACCACGGCCTTGCAAGCCGGCAAGAGCGTGTACTGCGAATGGCCGCTCGGCAACGGGCTGGAAGAAACCATTGCGCTCGCGAAGCTTGCACGCGAGAAGAAGGCGCTCGCTGTCGTGGGCACGCAGGCGATCGCCTCGCCTGAAGTGCAGTTCCTGCGCAAGCTGGTCGCACAAGGTGAGATCGGCGACGTCCTCTCGTCGACGTATGTGGGGTCCGGCATCAGTTGGGGCGGCGACATCTTGCAGGGCGACGCCTACGCCATGGATGACCGTAACGGCGCGACGCTGCTTTCCGTGATCGGCGGGCACGCCATTGCCGCGATTCAGGCGGTACTCGGCGATATCGACGAGATTGGCGCGGTGCTTTCGCAACGCCGCCAGACGGTCCGGGCGATCGAGACGGGCGAACCCGTACCGATGAAAACGCCGGATCACGTTATGGCAAACGCCGTTCTGCGCTCCGGTGCGCCGCTGTCGCTGGAATTGCGCGGCGGCGTGCCGCGCGGCACGAAGTTGCTGTGGGAGATCAACGGAAGCCAAGGCGATTTGCGTGTCACCGCACGGAATGAATACGTGCCTTGCGTGAATATTTCACCATTGCGTGTGGAGTTCGGCCGCAAGGGCGAGGAAGGCTACACGGAACTCGCGATTCCCGATCCCTTCCCTATTGAGGCCGAAGAAGCGGTTGCCGCACGCAACGTCGCCGGCATTTACCGGTTGATGAGCCAGGACCTGCTTCATGGCACGCGCACCGCACCCAGTTTCGATCACGCACGCGCACTTCACGAGGTGCTCGAAGCGATCGGGCAGTCGAGTCGATCCGGCAAACGGGTGAAAGTGGGGTAAAAGCGCGCAAGCACGTCCGGCAGTGGGAGGTGGACGCCTTCGCTTCGAGCAAGGCCGTCCTGCATGTTCTGGTCACGCGAACGATGATGGCGCGCGTGATGAGGAGAAGACAATGGCCAGCGCAGAAAAGTCATTGCGCGCGATGGTCGAGTTCTGGCTTGCCCCGACCTCGACGGATGCGGTTCACGTGGTCGAATTCAGGAACCGGCGCGCGAAGCGTCAATGCTATGTGTGTGTCGAAGCCAGCCGGGCGGCGGGCCCCGCGGCCTTGTTCTTCTTTCGCCACAACGACGGACTCTGGCACGTCTTCCCGCCGGGACGGGAGCGGCCCAGCATGCGCGTAGCCTGACGTAACCATGGCGGCTTCACGCCGCCCTGGCCCGCTGCCGGCTAGTCGACGATGGAGTCGCCTTGGGAAATCTGGGCCAGATTGGCTTCGATCTGGCGCATGACCTTCCAGAAGACGTGAAGGTCGTTCGGCGCGATGCCCTCGAACGAACCTGACACCATCGCGGTAATTTCTGGCAGCAGTTCGTCGACGAGGCGCCGCCCCTCCTCCTGCAGGCTGACGTAATACTTTCTCCGGTCCTTCGGGTCGCGCGTGCGGCGCACGAGATTGCGCTTTTCCATGCTGTCGAGCGCCGGCACCGCGGTGGTCGAGGCAATGCCCACCCGCTTGCTGAGTTCCAGCTGGTTCATTTCTCCACGCTCGGCAAGCACGCGCAGGTAGAGCCAGTGCGCAACCGAAACGCCCTCCCTGTCCAGCACCTTCTGCGCCTGACTGTCGTAGAGCCGGTACAGCGTGCGCGCCATCCACGGTACGGTTCTGCCGCGCACATCGACGGCGACCGAGCGGGCCATTGCACCCTGTTCATCCGGCCCCTCCAGTTCCAGGGCCTGCTTGACTGCATTCAAACTCAGCTTCGACATAAGCCATTCCTCAACATGGGGCCGCGAAAAGATCGGTCATGCCTTCGGTGCAGGGAATTCCCTGGAGCCCTTGACTTTGCCCGTCCCTGAACACATCATTCGATATCAATCTATCTCAATTTGGATGATCTCTCAAGGGATAATCCAGATTGCCACCAGCGGTGATATCCCGCCTCACAGCGCCTGGTTCAATTCAGGATCGAGACTGGCATGCAACGACAACTCCTTGTGCTCATACTCTGGCTCATGCCATTCGCCCTTCGCATGGCCGCACGAAGATTTCCCAGCGTGCGCAAGCACCTGGGCGCGGGGCGATGGGTCATACAATTGCGGTTGCGGGACAACAGCCTCGCTCGGCAGCTCCATTTCAAGGACGGCACGCTATCCGCCAGTTGGGGCCCGTACGCCGCGCCGGACGCCGAACTCGTGTTCATGGACGTCGCCACGGCCCGCCGCATGCTCGCGCCGACAACCGATCATGCGTTCCTGATCGACGCCCTGAAGAACTTCAAGATCACCCAGGGCGGTAGCGACGAGGCGCTGGTCTGGTTTGGCCAGCTCGTCAATACGATGAAGACGGCGTCCTGGCGCAAAGGCATGCCGATGAAAGACGGCACGACCCGCTATGTCACGCTGACGAACGGCGGCCCTGTTTTTGTCTTCGTGAAAGACGACAAGATCATCCGGACGACGCCCATCGATCTCGCCGAGGAGGATGGGCCGAGCTGGACCATTCGCGCGCGCGGGCGTCAATTTTCGCCGGCACGCCGCGGCACGGTCAGCCCGCACGCGCTTTCGCTCAAGTCACTCGTGTACTCCGACAAGCGCATCCTGCACCCGATGAAGCGCGTCGACTTCGACCCCAACGGCGAGCGCAACATCCAGAATCGCGGCATCTCCGGCTACGAACGGATCAGTTGGGACGAAGCGCTCGATATCGTCGCGGGCGAAATCCGCCGCATGAAGCAGCAATACGGTCCTGGCGCCATCGCCATGGCGACAGGCGCGCACCATCAGTGGGGCAACATCAACTACTACCTGAGCGCGATGCAGCGCTTCGGCAATCTGATCGGCTACACGCGCGTGGAAATGAGTCCGATCAGCTGGGAGGGCTGGTATTGGGGCGCCATGCATCACTACGGCAACAGCCTGCGCCTCGGCACGCCGAGCTTTTACGGCACCGCCGTGGATTGCCTCGAAAACGCCGAACTCATTGTGTTCTGGTCGAGCGATCCCGAATCGACCAATGGGGTCTACGCCGGCTTCGAAGGCACGGAGCGCCGCCTGTGGGCAAAGCAGCTCGGTATCGAGTTCGTCCACATCGATCCTTACCTCACGCAATCGGCCCAGCTGCTTGGCGGGAAGTGGCTTCCCATCCGTCCCGGCACCGACTCCGCTTTTGCGATCGCCATCATGCACGAGTGGATCGTGAACGGCACCTATGATAAGGAGTACGTGGCGAATCGAACCACCGGATTCGACGAATGGCGTGCTTACGTTCTCGGCGAAGAGGACGGCATACCCAGGACGCCCGAATGGCAGGAAGCCGAAACGGGCATTCCGGCGAAGGACGTGCGCAGTCTGGCTCAATTATGGGCGTCGAAGAAAACCTACCTCGCAGCGGGGGGCCTGGGCGCGGGCTTCGGCGGCGCCTGCCGCACGGAAACCGGTGCCCAGTGGGCGCGCAGCGTCGTCATGATGATGGCCATGCAAGGCTGGGGGAAGCCTGGCATCAACTTCGGCAATCTGCAGATCGGCGCACCGCAGGACCTGAACTTCTACTTCCCCGGCTACGCGGAAGGTGGCATTTCCGGCGACCTGAACTACACGGCGAGCGCGGCGCACAACTACTGCCGCATGCCTCACATCATCACGATCAACCCCGTGAAGCAGTCCGTTCCCCGCCAGCGGCTTGCCGAAGCCATCACGGAAGGTAAAGCGGATGGCTACCTGTGGGACGGAT
The DNA here is from genome assembly GCF_009789655.1 of Paraburkholderia acidiphila. Taxonomy (GTDB): domain Bacteria; phylum Pseudomonadota; class Gammaproteobacteria; order Burkholderiales; family Burkholderiaceae; genus Paraburkholderia; species Paraburkholderia acidiphila. The sequence continues at coordinate 1,625,376 of NZ_CP046910.1, forward strand.
TCTCGATCGAAGGGCAATTTGCCTACTACGCGTATCCGCGGCCGGGTTATTCGCCCATTCATATGCTGTACCGCTACGGCTCGTCTTCGTTCGGCACGGTCCCCGGATCGAACCGGATGATCGACGCGTACCGCCATGCGTCGCTCGAATTTGTCGTCAACCAGTCGATCTGGATGGAAAACGAAGCGCGGTTCGCCGACGTCATCCTGCCCGCGTGCACGGCGCTCGAACGCGACGACATCTCCGAGTGGGGCAATTGCGGCGGTTATATCCAGCACGCGCAAAGTCAGATCAATCACCGGATGATGATCATGCAGCACAAGTGCATCGAGCCGCTCGGCGAATCCCGCTCGGACTACCAGATCTTTCTGGATCTCTCTTTGCGGCTCGGTTATGGCGGCATGTATTCCGAAGGCGGCGGGTCTGAACTGACGTGGTGCGAACGCATGTTCAACTCGACCGACCTGCCGAAGCAGACAACCTGGAAGACGTTCCTCAAGAAGGGCTATCACGTCGTGCCGCCGCCTGCCGACGACGATCGTCCGCCCGTGGACATGCGCTGGTTCGCCGAAGGCCGCGCGAAGGATCTGCCGGAAGCGAATCCGCTGCCCGGCGTCTATTCGAGCCAGTTCGGCGAAGGACTGCCCACGCAGTCCGGCAAGTTCGAGTTCGTGCCTTCCAGCCTGCGGCGCATCGAGGAGATGGATCCCGCGCGTCCGGCAGTCAACCGGTACATCAATCGCGACAGCGCGATCAAGCACCCGTATCCGTTGCAGCTCGTGACCAATCATCCGGTCTACAGCTTCCATACCCACGCGGACGGGAAGAACAGCCATATCAGCACGATCAACGAGCATCGGCTCAATGTGGGCGGCTATCGTTACTGGGTACTCCGAATGAGCGTAAAGGACGCCGCCGCGCGCGGACTGCACGCCGGCGATCTCGTTCGCGTGCACAACGCGCAGGCCTCGGTCATCTGCGCACTGGACGTATCGGAGCTGATCAAGGATGGCGTGGCGCGCGGCAACGAATCGTGCGCCGAACTCGACCTGATCAAAACAGCGGTCGGCATGGTCGATCGTGGAGGGTGTCTCAACCTGCTCACGCCGGGCCGGAAGATGAGCACGACCGCAGACGGCATCATGCCCAACACGTGCTGGGTGGAAGTGGAGAAATGGGACGCAACACTGGAGAACGCAGCATGAGCAACTGGGCACTGGTTATCGACGTTTCGCTTTGCATCAACTGCCGAAACTGCGTCATCGCCACGAAAGACGAATACAGCGGCAACGCCTTTCCCGGCTATTCGGCCCCGCATCCGCCTGAAGGGCTCGAAACGATACGCGTCGAGCGGCAGGTGCGGGGAGAAGGCACGCTCGTAGACGTCACGTATATCCCGAAGGCCTGCAATCATTGCGACGATGCGCCTTGCGTCAAGGCCGCACCGGACGGCGCCATCTACAAGCGCCCGGACGGGATCGTCATGATCGATCCGGAGAAGGCGCGCGGCAGGCGCGATCTGGTGAAGAGCTGCCCGTACGGCATGATCGAATGGAACGAACAGGAGCAGGTGCCGCAAAACTGGAACTTCGACGCCCATCTGCTCGACGCAGGATGGAAGGAGCCGCGCTGCGCCCAGGCCTGTCCCACCAAGGCAATTCGCGCACTGAACGTTCCGGAGCCCGAACTGGAGAAGATCGTGAAAGACGGCAACCTCACGGTCATTCACCCGGAGTTCGGCACGAAGCCGCGCGTTTTCTATCGCCATCTGGAAGACGCGCTGAGCCATCTCGTGGCAGGCAACGTGTGCGAAACCCTGGAAGACGGACGCCAGCGCAATCTGGCCGGTGTCGAAGTGGTGCTGCGTGACTCCGCCAGCGGCGACGAGCGCACGACGCGAACCGATCATTTCGGCGACTTCCGTTTTTCCGGCTTGAAAACGTTGACCTCGACGGTCGAGGTGCGCGTGCGCAGGGACGGTCAGGAGAAGGTGATCGCAACCCGGGAGCGCACCGGCAGCGTCAACCTCGGCACCCTGCTGTATTGATCTTTAATGCGGGGCGCCTTTGGGCGCGCCCGCCTGCCGCGTTCAAGAACGCCACAGGCGGGCGCAATCCAGCGCTCAAATAGCGAAGCTTTCGAGCGTGGCCGGATGAAACAACTCGCGGGCTTCGAGCCGACGGTTCGACAACCCTTCTGCATGATGGCGCTCGAGGAAGCAGTTGACGACATGCTCGTTCTTCGCGAAGCCGTATGACCAGAAGTCCTCGCCCATCAGCTTGCGCGCCGCTCGAAGCTGGTCCTCCACGAACGGCAGCGTGATTTTCGTGGCCGACGTGTCGCTGAGCCGCGTGAGCGCAAGCGCCTTTGACTTCTCGAACGCCTTCATCAGCGCGCCGGGCAGCCACGGATGACGCTCCGCCAGCGTCTTGCGCACGCCAAGCGTGTGCATGATCGGGAACAGACCCGTTCGCGTGTACCAGTCGGCTGCGGTCTTGTGCGGATCGTCGAACAGGTACTTCACCTGCGGATGCCCGCGGTCGAAGCATGAGGGCGCACGCGGGCCGATCACTGCGTCGATTTCGCCGTCGGCCAGCAGTTCCGAAATCGTTCGTCCGGCGGGCGCCGTTTCGAGCGTGACATCGTCGGGCAACTGCAGCGTGATCTTCTCGACTCGCGACGCGTCCTCATAGCCGCCGCGCACCCACGTCACGTCCGACGCCTTGACGCCGTAGTCTTCCTCGAGAAACAGCCGCACCCAGACGTTGGCAGTGAGCTGATACTCGGGCACGCCGATACGTTTGCCCTTGAGATCCTCGGGACACTCGATCCCACGGTCAGCGCGCACGTAAATGGACGTGTGTCGAAAGGCACGCGACGGAAAGACCGGAACGGCAATGTACGGCGACGTGCCCGCAGCGGTTTTCACCGAATAGCTGCTGAGCGAAAGTTCGCAGACGTCGTAGTCCGCATGCCGGAATGCGCGGAAGAATATTTCTTCGGGATCCTGAAGCATGAACACCGGATCCACGCCCTCGATCTGCACGTCGCCATCCACCAGAGGGCGAATCCGGTCGTAGTTGCCTACGGCAATGGATAACTGAAGCTTGCTCATTGTCTCTCCTCAATACTTCGGAAACGTCACATGATTCGGAACCGGAACGGCCACATCTCGACACATTCGATTGATATCGAATGATCCTTAATGGTATTGATATTGTCAAGATCAGGACGGTCTCTCGGGAGAATCCCTGAGTGCCTTGACATCCACAGCACCCGAGCACATCATTCCATTTAAATTCATCCCTATTGAAATCATTCTACATAGAATTACTAGAACGAACAGAGGCACGCGCCATGGATACTGATATGACGGTAGGCTGGGACCTGGAGGTCGATGTCATCATTCTGGGAGCGGGCGCAGGCGGTCTTTCGGCTGCGATCGTTGCGAAGAAAGAAGGGCTCGAGCCGCTCGTACTCGAAAAGACAGACCAGGTCGGCGGCACCTCCGCGTGGTCGGTCGGCATGATGTGGTTCGTGGACAGTGCGCCCATGCAGCGCGCGGGGTTCAGGGATTCCTTCGACAAAGCGCGCCGCTACTTCGCCGCAACGGTCGGCACCAGCGTGGGCCATCCGCTTCAGGAAAGCTATATCACGCAGGGCCGGGTTGCCCTGGACTACCTCGTGCAGCATTCCGAACTGAAGGTAGCGGCAGTGGACTATCCGGACTATTACCCCGAGTCCGATGGCGGCATGTTCGGCCGCGCCCATGCCCCGCTCGATTTCGACGGCCGCAAACTCGGCGCGCACTTCAAGGATTTACGCGCCCCGCTCCCCGCATTCGCGCCCTTCGGCGGCATGATGCTCGACCTCGTGGACTTGAATCACTTCCTGTCCCTCACGCGCTCGTTCAAGTCGTTTTCCCACGTCGCAAAGCGATTCCTGCGCTATGGAATGGACCGCCTGAGCCATCATCGCGGCACACGACTCGTAGGCGGCAATGCGCTCGTCGCACGCCTCTACAAAACCGTTCTCGACGAACAGATTCCGCTTTTGCTGCGCGCCCACACGACGCGACTCGTCACCGCGAATGGCGCTGTGACCGGCGCCGAAGTCACGCGAGACGGCCGCACGTTGCGCGTGCGTTCACGCCGCGGTGTGGTGATCGCGACCGGGGGCTATAGCGGGAGCGCCGCGATGCGGCGCGAGCATTCGCGTCAGCCGACGGTGGAACTCGGGCTGGGCTTGCCGAGCAACATCGGCGAAGGCATTCGGCTCGGCCTTTCCGTGGGCGGCCGGCTCGATCACAATGCCCTCGACACGGGCTACTACGTGCCGATCTCGGTTTTCAGGAAGGGAAATAACGAGACGCTGTGGGGCCATTTCATGCTCGACCGGCCCAAGCCCGGCTTTATCGCGGTGAACAAGGAAGGCAACCGCTTCACGAACGAAGCGGCCTCGTACCACGCCTTCACGCAAGGCATGTTCGACGCCGGCGCGATTCCCGCGTTTCTCGTCGCCGATGCAGCAGCCGTGAAAAAGTACGGCATTGGCGTCATTCTTCCGGGCATGTCGCTGCGGCGTTATAAACGGGCGGGCTATCTCCATAGCGGCAAGACGCTCGCAGAACTCGCGGCCAAAATGGGCATCGACGCCGATGGCCTCGCGCGCAGCGTGCTGCGGAATAACCATTTCGCGCAAACCGGCGTCGACGAAGATTTCGGCAAGGGCGCGTCGGCCTACAACATCTACAAGGGCGACCCGGCGCATACGCCGAACCCGTGCATCGGGCCAATCGCGCAAGGACCGTTCTACGCCGTCAAGCTGATGCCGGGCGACTTCGGTACGAGCCGGGGTCTCGTCACCGGGCCGAGCGGCGAAGTCCTGGATCTCGACAACCAGCCGATTCCCGGCATCTTCGCCTGTGGCAACGACATGAACTCGCCCGTTGGCGGTCACTACATTGGAGCCGGAATTACACTCGGCCCGGCGCTCACGTTCGGCTACCTGGCCGCCATGGCGCTGGCGAAGCGTGATCCGTCACGGGCCACGCTCGCTTGCGAAGCCAACTCGCGGGCAGCCCAGAATATCGACCAGGGTTGACACGCAGGCGGCTGGTTAGCCAAACAGCTTGTTCGCTGTCTTCGCAATCAATTCGCCCTGGTGGCGTGCGCCATCGAGATCGATTTTGCTCGGCTGCCGCTGTCCCTGTCCGCCTGCAATCGTTGTCGCGCCGTAGGGGGCACCGCCGGCGATCTCGTCCAGCGTCATCTGAGCTTGATAGCTGTACGGCAGCCCGACGACGATCATGCCGAAGTGCAACAGGTTGGCGATGATCGAAAAGAGCGTGGCTTCCTGACCGCCGTGCTGGGTGGCCGTCGAGGTGAATGCACCGCCCACCTTGCCATTGAGCGCGCCGCTCATCCACAGGCCGCCGGCCTGGTCCAGAAACGCCGCCATCTGCGACGACATGCGTCCGAAGCGGGTCGGCGTTCCGATGACAATGGCATCGTAATTGGCGAGTTCCGCAACGGCTGCGACCGGCGCCTGCTGGTCCAGCTTGAAATGGGAGGCTGCGGCGACTTCCTGCGGCACGGTTTCAGGCACACGCTTGACGTCTGCGGCGGCACCCGCGGCGCGGGCGCCTTCTGCAACGGCCTCTGCCATGGCTTCGACATGCCCATAGGAGGAGTAGTACAGCACCAGAACTTTCGACATAACAGGCTCCTTTCAACGGTTCCGGCAACGCCGGGATCAGGAGGTTCGTGACGCCTGGAGTGACTTGCAATCCAACTACCCAACTGCGAATCCACGGCGATCAGTTGGCGCCACGCACCTCGACTAGAAAGAGGAACTCCCGCTAGTTTCCACCAACACGAGTTCGGAAGCTTCCAACGCGTATATCTCGCTTGCCGCTACGTTCGTGATTGCGACGCCGTCCAGCGGGCCCACTATTTCGCCGTCGATTTCAATGCGGCCTGACGCGACGACGAGATAAGCGTAGCCATCGGCGCGGAACGCCTGCTTGACACGCTCGCCCGCCTCGAGCGTGGCGCCGCTGAGGCGCGCGTCCGCGCGGATGGGAAGCGCGCCTTCGTCCTCGGCAAAGCCGCTGGCGAGCACGACGAAACGGCCTGAGCGGTCGCTCTTCGGAAACGCACGGGTATCCCAGCGCGGTTCACCCCCCTCTTTGCGCGGCAACAGCCACACCTGATAGAGCTTGAGCGGCACGTCGCCCTGGTTGTACTCGGCGTGCCGTATACCTGTCCCTGTGCTCATGACCTGCACATCGCCGGCACGGATCGTCCCTTCCGAACCGATGGTGTCGCGATGCCCGAGAACGCCCTCGCGCACGTAAGTGACGATCTCCATGTCCCGATGCCCATGCAGCGGAAAGCCGCCGCCCACCGCAATCTCGTCATCGTTCCACACGATCAGCGGACCCAGCGCCTGATGTGCTCGATTGCCACCGGCATTCACAGCGAAATGGTATTTGGCGCGCAACCAGCCATGATCGGCCCCATCGAGCGCGGCCCAACGTCTATGTGCAAGCATTTCCGCTTCCTTCGGTAAATTGAAGCTGCTGACCGTCGTCAGTGACAGTTCAGCCACGGATCAATGCTATATCGGCAAACATGGGCGTAAAATGTCCAGCCTCGCAAAGCAACGTTGCCTGCAGTAGAACGATGACGAATGCCGCCATACATGCTCGCCGCCGGAAATTAATCAGGCATCCAAAATAAAATATTCACTCTGAGCCGGATCAGCGAAGGGTGGCCTCCGCATCCTGAATACTCCCGGCAGACCCAACCTGGCCAAAGTTGAGGCCCGCCGTGATACTTCACGCTTGCACGCTCGCGCGCGACTCAGTCGACGACCGTTTCGCCCTGCGCCATCTGGAAAAGATTCGCTTCGATCTGGTGCACGACCTTCCAGAACACTTTCATGTCTCTCTGCGATATTCCGTCGAGTGACGCCGAAATCATTTCAGTGAGTTCGGGCAGCAATTCATCGACGAGGCGCTTGCCTTCGGGCATCAGCTTGATGAAATGCTTTCGCCTGTCGTTGGGATCGCGCACTCTTTGCACGAGACCGCGTTTTTCCAGATTGTCGAGCGCCGGAACTGCGGTCGTCGACGCAATCCCCACGCGCTTGCTGAGTTCGAGCTGATTCACCTCGCCGCGCTCGGCCAGCACGCGAAGGTAATACCAGTAGGCAATGGGGAGACCTTCCCGGTCGAGGATCTTTTGCGCCTTCGCGTCATAGAGCCGGTGGACCGTTCGCGCCATCCACGGAACGGTCCTGCCTCGATCGTCGAACACTTCCGATGACCGTTCTGCCAGCGCCTCCACAGACGCTGGGGCAGCCTTGGCGGCTTTCACCGCGGACGAATTTGTTTTGGCCATTCACTTGTTCCTCGGCGCGTGGTCGAGCCAGCGGCCAGAGATCCGGGCGGCGCAAGACGCGCGACAGTCTCGCAGGCCGGCAGATTCCAGAGGTCCCTGATGTCGACTTTCTCACAACATATTATTCGATATGGGTCGAATTCGCCTGGAACTATCTCTTTGAAAACGATCCATCGTCACACGAAATCATACAACACTCTTTCGCGCGACCGGAATCCGCGCGGATCAGGAACCGGGAATGCTGGAGGCCTCCTCTTGCGCTTGACCTTGCGCGTGGGTGCGCGTGCGCACGAGCGCCCCGGCCAGCGCGGCCGCGAATAGCGCCGCGACGGCCCCCAGCAGGAACGCCAGGTGATAGCCGCCGTTGAGCGCGGTGACGGCATCGGCTCCCGCTGCGGCCAGCTCGTCCGTGCGCGCGGCAGCCAGGCTCGCGAGGATCGCCAGACCCAGCGCCCCGCCCATCATGAACGACGTGTTCACCACGCCCGACGCCAGGCCCGACTCGTCTGGCGCGACATCGCTCATCGCGGCCAGCAGCACTGGGTTGAAGGCCACGCCTGCCCCGAGACCCATCAGCACCATGCCCGGCAACACGTCCAGCACATAGCTACCTCCAGCCGGCGCACGCGCGAACAGCGCGAGTCCGGCCGCTGCCAGCAGCAAACCCAGCGTGAGCGGCGCGCGAATCCCGAAGCGCATGACCAGTCTTGCCGAAAGCCCCAGTGAGAACGCCGCCATAATGACGTTGGCCGGCAGGAAGGCCAGCCCCACCTGCATGGCGTTGTAGTCCAGCAAGCGCTGCATGTAGAGCGCGGAGATGAAGAACCACGCGAACAGCGCCGCCGCCCACAGCACGCCCACCACATTGGCCGTGGCCACGTTGCGCAGCGCGAACATGTGCAGCGGCATGAGCGGATGCGACACGCGCGATTCGATCACGAGAAATGCGCTCAGGAGCGCGATGGCAATGCCCAGCTGGACAAGCGTTTGCGCGGAAGTCCAGCCGGCCTCGTTGCCGTGCACGATGGCGTACACCGCCAACATGAGCGATGCGGTCACGGCGATCGCACCCGCCACATCCAGCCGCGCGCGATTCGCCAGCGGCTTGCCTGCCGGCAGCAGCGCCACGCATCCGGCATACACCGCCACCCCGATCGGCAAGTTGACGAGGAAGATCCAGTGCCAGTTCAGCACGCTGGTCAAGAGGCCGCCCAGCAACACGCCGATGCTGCCGCCGCCCCCGCCCACGAACCCGTAAATGCCCATCGCCTTCGCGCGGTCCGCCGGCGAAGTGAACAGGTTCATGATGAGCGAGAGCGACACGGCCGAAACCACCGCGCCGCCCAGGCCTTGAACCGCGCGCGCCGCGATCAGGAGCCCTTGCGAATTCGCGAGCCCGCAGGCCGCCGAAGCCAGCGTGAATACCGTGATACCCAGCAAAAACAGGCGCCGATGGCCGAACAGGTCGCCAAGCCGGCCGCCCAGCAGCAAAAAGCCGCCGAAGGTCAGCATATAGGCGTTGACGACCCACACGAGCGAGGTCTCGGTGAATTTCAGATCCGCGCGGATGGACGGCAGTGCAACGTTCACGATGGTCGTGTCCAGCACGATCATCAGCACGCCGAGGCACAGCACCATGAGGGCAAGCCAGCGTTTGCGTTCGTCGATTCCATGCGTCATGTCACGGCCCCTGGAAATGACGGTCATCATACGCTCAGGTTGAATGCAATCACGTCGGCTCGCGAAGCGGTGCCGGCATCGCAAAGTTCGCTTTAGCCCACGCGGCGAACTTCGTTGGCTGCCGGCCCGCAACTTCGTTGGCGAGCGCGATCGCGTCGTATGAATCCGCGCCGAGATACGTGTATGCCTCGAAGTAAGCCAGCATCGCAGCAATGTCTTCGGCGCCGGGGAACCAGCCCGAAAACACCTCTCGCGGAACCTGCTTGAACGAGACCGCATTTCCCTGCCGATTCAGGGTGTCGACGATCTCATTGAAGCTCAGGAAATCGCCAACAAGCGGCAGATGCTCACCGTGCCCCACGCGGTCCGGCTGCGCGAACGCACCCGCCACAATCTGGCCAAGTTCGGCAATGTCGCCCATGTGGATGACACGCCGCTCGGAATCGAGCGGCAGCGCCCAGGCCGCGGTGCCGTCCGCTTGTGTCTGCGGCGCCATCGCACCGGTCAGGTTTTGATAGTAGAACGGGGCAATCACAAACGTGTGGTGACGAAAGCCGGCTTCGCTCACGAGACGCTCGACTTTCGCCTTGCTCGTGAAATGCGGAACATTGAACCTGCCAAGGCTGATCGTTTCCACATTTGGCAGCGTCGACCAAATGACGTGCTGCACACCGGCGGCCTTCGCCGCATTGATGGCGACGAGCGCCTGCCGGTATTCGTCAGCACCGGCTTCCCACGAATTGGTCACCAGGAACAGGCCGTGGACGCCTGAAAATGCGGCTTCGAGCGTTTCCGGACGATTGAAATCCGCCAGAGCGACTTCGTCACCAAGCGTTGGATGCGCGGCGGGGTTGCGCGTTAGCGCCCGCACCTTGAATTGACCGGAAGACTGGAGCGCACGCACAACAGCGCCGCCTTGCTGACCGGTTGCGCCGACGACGGCGATGAGTTTCTGGGTATTCGACACGGTTTCTCTCCAGTGAGTGTGATGACCGGCGTTAGCTCAAGCAGCGAGGGCGGCGGTTTCTTTCCTCGCCAAATCGATCGCTCCGTTGCGCGCCTCCTCACCCATCGCCACACCCTCCGCGCGAATGAACGTGATATCCGTGATACCCAGAAATCCGAACGCCACCTTTAGATAGCCTTCCTGATGATCGAACGCTGCAGCCGGCGATCCTTCGCTGTAAATGCCGCCGCGCGACGAGGCGATGACGAGTTTCTTGCCGCCGCACAGCCCGACCGGGCCCTGATCGCCATAGCGGAACGTCTTTCCGGCAACGGAAATGCGATCGATCCAGGCCTTCAGTTGTGAAGGCACGCCAAGGTTGTACATCGGCGCACCAATCACTACGATGTCGGCGGCGATAAACGCTTCGAGCGCCGCCTGGCCCATGGCGACGTCGGATTTCACTGCGTCATCGACCGGCGCACCTTGCGCGGCCGCCAGGTGTGCCGCCGTAAGATGGCCGATCGGCGTGGCGGCCAGGTCGAGGCGCGTGACAGCCAGGTCCGGATGACCGCTGCGCAACGTCGCGACGACATTCGCCGACAATTCGCGGCTGACCGAGCCTTGACCGAGGATGCTGGAGTCTACGTGTAGCAGTTTCATGACGTTTTCCTTGAGACGTTAGTTGCCGCCCACCGGCGCAATCGATACGAATCCCGAGTATGGAATCGAAAAACGCTCTACACTAGCCGGTAGAATCGGATTGCATTCGTCCATTTATGGAGCAATGGCATGCTCGATCTGAATGATCTGGCGTTGTTCGTAGAGGTGGTTCGCGCGGGCAGCTTTTCCGAGGCGGCGCGGCGCCTGCGCATGCCGGCCAATACGTTGAGCCGCCGCATCGATCAGCTCGAAGGACAACTAAGCACTCGTTTGCTGCATCGCTCCACGCGCAAGCTCACGCTAAGCACGGAAGGTCAAACGCTGTTCGAGCGTTACGCGCCGGCAATCGATCAGATTCTCGAGATCGGGCGGCTCCATGGCGATGAGCAAACACCCTCCGGCTCGGTTCGCGTCACCGCTCTGGCTGGCCTGTTCGAAATCTTCCACATTGAATGGCTGGCCGAGTTTTACGCGCGCTATCCGAACATCAGTATCGAGTTCCTGCTCGACGATACGCCGTCCGATCTGATCGCCGAGCGTATCGACCTGGCCTTGCGCATGGGCATCGAGACGGGCAGCGGCTTCAGGGTGCGCAGGCTGGCGCCGGGTGAGATGATCCTCGCGGCAAGCCCTGCCTATCTGGAACGGCGCCCCGCCCCGCGTACGCTGCGTGAACTCGCCGAACACGACTGCTTGACGATATCGAATCGCCAGGGTCGCAACATGTGGCGCCTGGAGAGTCCGCGCGGCACTCAGGACGTGTCGATCAAGAGCCGGTTCGCGGTCAACGACATGCGAGTGCTGACGCAGGCGTGCGTTGCCGGACTGGGTATTGCGCTGCTGCCGCGGTTGATCGTCGATTCGATCATTGCCGAGCGGAAACTGGAGCGCGTGCTGCCGACCTGGCGGCGATCGAGCAGCGAACTCGGCCTGCAGCTCGTCTACACGAGCCGCCCGCCCGTGCCGCCTGCGGTAGCGGCTTTCGCCGAGTATCTTTTGGAGAAACTCGGCGACGCGATGCCAATCCCCTCACACAGGCGTGCGAGCCGCTAACCTGGGTATCGCAAGTCTGTTTACCATAGCGGATCATGGTAATCCGCAATCCTGATAGCAATAAAAACCGAAGGGGCCGATAGCGATGCCCAGAAACAATCCAGCACTGCAGCGCAGTCAGAAAGCGCCCATGACCCGGGCGCGGCGACGCCTTCTGATTGCCGGCGCAGTCGTACTGCTTGCCGCGTTCGGCTGGCTCCTTGCGATCATTGTCCAACCCGCGTTTCAGCGCACCATCGTCATGACGAGCGGTGCCGACGGCGGCATCTATCGCGGATTTGCGGATCGCTATGCGCCGATCCTGAAGCGCGCGGGCATCAAACTCGTTATCCGCAGTTCTTCGGGCTCCGTGGAGAACTACGAACGGCTGCGGGACCCGAATAGCGCCTACGAGGTCGGTTTCATTCAGTCGGGCACCACCAGCCCGAAGGACACCGACAATCTGAAGACGATCGCGGCCGTGTCGTACGAACCGATCTGGGTGTTCTATCGCGGCGACACCACGGTCGACCGGCTATCGCAACTACGCGGAAAGAAGATTTCGATCGGCGTGCCCGGCAGTGGCCTGCTCAACGTCGCGCAGGTATTGCTCGGCTATAGCGGCATCACCAGCCAGAACTCCACGCTGCTGCAAATGGACGCGTCCGCGGCGTATCAAGGACTCAAAAGCGGCCAGATCGACGCGGCGTTCTTCATCGGCAGGCCCGACGCCGACATGCAGAAGACACTGCTGAACAGCAACCTGAAGTTGATGAGTTTCGCGCAGGCCGATGCGCTGGTTCAAAAATTTCCGTCGCTTTCGAAGATTGTCTTGCCGCGCGCGTCGACGAGTGTCGCCGAAGATCTGCCGCGCACCGACGTCACGCTGCTCGCGGCAACGGCACTGCTCGTAGCGAAAGACGCGATGCACCCGGCGCTCGTCTATCTGCTTCTCGAAGCCGCCCACGCCGTTCACGGCGGCGAGGACTACTTCACGCCGCTCGGCACGTTTCCGAACCTGAAGACGGAAGAATTTCCGATCTCCGATGAAAGCGCGCGCTACTTCAAATCCGGACAGCCGTTCCTGTATCGCTATCTGCCGTTCTGGCTTGCCAGTCTGATCGAACGGCGGCTGTTGATCCTCGTGCCGTTCGCGGCGCTTCTCTTCGGTTTGATTCAGGCACTCCCACGCCTCATCGAAGCGCGGATGAAAAAGCGCTTCGTTGTCTGGTATCGCGAGATCAAGGCACTGGAAGACGAGGTGTGGAACAGCCGCGAGCCGACCCACTCACAAATCGCACAATGGCGCGACGAGATCGAAAACATCGACGCCAATGCGAGCCGGATACGGATTCCGTACCGCTATTTTCAGGACGTATACGCGCTCAAGCAGGCGATCGGTGTAGTGCGGGACAGAATTGCAAATGCCGCGGAGCGGGCGAAAGGCGAATGATATGTTGGGCTCCCGCTCCGCTTCAGCGCGCCTAAAGGCGCTAACGCAGGGCTCTTCGCAGAATTTTCCCGACCGTCGACTTCGGGAGCGCTTGCCTGAACTCGAACTGACGCGGCACCTTGTAGCTCGTTAGATTCTTCCGGCACCAGGCTTGCAGCGCGTCTGCAGTCAATCGCGAGTCCCGGGCGACTACGAAAACCTTCAAGGCTTCACCCGTCTTCGCATCCTGCACGCCGATACACGCGCACTCGCTAACGTCGGGATGGCTGGCGACCACTTTCTCGATCTCGTTGGGATAGACATTGAAGCCGGACACGAGAACCAGATCCTTCTTCCGGTCGACAATCGTGACATAGCCCTGCTCATCCATGACTGCGATGTCACCGGTGCGCACGAAAGCGTCTGAAGTAAAGGACGATTGGGCTTCTTCCGGGCGGTTCCAGTATCCACTCATCACCTGCGGGCCCTTCACGACGATTTCCCCGGGTATTCCCGGTTCCGCGTCACGTCCCTCGTCGTCGAGCAATCTCACTTCGGTAGACGGCACGGGCACCCCCACGGTTTGCTCGCGACCGGTCACGCCAACCGGCGTCATGCAGACGGTCGGCGACGCCTCAGTCAGCCCATATCCACCGGAAAGCGCACATCCCGTCAACTTGCGCCATTTTTCGGCGACCGTGGGCTGCACGGCTGCGCCCGCGCCGCACGTATACGCAAGGCCGGTGAAATTGAGTTCTCCAAAGGGTTCGAAATCCATCAAGGCGTTGAACAGCGTGTTGACGCCGACGAAAAACGAAAAGCGGTGCTTGCGCCACTGCTCGACAAACGTGGGAAGGTCGCGCGGATCGGGAATGAGAACGTTCTTCCAGCCGCGCGCCGCCGAAAGCAGACAGTTTCCGGTCAACGCCATGATGTGATACATCGGCAGCACGGTAACGACACAAACGTCGGCACCGTCCAATGCAGGCCGCAGCCATGTCGACAACTGGAGAACATTTGCAATGACATTCCGGTGCGTCAACACCGCGGCTTTCGGATTGCCCGTTGTCCCGCCTGTGTACTGAAGAAATGCGATTGCATCGGGCGCCAACGGCGAATGCGGCCTCGATCGATGGCGTCCGGCTTCGAGCGCCGCGACGAAGGACGTTGGCGCCTCCTGTGCATCTTCGTGCGTTCGCGCCGGAGCGTTGCGCAGGAATGGAAGCTTTGCAATCTCTTCTGGCGTCGCCAGAATCAATCGGCAATTCACCTCGCTCGCTGCCGCCCGGGCCATCGCATGCGCTCCCTCCCAGGCGACGAGGATCGCCGCTCCGCTGTCCTCAAGATGAAAGCGGACTTCCCGCTCGGTGTAATGGGGATTCAGGTTGACCACTACCATGCCCGCGCGCAGTACGCCGAATAGCGCAAGAGAATATTGCGGGACATTGGGCATCATGAGCGCGACGCGGCTGCCTGGCGGCAAACGTTCAATGACCTGAAGGTAAGTCGCGAATGATTCGCTCAACTCGGCCATCGCGGCATAATCGAGTTCGACGTCTGCGCAACATAATGCAGTTCGGGCGGGATGCGCCGCGGCCGTTCCGGTCAGGAAATCCGCTATCGATTCGTATTCCCCAGGTTCGATATCGGCGGGCACACCGTGTGGATACTGCTCAAGCCATTTCCGTTCCACGCTCGTCTCCTTCACATGTTCCGTGATCTGTGCCGATTCAGTGTGTGCGGTTATCGCAATGCTTCCTTGACGAAATCGAGCCGGTCTTGCCCAAAGAACATCTCGTCACCCACGAACATCGTCGGCGCGCCGAACAGACCTCGCGCAACGGCCGCCTCGGTTTCGCGCTTCAGACGCTCCTTCACTGCGGGATCCTCCGCAAACCGGAACAGGAGCGCGCTATCGAGACCGGCTTCCTCAAGAACGGCGTGCAGCGTCGGTAAGTCGCCAATGTTCCGGGGCTGCTCCCACATTGCACGAAACACCGTGCTGACATAGCGAAGGAATAGTTGCTCGTCATGCATCTGCGAACCGGTTGCAGCGCGCATGAGCATCAGCGTGTTGATCGGGAAGTGCGGGTTATGGGCGTACTGGACGCCGTAGCGCCGGGCAAAGCGCGCGAGATCGATCTGCATCCAGGCGCCTTTTGAAGGTATGGCCGCCGGCGACGCATTGTTCGTCGCCTTGTGGATACCTCCCAGCAGGACCGGCTTATACACAAGTTCAGCACCGCTTTGAGCGGCGATGGCCGGCAGTTGCGTCCAGGCGAGATAGCTCGCCGGGCTTCCGAAGTCAAAATAGAACTCTACTGTTTTCACCCTCTCGTTCCCCCTGATGCGCCCTTTCCGGTCACCGATGCGATTCGCTGCGGATGCCCCGCAAAGGTCATTGATAAATGATCGTTAACTGAACGAAGGTTATGCTATTCTCATTCGATACCCTGACTAGATCTTCACCATGCGCTATTCAAGCTCGCACAAAGAGGAAACGCGCCGCAGGCTTATCGACAGCAGCCGCGCCATCGCGAAGGAAGGCGGTTTCGCTTCCACGGGTATCGATGCGCTGATGGCGTCGATCGGGCTGTCAGGCGCCGCGTTCTACAATCATTTCCCTTCCAAGCAGGCGCTCTTCGACGCCCTCGTCGGTGAGGAGGCGTCCAACAGCGCCGATCTGCTCGCAGTAGGCGATGACGCGCCCGAAGCCGATCTCGGCAAACGCCTGAGAAGCTACCTGAGCACGTATCACGTCCTGCATCCCGAATCGGGCTGTGCACTGCCCGCGATCGGCCCGGAAATCGCGCGAGGCACGCCCGCCGCGCGAGCGGAAGTCGAAAAAGCGCTCAAGCGTATCCAGAAGAGCTGGAGTGCTCACCTCGACGACAAGGACACCGCGTGGGCAGTCATGGCGCAATGTGTCGGCGCCCTTCTGCTTGCGCGCACGGTGGAAAGCGAACGCACGCGGCGCGAAATTCTCGCGTCGAGCCGGCGGCTTCTGGGTGAAGCGCTCGATATCGATACCCTGAAGTAGTCTTCGCATTTCCGCAGCGCCCTCGGGAGTCCGCCTTTTACCAGCGCTCCATGTACGGACGCAGATCCAGCTCGAACGTCCAGGCGTCGCGGGGCTGCTGGTGCAGATACCAGTAGTTCTCGGCGATGTGCTCCGGATTCAGGATGCCGTCCTTTTCCTTCAAGGCGTAGCGTTCCGGGAAATTCGTGCGAATAAAGTCGGTATCGATGGCGCCGTCGACAATGACGTGGGCGACGTGAACGTTGCGCGGCCCCAGTTCCCGGGCCATGCTTTGCGCAAGCGCCCGAAGCGCATGCTTGGCGCCCGCAAATGCGCCGAAATCCGCCGCGCCCCTCACGCTTGCCGTCGCGCCCGTGAAGAGAATCGTCCCGCGCCCTCGCGCAACCATCCGCTTCGCCACCTCGCGGCCGTTGAGAAATGCGCTGAAGCAGGCCATCTCCCAGATCTTGAAGTACTTGCGCGCCGTCTCTTCCAGAATGCTGCAGGGCACGTTCGCACCAATGTTGAATACCATGACCTCGATCGGACCGTGCTCGGCTTCGACGCGCTCGATCAACGCCACGACATCCTCTTCCTTGCGCGCGTCGCTGCCATACCCGTAGGCCTCACCGCCGGCCTCGCGAATACGTGCGACCAGCGGCTCCAGCTTGTCTGCCGAGCGGCGGCTCACACAGGCGATGTAGCCCTCGCGGGCGAATCGCGATGCGATCGCGCCCCCAGTTGCATCTCCTGCCCCAATCACCAGCACGACTTTCGGTTGCACCTTGTCGGACTGCATGCTGTCTCCTGTTAGCGAACGATCGTTTAGTTAACGTACGTTAATTAAACGGTCGACCCTTGTCAACCAGGGTTTTGGCTGCAGCGGCGTGAACGTTCGGTAAGGATATTACGCAGAAAAGCGAAACTCAGTCCGCGTCGCTCTTTTGCCAGGTCAAGAGAATCTGCTGTTTCGCGGTGGTCAGTGTTGCCACGTGCTCGCTCAGTTGCTCGCGGATTCGCTCGGTCGGGCCGCCAATCGAGAGTCCGTACAGGTCGCCGCCGAAATCGAGGGCAACGGCCACCGCCGAAAGCTCGGGCGCACTCTCGCCGATGTTCGCATACCAGCCGCGCTCATGCGCAGCGCTAACCTGATCGATGAACGTGGTGCGATCGGCGACCGTCGCGCCGGTGAATCGCTCGAAATGAAGTTTTGCGCAGAGGGCGTCGCGCGTCGGCGCATCGAGTTCGCCGCAAATCACCTTGCCGATCGAGTTCGCATGCAACGGGCGCAATGAGCCGGGCACGCATGCATAGCGCACCGCCTTCTCCGATTCGACCACGTCGAGATAAATGACCTGCGTGCCGTGGATCTTGCCAAGCACGATGGTTTCGCCTGTCGCGTCGCGCAGCTCGACAAGACGGGGATGCAACATCTGGACCACCGGATCGACGGCATTGATCGCGTTGGCGAGCAGTTGCAGACGCCGCGTCGGATAGTAGCCTCCCCGCTTGCGCACTTCGTACAGATAGCCGCGGCTCACGAGCGTGCGCGCAAGCGCGAGGCAACTCGACGCGGGCACCTCCAGAAGCCGCGCCATTTCGGCGAGCGCCAATGGCCTCTGTTCGGCGGCGAAGAGTTCGAACAGGTCGAGCGTGCGGGCAACGAGTTTGACGTCCATGGATCGGGCAGTGGTCGCAAGGCGGCGCGCCGCCCCTTGCGGTGTTCAGTAAGACTTCGGCAGCCCGAGCACCTTTTCCGCGATGAAGCACATGATCATTTGCGGGCTGACGGGCGCGAGCCTTGGAATCATACACTCCCGCAGATAGCGTTCGACGTGGTATTCCTTCGCGTAGCCCATCCCCCCCAAGGTTGCAATGGCCGTCTGGCAAGCCTGGAATGCCGCTTCGGCAGCAAGATATTTCCCGGCGTTGGCTTCTGCGCCGCACGGCTCGCCCGCGTCGTATAGCGTGGCGGCCTTCATCACCATCAGGTTCGCGGCCTCGAGTGCCATCCACGCCTGCGCGAGCGGATGCTGGATGGCCTGGTTCTGCCCAATGGGACGTCCAAACACGACACGGTCCTTCGCGTACTGCGTCGCGTGGCGCAGCGCCGCCTGGCCGAGCCCCACCGCTTCCGAGGCGATCAGGATGCGCTCCGGATTCAGACCATGCAGCAGATAGTGGAAGCCCTTGCCCTCCTCCCCAATGCGGTCGTCCACCGGCACGCGCAAACCGTCGATGAAAAGCATGTTCGAATCGACCGCCTTGCGGCCCATCTTCTCGATCTCGCGGACTTCGACTCGCGTGCGGTCGAGGTCGGTATAAAAAAGACTCAGGCCGTCGGTCGGCTTCGCCACCTGGTCCAGTGGCGTCGTGCGCGCGATGATCAGCATCTTGTTCGCGACCTGTGCGGTCGAGATCCAGATCTTGCGGCCAGTGAGCACGTAGTGATCGCCGTTGCGCACGGCCTGCGTTTTCAGGTGCGTCGTGTCCAGGCCAGCGTCGGGTTCGGTCACGGCGAAACAGGCTTTGTCGCTGCCCTCGATGAGGGGCGGCAGAAATCGCTGCTTCTGCGCTTCGTTGCCGAACACCTGTACCGGATTGAGTCCGAAGATATTCATATGCACAGCCGACGCGCCCGAAAGCCCCGCGCCGGAAGCGCTGATGGTGCGCATCATCAGCGCCGCTTCGGTCATGCCGAGCCCGGAGCCGCCGTAGTCCGGCGACATCGCAATGCCAAGCCAGCCAGCATCGGCGAGTGCGCGGTGAAAGTCGTGCGGAAATCCGCCTTCGCGGTCGCGTTCGAGCCAGTAGCCGTCGTCGAATCGTTCGCAGATCTTTTCGATTGCAGCGACAATCGACTGCTGGTCTTCATTGAGGTTGAAATTCATACGGACCTCCTCTCAAAACATAAACAAAAGCGGTACTAGAGCGGGAACACGCCCACCAGGACTGCGGTGAACACCATCAGCACCGTGGCGGCAAACAGGAATGGAATCGTGAACTTCTGATGCTCGGCCAGTTCCACGCCCGTCAGGCCGACGATCAGGAACGTTGCTGGTGTGAGTGGGCTAACGGGAAAACCGGTAGTCATCTGACCGAGGAGCGCCGCCTGGGCCATCTGCACGGGTGGCACGCCCAGCAGTTCCCCGCTCTTCGCCAAAACTGGAAGGATGCCGAAGTAAAACGAGTCGGGATCGAATAACAGGCTGAGCGGCATTGAAACGAGTCCCAGCACGAATGGCATATGGCGCGCGTGATCGGCTGGCACATGGCGCACAACGACTTCGGCCATCGCATTGAGCATGCCGGTTCCGGTCATGATGCCGGTGAAAGCACCCGCAGCGAGCAACACGCTCGCCATCATCAGGGCCGCTTTCGCATGGGCGTCGACACGTTCGCGCTGCTGGTTCACATCTGGGTAGTTGATGACGAGCGCCAGCACGGTGCCGATCATGAACATCACCATGGGATCGACAATGCCCGACACGAGCGTCACGAGCACGACGAGAGTCAGCACGAGGTTGATCCAGAAGCGCTCTGGCCGGCGCAGCGCGAGTTCCTCCGGCGTGAGCACGCGCGGGGTGGCGGCGATGCCGGCGGCATGTTCGCGTGTGAGACCGAGACGCTTTTCCTCGCGCTTGCCCAGCATGTATGCCGTGCCGAACACGAAAACCAGGCCGACTATCTGCACGGGAATCATCGGATAGAAAATGACGGTGCCCGGAATATGCAGGGCCGCTGAAGCGCGCAGCATGGGCCCGACCCAGGGGAGGAAGTTGACGCCTGCCGCCATGGAGGCGACACACGCGAGAATGCGGCGATCGAGTCCGAGGCGGGTATAGAGCGGCATCATTGCGGGCAGTGTGACGAGGAACGTAACCGCGCCCGAACCGTCGAGGTGGATGAGTAGCGCAAGCAGCGCGGAACCCATCACAATGCGCGGCGGATGGCAACCCACCACGCGCAACACGCCGTTGATGATCGGATCGAGCATCCCCGCATCAGTCAGGATGCCGAAGAAAAGTATCGCAAATACGAACATCCCGGCGACCGGGCCGATGTTCTGTACCCCGTGAACGATGAACTTCGCCGTGGAGAGACCGAATCCCGCAGCGAGCGCGGCGACGATGGGCACGGCGATCAGGGCGACTAGAGGCGAAAGCCGCTTCGTGATGATCAGCGTGAAAAGAGCGATGATCGCGAGCGTACCGGTTAGCGCGAGCATGATCCGGTCCCCGTGTGCGCCATGCTTCCCGTCTGCTTGCCAGGTGTCATTCCTGTCTCCTGCGCGGCGTTGCGTATGCCGCTGTCGTGGTTCTATTGGATGGCTTGCCGATCAGCCGGCTATGCCTTCTTGCGCGATGGCTCGCCGAATACCCGTGCCGCGTGTTCATCGAGCGCCGGCGGCGCGCTTCGGTAGGTGGCCGGTGTGCGGCCCAGCTTGATCGGCGACGCGATTCCACGGTAGGACCCCATCTCGACCTTCATTGCGCGATGGTCGACGTGGGGATGCGCGAGCGCCGCACCTACGCCAAGTACCGGTGCACATGGCACGCCGTGGCGCACGAGCATGTCGGCCAGCTGTGGGCCATCCCAGCCGGCGAAGTGTTGTTCGAGTGCTGCGCGCAGGTCGGTACGGTGCTGGCTGCGCGAGCGATTGTCGGCAAAGCGTGGGTCGTCGGCGAGGTGCGGCGCATCGATCAGTCGGCAGAGCGCCCCGAACTGCGTGTTGTTGCCGACCGCGAGAAAGATATCACCGCTGCCGGTGTGGAACATGTCGTAAGGCGTAATGTTCGGATGGGCGTTACCGGTGCGCTGCGGCTCATTGCCCGAGTAAAAGTAATTGGGCGTGTGCGGGTGCAGGATCGAGAGCGCGCAATCGAACAGCGTCGATTCGACGAACTGGCCCCGCCCGCTCACCTCGCGCTCGCGCAACGCCATCAGCACGCCGAGGGCCGCATTGAGTCCCGTCACGAGATCGACGATCGGCACGCCGATGCGCAGCGGCGCACCGCCTGCCTCCCCGTTCACGCTCATGAGACCGGTCATCGCCTGAATCGCCGCGTCGTAGCCCGGCAACGCGCCAAGCGGGCCGTCAGCGCCGAAGCCCGACACGCGGCAATGCACGAGCCGCGGAAAGCGCGCGGCCAGCACGGTGTCGTAACCCAGCCCCCATCGCTCGAGCGTGCCGACCTTGAAGTTTTCCACCAGCACGTCAGCCGTTTCGAGCAGCGCGAGCAGCCGCTCGCGCTCCGCCGGCTGGGTGAGATCCAGCACGACGCCCAGCTTGTTGCGATTGACGCCCTGGAAGTACGAAGCGGTCTCGCCGTCGAAGGGCGGCCCCCAGCCGCGCGTTTCGTCGCCGCCAGGCGGCTCGATCTTGATGACTTCCGCGCCGTGGTCGGCAAGGATCTGCGTGCAGTATGGGCCGCCGAGAACACGGGACAGGTCTACAACGCGCAAGCCATGCAGCGATCCAGCTGCCGGAGATGAGGGAGTGGCCATTTTCATCTGCACTACTGATTGATTGAAATAGAAGGCACGCAATTGCCCATACCGCGGCCGGCTGGTGAGCTGCCCACACGTATCGACACTAAATAACCGTTACGCCGTCGCCCGTGCCGGGTCAACGTGGCTGCACGGATTCATATTCCTGTGCATGAATGAATATTCACACACAGGAATATGAGAGGTCAAGTTGGATCCCCAAAAGCTACCCCAGGAATGTCCCTGGTGCGGCGGCAAGAGCGGGCTCGCATGCGCATGAGCGTATAAAAGGGTCGATTGTGCGAGTGAGGCGCAAAGGCCCGCCGCTTCGATGCCTCAAGGCCTCGAGGATCGCGAATGCGTGCGCCAATGCCGGGTGGCGCACGTTGCCGGGATGGGCGCTACCTGGGGTCGTCGACCGAGATGGACTGAACCTGCGCTGAAGGTCCGGAGGTATCGTCAGATGTCACTTTGGCGTTCACCCGCACGATATGGTTTTGTAGTTTCGCTGCGTCGGGCCGGCTGATGCCTTTGAGCGTCCAGATGCGCCCCGTGTCGTCATAAACGACGGGATAGACGAACGGCTCGTTGCCACGCAAAACAAGCCGGCCGTGAAGGTCAACGATATCGCCCGGTTGGGGGTTGCCCGCAAGGACTGCGCCAGCGCACCCGGCGCAGAGCAACGTAGTAGCAAAAGCGATTTTCTTCAGCACGATAGTCCGAATCCGTTTCTGACTGAAGAGCCCGACCGGTTAGCCAGCCGGCTCACCAGGATGATGAATGAAAAAAGCCGCCTCAGCAACGAGGCGGCTTGGGGTCGAAGCTTAGGTTGCCTTAGTGAACGACCACCGTGAGTGTCGTCCCCGGCGGCACCGTCACCGTCTCTTGATACGAGGCCGACACGTGAGAACGGACTACCGGCAAACTGGCCATGCCGAGCAGGACACTCGGCGAAGACGCCGGGAAGTCTTGTTGGCCAAGCGAGGGGTCAATGGCGGGCAGCGTGAAGCCACTATCCGTGCGGGCCGGAAATGAATAGTCCGCCATGTTGGCGCCGAGCGGAATCTGCGAGCCCGCGGCCGCCGTGAAGTGACGCAACTCCTGCTGGACACTCGACCCCGAACGGAACTGGCGGATGGCATCGTTAAGCACCGCCAACGAGTCCGTCGAGCTCTTGTCGTTCAGCAGCGCCTTGTAGAAGTCCAGGCCCAGCTGGCGATTCAGGAAGCCACCGAACGAACCATTGGTCGAGTAGCTGTCGCATCCCGTGTCCATCGGGTCCCATGTGGTCAGCCCGCACAGATAGCTGCCATGGCCGTTGTAGGTCTGGTATTGCGGGAAGCGGTTGTCGCGCACCGAGTTGTACGTCGAGTCGAGCTTGAAGCTCGCCCAGTCCTCCATCATCATGGCCGTCATTTCTTCGAGCCACGTGGCGTACCGATACTGGTCGCCCATCAGCATGCCGCGGCGATAAAAGTTCTGCATGTGCAGGCTTTCGTGCGCCATGGTCGTCTGCATTGCCTGAATGCCCGCTGTGCCGCCCAGATACAGCGTTTCCGAGTCCAGGTAGAGCGACAGGTCCGCGTTGCTCGTCGCGGTTTGGCCAGTACCCGCGTTCGTGAAATTGTTCAGCGAATAGTAGTAACCGACGAGGCCGAATGGCTGTCCGTCCGGCGTGAGGTTCACCACCACCAGGTCAATCGGCTGGCCGGTCGGGGCAATCACGCCGCTGTACAAGCCCGCCCCCCAGAACGGACCGCCGATGCTCGTGTCGATGTCATAGACGCCGCCCGAACCCGCGTACTTCTGCATCAACTGCGCGACGATTTGCGGCGTCACCTTCGACGACGTGTATTCGCTGGTCTGAACCCAGATGTTGACCGTCGTGCCGTCGGACGTCTGCGACTGTGCTTCGAGCGTCGTCGCCCGGGTGGTGCCGTCAGCAAGCCAGAACGAGCGCGTCGCGCCCACGCCGACGATCTGCGAAGCCGCTGCGCTCAGCATGTTGCGCTGTGTCACCGCGCTGGTCTGCCGGGTCGCGAGGCTAACCCAGCCATTCTCGTTGAACTCATGAATCGCCCTCATCTGCGGCGACTCCGAGTTGCTGGCTGCGGCCTGCTCCGCTTGCGCCATCTGGCTCATGCTGGGCCCGCTAATCATGCTCTGCGTGACGGGAATCGACTGCATGGTCTGCGAAGTCGTGCCTTCGTTGGTGAAGACGAGGGACACGTTCTTGCCTGTCACATTCTTGAGTGCAATGGTGACGGTGTCGTTTTGCGCGCTCGAATTGAGCGCCTGCCATACGCCGACACCGCTGCCCGAATAGGTCTGGTCGTCCGACGCGCCGCAGTTCGTGCACGCCGCATGCAGTTGACCATCCGCTGTTGGCGTCGCCGTCCCGGGAGCCGAGGTAACCGGCGTGTTCGTGGTGGTGTTCGTCGAGGTAGTGGAGGTGTCGCCACCACCGCCGCCGCAAGCGGCGAGCGCCACTGCGAGCGCGATTGTCGTGCTAACTGCAGATATCGTCTTGAAGCGTTGGTTACGCATATGTTCCCCGTAGCCGGTTCTTTGCCGACTTGAAGTGTTCTTACCCGTCTACAGGAAGCCTTCGTTTTCTTGCCGGTCCAGCAAGGTGAATAACGGCTCCTGATAAAACGGTCTCTCAGGGTGCCTTGAGTCTTTGCCAAGTTTCCCCGCGGCCACACGTCAGCCAGCGCTTCGGCCTTCCGTGTACCGCCTTGCCTGCCGGATTGTTGAGTGGGTCGCGAATGTCCTTTGCTTGTGTTTGAGAATGCAACGCTGCCGCGGAAGATGCACGAAGGCCCTTTTCGTCATCACCAACGCGTCGAGCAGGTCGAAATATGCGGCACGCATCGAACGGATGACTATCGCTCACGTTTTCAGCACGCCAACGCCGATATTACGGATGTATGGAAACAAACTTTAGGGCCATATTTATGTGACACCTTGAGCTGAGGGCAAGACGGCGAGAGCGGATCGAACCCACGCGCGCGTGCGCAAGAACCCGAAGCACGACGGAACATGAGGTCCGCATGGGCTGCGGATACTGTGGAAGACGATCGGACGACCAGACAGGAGAGACAGGAGGGATTGCGCAATGGAGAGGGGGTTGCGCAGCGACATCCTTTCGGCGGCGCCGTCAGTCAAATACCTGGGCGAATACGGCTTCGCAATCGATGCGAAGCCATCAAGCGCGAAGCCTTTTGCGTCAGCACGTCACAAATACCGCGGTGTGGCTTCTCCCGAACGATCCCGGCGGGATCTGCGCGTACGCATCGCCCATCAAACGCTCGTCAATCGCCTTTGCGCAAACTCGCCGGAATTCAAAATGGCTTTTAGAAGGTCTTCAAATCGAAGCCTCTTGCTAACGAGTTCATCGATTGCGCGGGCGCGGGCGTCGGCATCTGGGGCTCGGCCCAGAAGCGCCTGGTATGCAGCGTCTACGGCCGTCGCAGCGGACTGCTTCGCACCCGCCGCGTCGAGATAGAACTGGTGCCGCGCATCGATCCAAGGCTGACGCACAGGCGGTTCCGTACGTCCGACCGACAACCTTGTGAGTTCAGCAATGCGCCGCGCGACCTTCTGATAGACGTGTCGCGCGTAATGGCCGCCTTCCTGCAAATCAGAAACATCTTCGATGATCTCGGACACTGAGACGACCGCCGCATAGTCATATCGACTCGTCAATTCGCGCACGGCTGCCAAATAGGACAAAACCGCCGGATTAGAAACAGTGTTCTCCCCGCTCATCGACGAACGCACTTTGTCATGGTTCACCACCACGACCGCCTTGCAATGCTGGGGAATACTGTCAAGCAGGCAACGCAAATCGGCAATATGTTCGAGTTGAGAGTCCTTCAAGACGACCTCATATGTTTCCATAGCGTACTGCCATGCCGCTACGACCTGTTCCTGCATGTCGGCAGAATAGGCTCCAGCACACTGCTCCATATGCGCCCGGCACGCTTCTTCCGATAATCCCAGCAGGCTCGTATGCGGCAGGAAACGCGGTTCGACAAGCAGTTCCCAGCCAAACTTCTTGTGCCTCAGCGCGTAATGTGGATTGATGTCGATATTGAAATTGAAAACAAAGACGGTACCGGCGGTAGCCGCTGCGAAGAAGTTGTCGCACAATATTTTTTGCGGCAACCCCATAGCCTGCGCATCCGAAGCAAACTCGTGCTCCGTTCGGTTTAAGACGCCCAGTGCCACGCGCGCGCTGTTCATACGCAAATACAATCCGCCAGCCGCAAAATGGCCGATCGAGCGCACTTGCCTGGACAGCGCCTTCATGTAGAGCGCAAGCGGTTCGGCCTCGCAACCGCCATAAACAACCACGGATTCCAGCTTTTGACCGCCGTCGGCTGGTCGATCCGAACCTACTGCTCCATCCTGATTGATCCAGTCGATCGGCTCACTGCCGAAAAGATCCGAAACGACGTCGCCCACGACAGTCAGATCCGGCCGTCCCAATTTTTCGTAGACCCATTTCTCGACGCCCATCCCCAAGGTTCGGCACGAGAAACAGAAGTGGACAAGGCTCGCGTTGACCGTGTCGCCTTTCGTCGCCTTGTTCGCGTCAACGAGAAAGAAGCCGATGATGCCGTAATCGCCGTAATTATCGACGACACGCACGACGCCAGCGTGACGATCGAACGGACAGATCTGTTCACGTAGTTCCCGCTTCGCGGCAGCAAGATCTTCGGGCAGCCTAAGCTTCGTGAAATTAAGCTGATTCGTTCTATTGATCAGTTCGATCGCTCGCTCGATATGCGCTTCGACGTCATAGTCGATTTCGACCCGGATGTGGCTGGCCCGCAAAAAAGCTTCATTGCTGCCGCCTGACGTCTTCTGATCCTGAGCCTTCTTCTCGAGCGACTTGTACTGCTGGAGCCGCGAAAAGCTCGAATCGTCTTTGCCTTGCGTTCGCGGGTTGCTCAAAAGCGTGCCGATGATGCGCTCGTCGGCAACCTGGATACCCGGCACCATTGCCAGGGCTTCAGATCGGTTGCTGGGGTTGTCATCGATAAACAGCACCGTTTCCGGACGCAATTGCACACGCGCTATCAAATCTTTGAGGCGAGGCCCTTTTGGGTTCCATGAAATGTCCGGAAAAATGAAATAGCGGGAAGCGCCCCGTTCATCCAGTATTTTCATGACCGGATCGGGATCATTTTTTGAGCACACAGAACTCATAATGCCGCGCCGAGCAAGTTCGACGACGATTGCATGATGCGAGTCGACGTACTCGATTCCGCCTTCGGTCAGCGTACCCTTCCAGAAAGTCTCGTCGAGATCCCAAACTACCAGACGTATATCTTCAGCCATTGTTCCAGTTCGATTGTTAAGACGCGCTTGCTTTGTTGATCACCATTGGCGAAAGCGGCTCATGGTACCGCAACACGCCGAAACTGCGAGGCGCATATATTTGGCTCGGTAGCACAACCCGAAGCAAACGATGAAGCCGGAGAGGCCATTGCGCGCGGCATGGCAGCGCGGCGACGCTACCAGGATTGGCACGAGCAGGCGGGCAATGCCAAGCGCACGCGTCGTGTTCAAGGCAATCATATGACCGCGTGTGAATGTCTCAACGCTCGAGTCGCTCTCAGGCATGTTCATTGTTGTTATCGGTGACGGACCAAAGCAGCGGGCGGACGCTGGGTTCACGCCGAGGCTCGCAACGCATCGGACGGCGCCGAATGGGGGGCACCCACCCAAATATTACAAACTGGAAACAATCATTCCAGATTAATACACCAGGCTACAATGCCGTCGCGACCAACGACCCCATCAGGAGCGATCCTCGTGATTACAAAGCATGATGTTGTAGCTGCTTACCAACTGCTTTTGCGTCGAGAACCCGAAGGTGAAGAGGCAATCAACCGTTGGCTGGAACGTTGCACCTACCCTGACGAACTCGTGAACGGGATTCTCGGTTCCCAGGAGTTCGCACTCGGCGTATTCAATCGCGCGATATCGCCGTCATCGACCATACCTTCTAACGAAGAAGTCGCTGCCAGGTTTGGCGTGTACCCAGAGCCGAACTTGGTTAGCTGGCTAAGGAATCTGCCTGTCATCGAGGGCATGGTCCTGCCTAGCAGTGCGTACGTCTCGGCCGCCCTCGCACAATTTCAGGTGCGTAATGGCTACCGTGGAAATATCGCGGAAATCGGTGTCTACCATGGCAAGTACGTCGCTGGCCTGGCGACGTCGGCTCTACCGGATGAGAAAGTCATCGCGGTCGACCTTTTTGAAGATCAGGATCAAAACGAAGACATTGCCGGATATGGCGAAGCCGGATTTGAAGCGCCTCTTCGCGCACTAACACAAGACGTGTTTGTAAAGACCATGTCGACCTATGCGCCGCGCCCTGAACTGTTGATATTCAAGCGTTCCTCACTCGATGTCACTGCGGACGAACTCATGCCGGACGGCCAGCGGGTGCGGTTCTTTTCGGTCGATGGGGGGCATACCCATGACGTTTTCCTGAATGACCTTCGCTTGGCTGAGTCGACCCTTGCGCCGTACGGTATCGTCGCGATAGATGACATCCTGAATCCCGACTGGCCTGGGATCGTCACCGGCGCGGTGCGCTACTTTGACGGCCAAACGAAGCTGCGCCCCGTAGCTTTCATCGAAAATAAACTACTTTGCGCATACGAATCGCACGCCGACATCTACCGTGCAGCGCTTCGCGCAATCGCACCTCGCTCCCTCAGGCGACGCAACGTCGAGTTCTCTAATTTCACAGCCGACCAATATGTCGATGGCTTCGATCTGCATGCGTTCCTGAAATCGCTGCCGCCCTTAACTCAATAGGCTGGGAGATCTTCGTGATTACCAAACAGGACGTGGAATCCGCATATTTACTCTTGCTCGGGCGCCCGGCTGAACCCGGCGCTGCGGAGCATTGGATGGAGAGCGTCTACAACACACTGGATCTCGTCAAGGGCCTTATGGGGTCGGACGAATTTCGGATAAATCGACTTCCGCGCCTGGTTGAAGCGGGGCTTTCGCTTGCGTCACTAGCTCCTCAACCAGCATCACCGACGCAATCGGATTGCGGCGCGCCAATGCTCGCTGCAATTCACCTTGGCCTTCGCGAAATCGACGTCGTCAAGATCAATAGACCAGAGGCGCTGCCTGGAACGGTCGTAATCAAGGTCGGGGCCGCAGGAATCTGCGGAACTGACTTGCACGCGTACCGAAAAGATGCGAGCAAGCACGACCGCCCGCATGGTCACGAATACGCCGGCATCATTGTCGAAGTGGGTGAAGGTGTACCCTCGGCGCGTATCGGACAACGCGTCACAGCGGACTCGTTCGTGAACGCCATGTGCGGAACATGCGAATACTGCGTCAGCGGGCAGCCATTTCACTGCATCAACAAGGCGCTTCCCTTTCGCTCCGGCGGTTTCGCAGAGTACGTGCGTGTAAAGGACTCGGCGACATTCAATCTGCCAGACTCGGTTGACGACTCCCTTGGCGCGCTGGTCGAACCACTTGCTGTTGGCATTCACGCCGTGCGTCGGGCAGGCGTCAAGCCCGGCACGACTGGTGTCGTGATCGGTGCCGGAGCAATCGGCCTAAGCGCAGCCGCTGCGGCAATCGACGCCGGTGCGTCGCATGTATTCGTCGTCGCAAAGCATGCCTTTCAGGGGGAGATAGCGAAGGCAATTGGCGCAGACGATGCTCTCCCCGCGGACCTCGGCGCGGCCATTAACCGAGTCTTGCAAGCGAACCCTTACGGCGCCGATTTTGTGATTGAGGCCGTTGGAGGAACGCAACCGACGATCGATCAAGCATGCAGGTTCGTTCGGCCCCTGGGGACAGTAGCGATCGCCGGTGGATTCGATCCTGGCTTCAAAGGCGTGGAGGTCTTCCCACCCCTAACGAAGGAGCTTACGTTTCAGTTTTCCAACTGCTACGGGTATCTGGACGGGAAACACGACTTCGAAATCGCCATCGACCTTCTCGCGCGTAAAGGCGAGCAGCTTCGCAAGCTGATCACGCATGAGTTCCCGATTGCTGACGCGGCTCGTGCCTTTGCTACTGCGGATGACAAGCGTTCTGGCGCATTGAAGGTTCAGATTCGACCGTAATGCCTCTAGCGATCGTCCGGTGAACCAGTAGGAAAATAGGGTTCTGCGGAGATGGTTTCAGGATTTCAAAATCGCTGAAACCCTTGGTGGGCCGGGTGGGGTTCGAACCCACGACGTCCTTTCGGAGGCGGATTATGAGTCCGCTGCCTGCAACCAACACGGCGTCCGGCCCACGAAGCTACGAAGCGTAGCGACAAACGAAACAACGATGACGTGTCAACAAAAAAGCCCGGTCTACCCAAAGGCCGGGCTTTTCGACGACAGGCCGACATACTACACGAAAGCGGGTCGACCTGGCCAACTTGCACACGACTTCTGTGCATTAAAACTAACCAGGCTCAATTTCCTTCAAGGAACGACTTGAGCTTGTCCGAACGGCTCGGATGGCGCAGCTTGCGCAACGCCTTCGCTTCGATCTGGCGAATCCGCTCGCGCGTTACGTCGAACTGCTTGCCCACTTCTTCGAGCGTGTGATCGGTGCTCATCTCGATACCAAAGCGCATGCGCAGCACCTTCGCTTCGCGCGGCGTGAGCGAGTCGAGCACGTCCTTCACCACGTCGCGCATCGAGGCATGCAGCGCGGCATCGGCCGGCGCCACCGTGTTGTTGTCCTCGATGAAGTCGCCCAGATGCGAATCGTCGTCGTCGCCGATCGGCGTTTCCATGGAGATCGGTTCCTTCGCGATCTTCATGATCTTGCGGATCTTGTCCTCCGGCATTTCCATCTTCTCGGCGAGCGTTGCCGGATCCGGTTCGAGACCGGTTTCCTGCAGGATCTGCCGCGAAATGCGGTTCATCTTGTTGATCGTCTCGATCATGTGAACCGGAATGCGGATCGTGCGTGCCTGGTCCGCGATCGAGCGCGTGATGGCCTGGCGGATCCACCACGTCGCGTAGGTCGAGAACTTGTAGCCGCGACGATATTCGAACTTGTCCACCGCCTTCATCAGCCCGATGTTGCCTTCCTGGATCAGGTCGAGGAATTGCAGGCCGCGGTTGGTGTACTTCTTCGCGATCGAGATCACGAGACGCAGGTTCGCCTCGGTCATCTCGCGCTTCGCCTGGCGCGCCTTCAGTTCGCCGGCCGCCATCTGGCGGTTGGTTTCCTTCAAGTCCTTGAGCGGCAGCACCACGCGCGCCTGCAGATCGAGCAGGCGCTGCTGCTGTTCGCGAATAGCCGGGATGTTGCGCGAGAGAATGCCGCTATAGGCATGGCTTTCGCCAACGATCTTCTCGGACCACTCGAGATCGGTTTCATTGCCCGGGAAACGCGCGATGAACTCCGAGCGCGGCATGCCGCACTTGTCCACGACCGTGTGAAGAATCTGGCGTTCGACCTGGCGCACTTCGTCCACCTGCGCGCGTAGCGTGTCGCACAGACGCTCGACGGTACGCGCCGTGAAGCGGATCGACATCAGCTCGTTCTGGATCGTTTCCTGCGCCTTGAGGTAGGACTTCGACTTGTAGCCTTCCTTCTCGAACGCCCGGCGCATCTTGTCGAACCATTCGCTGATGAGGGCGAACTTTTCGAGCGAGGCACGCTTGAGGGCTTCGAGCTGCGCCGCGTTGGCCGTCGCCTGCGCCGCGCCGTCGTCCTCTTCCTCCTCCTCTTCTTCTTCCTCTTCGGCTTCTTCCTCTTCGTCCTCGTTCTCGATCTCTTCCGCTTCCTTGGCGTTGAAGCCGTCGGTGTCTTCGGCGTTGGGATCGATCAGGCCGTCGACGAGTTCATCCACGCGAATCTCGTCGTTCGCCACGCGCTCGGCCATGGCGAGGATGTCGGCAATCGTGGTCGGGCAGGCGGAGATCGCCATGACCATGTGCTTGAGGCCATCTTCAATGCGCTTGGCGATTTCGATTTCGCCTTCGCGCGTGAGCAGCTCGACCGTGCCCATTTCGCGCATGTACATACGCACCGGGTCGGTCGTGCGGCCAAATTCGGAATCGACGGTGGACAGCGCGACTTCCGCTTCCTCTTCCACTTCGTCGTCCGAAGAGGCGTTCGGCGCGTTGTCGTTGAGCAGCAGCGTTTCGGCGTCGGGGGCCTGCTCGTAGACAGCCACGCCCATGTCGTTGAACGTGCTGATGATGCCTTCGATCGCCTCGGTTTCCGTGAAGTTGTCCGGGAGGTGATCGTTGATTTCCGCATAGGTGAGGAAGCCGCGCTCCTTGCCGAGCTTGATGAGCGCACGCAGTTTCGTGCGGCGCTCTTCGAGCTCCTCGACGGTGCCGGGCTGCGACGACGCGAACGCGTCTTTCAGCAGCGCCTTCTCCTTCGCTCGCCGGTCGCGCGCGCGGGTGGTCTTTTCGACCTTGCCCGCGGCGGGGGTGCTGTCTTCGCTCTGGTTTGCGTCGTCATCGACGGGTACTTCATTCAGCTTTTTCGTCATGGAGTTCGCCGTACCGGCTAGTGTCTCGACTCGCGGCTGCTGGACAACAGCCTCGTGAACCGTGGATGCTTGAGCCTCGCGCTCTGCCGCATCGTCCTCGACGGCAGGCACTTCCCTTGCACTTCTCGAACCGGACCGCTTCGTTGCCGGCTGCGTCACGGCTTTCGCCGCACGTGCAGGCGCTGCTCGCGCAGCCGAAACAGTCATCGACCTCTTCCGGGTAGCCGGTTCAGAACGGTTGGTGGACTCACTGCCCGACGACCGGGCGGAAGAACTGGCAACTGCGGCCTCTGTGACCTCGCTGGTCGGCTCCGTCGAGCCCTTGCCGGTTGCCTTTTTTCCGCCTGTAGTCTTTGCCATTGCCATTCCGCCCCTTGCTGGAAAACTGAACATTCATGGGTTACCCCAACCCATTATGTCCGCCCGGAAAAAACAAAAACAAACCGCTGAAAACCTGTTATTTTACCACGCAGGTCAATAATCCCCCTGTGCGGTCCTTCCCTTACAAACCGAGCTGACGTTTCATGTCAGCTCGCGTCTGATTCAGTGACATCAATTCGGCAAGTTCCTCAGGCGTATGGCGCGATTGCCGCGAAAGCGCGTCCAGCCGCTCGCAACAGGCGTCGTACCGCATCTTCAGGATTGCCGCCGTCAATTCTTCGCTCACGAGCCGCTCCTGCTCGCGGCGCTCCTCTATCGCTGCGCCATCTTCCGGATTTTTCATCAGCAAATCCCGAACGTTTTCATCATAGTCCAGAATTTCGCGAAAAATCTCCTCGAAGGTTGGAGCATTGGCCCCATTTCTCAGCAGGTCCGAAAGCAGCTGAAACTCCGCCGCGTCGCCCAGTGCCCGCGCGTGAGTGGTCACTTCCTCGAACAGCTCGCCGTGGCGCGTCAGTCCAATCAGCGCCTTTTCGGCCTCTTCGTCGAGCTGCGAGGCGATGCGCGGGTGCATCACGAGGTTGCGCAGCGCCTTGCGCTCGATACCGGTCACAAGGTGCCGGTCCTTGCGTGCAGGCGCCTGGCGCGCCGCCTGGGCGATGCGCGCGTCGACTTCGCACAAGGCGGCCACTTCCTCGAACGGCACGTCCAGGCGGTCCGCGAACATGTGCATGATCTGCGCCCGCAGGGCATTCGCCGGCAGCGCCTGCAACAGCGGTTTCGCGTCGAACAGCGCCCGGGCGCGCCCTTCCGGCTGGTCCAGCTCCTTGTCCGCCAGCACCTCGTTGAGCATGAACTGGGACAGCGGCATGGCCCGCTCGACCTGCTCAGCGAAGGCCTCGGCGCCGAATTCGCGCACGTAGCTGTCCGGGTCGTGCTCCTGGGGCAGGAAGAGGAAGCGGATCGTGCGGTTGTCGGCCGCGTGCGGCAGGCACGCATCGAGCGCGCGCCGCGCGGCGCGGCGGCCCGCCGAGTCGCCGTCGAAGCTGAAGATCACCGTGTCGGTCTGACGCATGAGCTTCTGCACGTGGATCGGCGTGCACGCGGTGCCGAGCGTCGCCACCGCGTTCTGGAAACCCAGCTGCGCGAGCGCGACGACGTCCATATACCCCTCCACCACCAGAACATAGCGCTGTTCCCGGATCGCGAGGCGCGCCTCGAATAACCCGTACAGTTCGCTGCCCTTGTTAAATAGCGGCGTTTCCGGGGAATTCAAATACTTGGGCTCGCCGCCGTCCAGCACGCGGCCGCCAAATCCGATGACCTGACCCTTCACGTTGCGGATCGGGAACATCACGCGGTCGCGGAAGCGGTCGTACCGGCGCGACTGGCCTTGCGCGTCCTGCTTCTCGCTGACGATGACGAGGCCCGCCTCCACCAGCGCGTCGTCGCGATACTGGGTAAACGCGGTTTCGAGGTTCTGCCATCCATCCGGCGCGTAGCCGAGGCCGAAACGCGCGGCGATTTCGCCCGTGAGGCCGCGTTTCTTGAGGTACTGAATGGCGTTGGTCGCGCTGCGCAGCTGCTTGCGGTAGTAGTCGCAAGCGGTCTGCATGACGTCGGAAAGCGCGGTGGTCACGGCCTTCGAGACAGCCGGCGCATAGCCACCGGCCGCGCCGGCTCCGCCGCCCCCGCCGCGCAGGGGCGAAGGCTCTTGCGGCACGCTCAGGCCGACCGACTGGGCGAGTTGTTCGACGGCTTCAGGGAACGTCAGCCCCGCGTGCTCCATGAGGAAGCCGATGGCGGTGCCGTGCGCCCCACAGCCGAAGCAGTGATAGAACTGCTTGGTTGGACTAACCGTGAACGAGGGGCTCTTCTCGTTGTGGAACGGACACAAGCCCATGAAGTTCGCGCCGCCCTTCTTGAGCTGCACGTAGCGACCCACCACGTCGACGATATCGACGCGGTTCAGCAGGTCTTGCAGGAACGAATGCGGAATCATCGAAGCGTACGCGCTTGGGCAACCAGGGCTCGCGCGGCCCGAATACGTGACATAGCCGTGACGTACGGGCCTCGCGGCGTCGCCCCTGGGCCGGGCCGGCGCCGCGTGCGAACCGGTTGCGCTTACTTCGTGAGCGCGGCTTTGACGAGCCCGGAAACGGCCGTCATGTCGGCGCGCCCGGCGAGCTTCGGCTTGAGCACGCCCATCACCTTGCCCATGTCCTGCGGGCCGGCTGCGCCCACCTGGGCGACGGCGGCCTGCACTTCGGCGGCGATCTCGGCATCCGAGAGCTGCGCGGGCATGTAGGCGGCCAGGACGGTCAGCTCGGCAGCTTCCTTATCGACGAGATCGGTGCGGCCCGCGGCCTCGAACTGGCTGATCGAGTCCTTGCGCTGCTTGATCATCTTGTCGATGACGGCCGTGATGCCGGCGTCGTCGAGCGTCACGCGGTCGTCGACTTCACGTTGCTTGATGGCGGCGAGCAGCAGACGAATCGTGGCGAGGCGCTCGCTTTCGCGCGCGCGCATCGCGGTTTTCATGTCGTCGTTGATCTGGTCTTTGAGACTCATCACTCACCTGAAATACGTTGGGGTTGCTGGAATGCAAAAACCCGCCTGGAAACGCTTCCAGGCGGGTTGGCGCAAATTCGACATGGTTGCGACCACACCAGAGGACAGCGGCGGCCGCGTTGCGCTAGATAACCCAAAGCCGCGGACCGGCTGTCCACGTCGCCGCGAAAGTGACCCGAAGTTCACGCGCCACGGCGACGCCGGAATCAGTACAGCTTCTTCGGCAACATCTGGCTGCGCAGACGCTTGAAGTGGCGCTTCACCGCCGCCGCCTTCTTGCGCTTGCGTTCAGCCGTAGGCTTCTCGTAGAACTCGCGCGCGCGAAGTTCGGTCAACAGACCGTTCTTCTCGATCGTGCGCTTGAAGCGGCGCATGGCGACTTCAAAGGGTTCGTTTTCTTTTACGCGGATGGTCGTCATTTTCCAATAACGGATCGGGGGTAAAGAGGATTGAGTATAGCAGTTCCGGATTTGCGCATCGCGTGCCTGCTTGGGGGGAAACCCCAATTCCGGGCGACGGGGCAAAAGCGCCCGGAGCCTTCCCTGGCGGGGCTGCGGGGCATCAGGCAACGCCCGGCCCGACGAGCAGCAGCGGCACATGTGTGATCTCGATGGCGCGCTGCGCCACGCTGCCGAGCAGCCAGCGCGCGACGCCCCGCCGCCCCTGTGTGCCCAGCGCGACGAGATCGGCTTGCCAGTCCTGCGCGTCGCGCAAAACCGTGTGGGCGATGTCGTCGCGCAGGCGAGCGGTGGCCACGAGCGCCGTTTCATAGACGCTCCCCGACGCGTCGAGTTGCTCGTGTGCGCCGGCAAGCGCCTTGCGGCCAAGTTCGGCGAGCGCATCTTCGAGCACCGAACCCGGCACCGGGTCGCCGGCGATACTGCTGCGGTCCACGACATAAACCGCGCGCAACGCCGTTTGCGGGCCGGCCAGCCGCACTGCCGCGCCGATCGCTTGCGCCGAGGCCGGACTGCCGTCCGTTGCCAGGAGGATGCGGGCGAGCGGCGCGTTAGCGCGCGTTTCGTCGTACTCCACGGGCACGACCAGCAGCGGACAGGGCGCGCAAACCGCGAGCGCGCCCGAAACCGAGCCGTCGACCCAGCGCTTCATGCGCCCCTGATGCCGCGTGCCGACGATCAGCATGTCGGCCTGCCAGTCACGCGCCGCATCGGCGAGCGCCGGCATGACCGCGCCTGTCTCGGCAGGGAGACCGATCACCTGTCCTTCGACCAGGGCCACTTGCCCGTTGAACGCCGTCATCGCCTGCTCGAGCGTGCGCTCGGCTGCGTGGAGAGACTCGCCGCGCGCGACGCTGAGCGCGTCGGTCATCCACGCGTCGCCCGCGGTGTAAGCGCCGCCCGCATTCCACGCGCGTGGCTGTTCGGCTGCGCACACGATACGCACCTGGGCGTCGCGCGGCACCA
The DNA here is from genome assembly GCF_009789655.1 of Paraburkholderia acidiphila. Lineage (GTDB taxonomy): Bacteria > Pseudomonadota > Gammaproteobacteria > Burkholderiales > Burkholderiaceae > Paraburkholderia > Paraburkholderia acidiphila. The sequence continues at coordinate 1,661,930 of NZ_CP046910.1, forward strand.
CGCGCGACGCAAAGCGCAGTGCCTGTGTCGACGCCGCCGAATCGTCCACCGCGATCATGATTCGCCGCAGCGGTCCACCCAGCGACCCGCGGAGTGTCCCAATGTTCTGCTGTTCTTCTCGATTCACGTTTCGTACCTTTTCCTCGTGGTCAGGCATTCAAGCGTGAACCTCGGGCGCCCAGCCAACCATGACAGCGGTCAACCGTGAGAGAGATTCGGCAGTCCGTATCGATCAGAAAGTCAGGCTGCGCTCAGCGAATATTGCGCGGCAGCCTCCCCGGCCGCGACGCCCGAGGCCCACGCCCACTGGAAGTTGTAGCCGCCGAGCCAGCCCGTTACGTCCACGGCTTCACCCACGAAGTAGAGGCCCGGCACGCGCTGGCTCATCAGCGTCGCCGAGGAAAGCTCGCGCGTGTCCACGCCGCCGCGCGTGACTTCGGCCTTCTTGTAGCCTTCTGTTCCCGTGGGCGTGAGCGTCCACTGGGCGAGCCCTTCGCCGATCTTGCGCAGCGTTTTGTCGGGCAGATCGGCAATACGCGCGTCGGCCTTCACCTGATGCGCCTCCAGCCACACATGCGCGAGCCGCGCCGGCACCCATTCGGCGAGCAGATTGCCGATCTGGCGTTTCGTCGCGCCCTTGGCCTCGATCAGCGCCGCCGCCGGATCCTGTTCGGGCAGCAGATTCACGCGGATCGGCTGGCCCGGCTGCCAGAAGCTCGAAATCTGCAGGACGCCGGGACCGGAAAGGCCGCGGTGCGTGAAAAGCAGGTCTTCGTCGAAGGCGCCGCCAGTCTTGCGCTCGCCCGTTGCCACATGCACGTCGAGCGAGACGCCCGCGAGCGGCACGTAGGGCGCCCACTCGTCCTGCGCGAACGTGAGCGGCACGAGCGCCGGGCGCGTGTCGATGAGCTTGTGGCCGAACTGCCTGGCAACGCGATACGCGAAGTCGGTCGCGCCGATCTTCGGGATCGACAGGCCGCCCGTCGCGATCACGAGCGCTTTCGCGTGAATCTCGCCCTGCGGCGTGCCGAGCGTGAAGCCCGCTCCGCCGGTCTGGCTCACCGCCTCCACCGGCAGCGGCCGGCGCCACGCCACGCGGCCGGCGTCGCATTCGGCGCGCAGGACCTCGATGATCGCCTCGCTCGACTGGTCGCAGAAAAGCTGGCCCTTGTGTTTTTCGTGCCAGGTCACGCGATGCTGGCGCAGCAGCGCGAGGAAGTCACGCGGCGTGTAGCGCGCGAGCGCCGAACGGCAGAAATGCGGGTTGTTCGAGAGATAGTTGACCGGACTCGCGTGCAGGTTCGTGAAGTTGCAGCGCCCGCCGCCCGAAATGCGGATTTTTTCCGCGAGGCGCGGCGCGTGGTCGATCAGAGCCACGCGAGCGCCCTGCTGGCCCGCCACCGCCGCGCACATCATGCCGGCCGCCCCTGCGCCGATCACGGCGATGTCGAAAGATTCCATGGCGCGCATTCTACCTGCGCGGCAGCGGGGCTTGTCCGCGCCGGGCTCCGCTTGCCGCCCTCAGCCGGCTTTCACGCGCGCTGCTATACTTTTATGTTCTCTTAATTCTTGATTTAGCGACGGTTTTTAGCGGTTCATCCCGCGTGAAACCATCGCCGCGCCCCACATCATGCTTGTTCTCGGCATCGAAAGCTCCTGCGACGAAACCGGCCTCGCGCTCTACGACAGCGAGCGCGGCCTGCTCGCGCACGCGCTGCACTCGCAGATCGCCATGCACCGCGAGTACGGCGGCGTCGTGCCGGAACTCGCCTCGCGCGACCATATCCGCCGTGCGCTGCCGTTGCTCGAGGAAGTGCTCGCGAAGAGTGGCGCGGCGAAAAGCGACATCGACGCGATCGCCTTCACGCAGGGCCCCGGCCTCGCGGGCGCGCTGCTCGTGGGCGCGAGCATCGCCAATGCGCTCGCCATGGCCTGGAATCGCCCGACCGTGGGCATTCACCATCTCGAAGGGCACTTGCTGTCGCCGCTGCTGGTCGACGCGCCGCCGCCATTTCCGTTCGTCGCGCTGCTGGTGTCGGGCGGCCATACGCAACTGATGCGCGTAACCGACGTGGGCGTCTACGAAACCCTCGGCGAGACGCTCGACGACGCCGCGGGCGAAGCCTTCGACAAAACGGCCAAGCTGCTTGGTCTCGGCTATCCGGGCGGTCCGGAAGTCTCGCGCCTCGCGGAGTTCGGCACGCCCGGCGCGATCGAACTGCCACGCCCGATGCTGCATTCGGGCGATCTCGACTTCAGCTTCAGCGGACTCAAGACGGCCGTGCTCACGCAAGTGAAGAAGCTCGGCACGAACATCTGCGAACAGGGCAAGGCCGACATCGCGCGCGGTTTCGTCGATGCCGCCGTCGAGGTACTGGCCGCGAAGTCGCTCGCCGCGCTCAAGCGCACGAAGATGAAGCGCCTCGTGGTGGCGGGCGGCGTGGGCGCGAACAAGCAGTTGCGCGAGACGCTTTCGGCGGCGGCGCAAAAGCGTGGCTTCGAGGTGCATTACCCCGATTTGTCGCTGTGCACCGACAACGGCGCGATGATCGCGCTCGCCGGCGCGCTGCGCCTGCAGCGCTGGCCCGAGCAAGCCACGCGCGACTATGCGTTCACGGTGAAGCCGCGCTGGGATCTGACGTCGCTCGCGCAGCAGTAATGCGCTTGCCGCCGCAGAAGTAAAAAAGCCGCCCAAGGGCGGCTTTTTTGTTGACGGCGCAACCAGGCGGCGAGTTTTACGCCACGCGCTTGTCATGCTCGATCACGGCGTAGGCGCTGTGATTGTGGATCGACTCGAAGTTCTCGGCTTCGAGCGTATAGGCGCTCACGCGCGAGTCGGCGTTCAGGCGCACGGCCACGTCGCGCACGAGGTCCTCGACGAACTTGGGGTTTTCATACGCGCGCTCGGTCACGAACTTTTCGTCCGGGCGCTTGAGCAGGCCCCACAGTTCGCACGACGCCTCTTCTTCTGCAATGCGAATGAGGTCCTCAACCGGCAGATCGCCTTCGAACTCGACGTTCATCGTCACGTGCGAGCGCTGGTTGTGCGCGCCATATTGCGAGATCTTCTTCGAGCACGGGCACAGGCTCGTCACGGGCACGAGCACCTTGAGGAAGAGGCGCGTTTGACCGTTGCGCACGTCGCCCGTGAGCGTCACTTCGTAGTCCAGCAGACTTTCCACGCCCGACACCGGCGCGACCTTCTTCACGAAGTACGGGAACGTCACTTCAATACGGCCTGCCTGCGATTCGAGCTTCGTGAGCATCGAAGCCAGCATCGCGCGGAACGTGGCGGGCTCGAGCGGCGCCTTGTTCTCTTCGAGCAGCGCGACGAAGCGCGACATGTGCGTGCCCTTCTGATCTGCCGGCAGATGAACGTCGAGGTTCCACATGCCGACGCTCGGCTGAACGTCGCCCGCGCCCGTCTTCACCGTGAGCGGATGGCGCACGGCCTTCACGCCCACGCGCTGGATCACGATCTGACGGGTATCGACGGAGCTTTGGACGTCCGGCATCACGAAAGCCGGGTTCATCTGATTCATGTTCTTATCCTCAAGCCGCGCCGAGTGCGGCGCGCAAATGGCAAACGCCGGCAAGAGCCGGCGTTTGCTGGCGGAAAGCCGGGTACGAAACCCGCCCGCCAGTTCAAATGTGAATGGTCTGGCGCGAGGCGCCAATTAACCTATAGCAGCCTCAGTCGACCTTACGCGACGCGCATCACCGACTTGCCGGACACATTCGCCGCCTTGTCGAGATAGCGTTCGCGAATGGACTTCGCGATCCCTGCTGCGTCGAGCCCACAGCCCGCCAGCAGCTTGGCCGGGTCGCCGTGGTCGATGAAGCGGTCGGGGAGGCCCAATTGTAGTACGGGCTTGATAACCCCACTTTCAAGGAGGGCTTCCACGCAGGCCGAACCGGCGCCGCCCATGATGCAGCCTTCCTCGACGGTCACGAGGTAGTCGTGCGTCTCGGCCAGCTGCTTCACGAGATCCGCGTCGAGCGGCTTCACGAAGCGCATGTTCGCCACGGTAGCGTCCAGCTCTTCGGCTGCGGCGAGGGACGGCGCAACCATCGTGCCGAACGCGAGAATCGCGATGCGGCTGCCTGCCGGCGCCCTGCTCTCGCGGCGGACTTCGCCCTTGCCCACCGGCAGCGCGGCCATCTGCTTGACGGTCGCGACACCCGTGCCCGCGCCGCGCGGATAGCGCACGGCCGTCGGGCAGTCCTGCTGGAGCGCCGTGTAGAGCATCTGACGGCATTCGTTTTCGTCGGACGCCGCCATGATCATCATGTTCGGGATGCAGCGCATGAACGCCAGATCGTAGGCACCCGCGTGCGTCGCGCCATCGGCGCCGACGAGGCCCGCGCGGTCGATCGCGAACACGACCGGCAGGTTCTGCAGCGCCACGTCATGGATCAGCTGGTCATACGCACGCTGCAGGAAGGTCGAGTAGATCGCGACCACGGGCTTCAGGCCCTCGGCCGCGATACCGCCTGCGAACGTCACCGCGTGCTGCTCGGCGATGCCCACGTCGTAGTAACGGTCCGGGAAGCGCTTTTCGAACTCCACCATGCCCGAGCCTTCGCGCATGGCCGGCGTGATGCCGATCACACGCTGGTCGAGCTCGGCCGCGTCACACAGCCATTCGCCGAACACCTGCGTGTAGGTCTTCTTCGCGGGCGTTGCGGACGGCTTGATGCCTTCGGCCGGGTTGAACTTGCCGGGACCGTGGTACAGGACCGGGTCGGCTTCGGCGAGCTTGTAGCCCTGGCCTTTCTTCGTCACGACGTGCAGGAATTGCGGGCCGCGCAGTTCCTTGATGTTCTGCAGCGTCGGGATCAGCGAATCCAGATCGTGGCCGTCGATCGGCCCGATGTAGTTGAAGCCGAATTCCTCGAACAGCGTGGCCGGCACGATCATGCCCTTCGCGTGCTCTTCGAGCTTGCGCGCGAGGTCGAGCACCGGCGGCGCATGGCGCAGCACGCGCTCCACGCCTGCGCGTGCGGCAGCGTAGAAGCGGCCCGACATGAGGCGCGCGAGATGGCGATTGAGCGCGCCAACCGGCGGCGAAATCGACATGTCGTTGTCGTTGAGGATCACGAGCAGCGGCACGTCGTCTTCGACACCGCCGTTGTTCAGCGCCTCGAACGCCATGCCGGCCGTCATCGCGCCGTCGCCGATCACGGCGATGCCCATGGCGTTGTCGCCCTTGAGCTTGCTCGCGACGGCCATGCCGAGCGCCGCCGAGATCGACGTGCTCGAGTGCGCGGTGCCGAAGGTGTCGTACGGCGACTCGTCGCGTTTCGGGAAGCCCGAAATGCCGCCGAGCTGGCGCAGCGTCGACATCTGGTCGCGGCGGCCCGTCAGGATCTTGTGCGGATAGGTCTGATGGCCCACGTCCCAGACGATGCGGTCGCGCGGCGTGTCGAACACGTAGTGCAGCGCGATCGTCAGTTCGACCGTACCGAGGTTGGACGACAGGTGGCCGCCCGTTTGCGAGACGCTCTCGAGAACGAAGGCACGCAGTTCGTCGGCAAGCGGTTGCAACTGGCGGCGATCAAGGCGGCGCAAATCCGCCGGGTCGTCAATGGTTTTCAGCAAGTCGTACATCGTCGTTCCATTGTAGGAAAACTGGCGCTCCCGCACTTGTTCTGCGCATTACATCCCATTTCATGCGCGTGGGCGGGTTGGCGCGATCAGCTCACCCGGTTCACCACCAGGTCAGCGAGTTCGGCGAGGCGCTGAGCGCGCGCGCCGAACGGTTCGAGCGCCGCGTGCGCGTCGGCGCGCAACTGCTGCGCGAGTGCACGCGAGGCATCAAGACCGATAATCGACACGTAGGTCGGCTTACCGTCCTTCGCGTCCTTGCCCGCGGTTTTCCCCAGTGTCGCCGAGTCGGCGGTCACATCGAGAATGTCGTCCACCACCTGGAATGCGAGGCCCACAGCCGCTGCGTACTTGTCGAGCGCGGCAAGGCTCTGCGCCGAAGGCGTTTCGCCCGCCAGCGCGCCCATGCGGACCGAAGCGCGCAAGAGCGCGCCGGTCTTCAGGCGGTGCATCGTTTCGAGCTGCTCGCGGGTAAGCGAATGGCCCACGCTTGCGAGGTCGATGGCCTGGCCGCCGGCCATGCCGATCGAGCCGCTCGCCAGCGCGAGCTCGCGCACGAGCGAGGCTTGGCGCTCGGCGCTGAGCACGTCGGACGTCAGCGTGATGAAGGCTTGCGATTGCAGCGCATCGCCCACGAGGAGCGCCGTCGGTTCGTCATATTTGACGTGTACGGTGGGTTTGCCGCGACGCATGTCGTCGTCGTCCATGCACGGCATGTCGTCGTGCACGAGCGAGTAGACGTGAATCATTTCGAGCGCGCAGGCCGCCGCGTCGAGCGCTTCGGGCGTGGCGTTCGTGAGTTCGCCCGCTGCGTGGCACAAGAGCGGACGCACCCGCTTGCCGCCGCCCATCACGGCATAACGCATGGCGTCATGCAGCGGCGCCGGCAGCACGTCGGCAGCCGGCAAATAGTGATCGAGCGCGCTTTCGACCCGGTCGAGTACCTGCCGGGTCCATTGGTCAAATGTCATAGATCGTCGTCTCCGCCCGCTGCGGAGTCTGTCGTATTGAGGGGCACGGGCCGCAACGTCTCGCCGTCGAGCACGCGCACCTGTTGTTCAACCTTTTCGAGCTGCTGCTGGCAAAAGCGCACGAGCGCCGCGCCGCGGCGGTATGCCGCAAGCGATTCTTCCAGGCTCAGGCTGCCGCCTTCCATGCGTGCAACGAGTCCGTCGAGCTCCGCAAGCGCTGCCTCGTAGCTCTCGGGCAGGGCTTCGCCCTCGGCCAGCCCGGCTGCGCTTTCGCCCGCGCCAGCGCGGTCTTTCGTTGCGGATTTCGCCATGAGTCGTCGCCAGAATGAAACAAGGCGGACATTCTACGGCAAAAGGTCCCTTTCGACCCGCTCGCCGGCTTGTGTACCCTCTCGACCACACCCTCGGGGCCAGTACAGATCCGTTCCGGCAGGCCCGATTACCCGTGCATTTGTCTCATATTTCCTGATTTCCTGCCGTCTTTCCGGTGTAATTTTGGCAAAAATCAGTCACTTAGCTACCCCTTGACGAGGTAACCGGGTATAATCGCCGGCTCCCTAAATCGAATATTCGATGGTTGGGTTGTTCACTGCTTTCACGTCTTCATCGGGAGTGGGAATGTCCAATCTGAGCAATGCATTGCAGCTGAAGTCTATCCACAGCCAGCTGCCAGTCACCGCTTATTTTGACGAAGCGCTACTCAAGCGCGAAATCGACACGCTTTTCCAGAAGGGTCCTCGCTACGTCGGGCACGAACTCATGGTGCCCGAGGCGGGAAACTATTTTGCGCTGCCTGGCGAGAAAGAAGGCCGCGTGCTCGTTCGCAACCAGAGCCACGAGATCGAACTGCTCTCGAACGTGTGCCGGCACCGCCAGGCCATCATGCTAAACGGTCGCGGCACGGCAGACAACATTGTATGTCCGCTGCATCGCTGGACCTATGACCTCAAGGGCGAACTGCTCGGCGCGCCGCACTTCGCGGACAAGCCGTGCCTGAACCTGAACAGCTCGCCGCTGCAGAAGTGGAATGGGCTGCTCTTCGAATCCGCGGGCCGCGACGTCGCGCGCGATCTCGCACGCCTTGGGCCGGCGAAACACCTCGACTTTACGGACTACATGTTCGATCACGTCGAGGTCCACGAGTGCAACTACAACTGGAAGACCTTCATCGAGGTCTATCTGGAAGACTATCACGTCGTGCCGTTCCACCCGGGTCTGGGCAACTTCGTGTCGTGCGACGACCTCCAGTGGGAATTCGGCGAGTGGTATAGCGTGCAGACGGTCGGCGTGCACAATCACCTCGGCAAGCCGGGCAGCCCGACGTACCGCAAGTGGCACGACGAGGTCCTGCGCTTCCGCAATGGCGTGCCGCCCGAGTTCGGCGCGATCTGGATGGTGTACTACCCGAATCTCATGATCGAGTGGTATCCGCACGTGCTGGTCGTTTCGTGGCTCATCCCGCAGGGCACGCAGAAAACGACGAACATCGTCGAGTTCTACTACCCCGAGGAAATCACGCTGTTCGAGCGCGAGTTCGTCGAGGCCGAGCGCGCCGCCTATATGGAAACGGCGGTTGAAGACGACGAAATTGCCGAGCGCATGGACGCCGGCCGCCGTGCGCTCTTCGAGCGCGGCGTTTCGGAAGTCGGCCCGTACCAGAGCCCGATGGAAGACGGCATGCAGCACTTCCACGAGTTCCTGCGGCGCGAGCTGGGACCGATCTGAGGCCCGGCAGGCGCAAGCCGGCGACGACTCGAACGCATCACGGAAAGACGGGCTTAGGCCCGTCTTTTTGTTTAGACTGACGGCATCGGGCCGTTGTATAGCTGGAGATGGCGGCCTTGCACGATTCAAGGAGCCGTCATGCCCCACACGCACTACACCACGCTGATCTCGGCCGCCAATCTGCACGAACGCCTGACCGCCGCGCCGGGCAGCGTGCTGGTTTTCGACTGCCGCTTCGATCTCGCCGACCCCGCCGCCGGTGAGAACGCCTATGCGCTCGGCCATCTGCCCGGCGCGCAATACCTGCATCTGGACCGCGACCTCTCGGGCCCGAAGACCGGCAGGAACGGCCGTCATCCGCTGCCCGACCGCTCGGCGCTCGTCGCCACGCTCTCGCTGCGCGGACTCAACGAAGGCCAGCAGGTCGTCGCGTACGACGCGCAAGGCGGCGCCTACGCCGCGCGCCTGTGGTGGCTCTTGCGCTGGCTCGGCCACGATTCGGTGGCCGTGCTCGACGGCGGCCTCAAGGCGTGGGAGGCAGCGTGCTTCCCGCTCCTGCGCGATGTGCCCGCACCCGCGCGCGGCACCTTTAAGGCCGCTGCTCCGCTCCAGGTGACGGTGGACGCTCAGGCCATCGTCCGCAATCTCGCCACGCATGAACTCACGGTCCTCGACGCGCGCGCCGCCGACCGCTATCGCGGCGAGAACGAAACGATCGACCCGGTGGGCGGCCATATACCAGGCGCCCGCAATCGGTTCTATCAGGACAACCTCACGCCGGACGGCCGCTTCAAGTCGGCGCATACGCTGCGCGAGGATTTCACCGCCGTGCTGCCGGACATCACGCCCGAACACGTGGTCCTGCAATGCGGCTCGGGCGTGACCGCGTGCCATAACGCACTCGCGATGGAGATTGCCGGCCTGCACGGCGCGGCGCTCTACCCGGGATCGTGGAGCGAATGGAGCGCCGACCCGTCGCGGCCGGTCGCCACGGGCCCCAATCCCTAAGCCGGGACGACGGAACAAGGCACGGCGTCAGCTCTCGCCGTGCTCCTTGAACCAGGCAATCGCGCGCTTCCAGCCGTCTTCCGCATCGGCCTTGCGATAGCTCGGGCGGTAGTCCGCAAAGAACGCGTGGCCCGCGTCGTTGTACACGACGATCTGCGAGCCGCGGCCGCCCTGCGGAGCTTGCGCGATGGCGGCCTTCATCTGCTCGAGCGTGTCCTGCGGGATGCTCTGGTCCTGCAAGCCGTACATGGCAAGCACCGGCACCTGCAAGGTGTTCGCGAGATCGAGCGGATTGCTCGGCGCATTCGCGGTGTGCGGGCCCGCCACGCGCCCATACCACACCACCGCCGCCTTGATGTGCGGGTTGTGCTCCGCATAGAGCCACGAATAACGGCCGCCCCAGCAAAAACCGTTCACGCCCACGCGCTTCGTGTCGCCGCCATGTTCGCCCGCCCAGGCAATCGCGGCGTCGATGTCGCCCATCACCTGGGCGTCGGGCACCTTGCTCGCGATGTTCTCGTTGATCTGCTGAATCGTCGGATACACCGAGGCATCGCCCTGGCGCACGAAGAAGTCCGGCGCGATGGCCAGATAGCCGAGCTTCGCAAAGCGGCGGCACACATCGGCGATATGTTCGTGCACACCGAAGATCTCGTGAATCACGATGATGACCGGCAGATGCGTCTTGCCGCGCGGCTGCGCGCGATACGCCGGGATGAGCGTCCCATTCGACTCGAAGCCGATCTCGCCGGCTTCGAGACCTTCGCTGTCGGTGTGAATGGTTTGCGCGGAGACGGGCAGTACGGCAGCGGCGAATCCACTGCCGAGCGCCGCCTTGATGAAGGTACGCCGGTTGAACGGGACGTGCGGGACGAGGCTATCGACTTCGGGTTTCAGCATGCAACGCTCCTCAGCGGTCAAACAGCGGAAACGATCGGAATAGCGCCGCGTCCCAGGGACGCGAGCGCCGCTCAGTGCAGCTTTACACGCGGCAGCGTCGTGCGGCGCAGCCAGTGCGCGAAGGTATCGAGCACCATGCGCGCGTAGCCGTGCAGCGCCGCGATGTGCAGCCGGTACAGCGACATGTACATGAAACGGGCAAACAATCCTTCGATCAACATATTCCCGCCGATCAGCCCGCCCATGAGATTGCCGACCGCGCTGAAGTGGCCGAGCGACACCAGCGAGCCGAAGTCGCGATAGGTGAATTCCTCCAGCGGCTTGCCGGCGAGCAGATTGCCGAGCGACTTGAACAGGAACGTGGCTTGCTGGTGCGCGGCCTGCGCGCGCGGCGGCACACCGCGTTCGTGGCCCGGCCATTCGCAGGCCGCGCAGTCGCCGAGCGCAAAGATGTTGTCGTCGAGTTCCGTTTGCAGCGTACGGCGCACGATCAGCTGGCCGAGCTTGTTGACGGTGAGGCCGTCGAGCCGCGAGAGCACAGCCGGCGCGGTAATGCCCGCGGCCCAAACCGTGAGGTCCGCACGCAGGTTCTTGCCGCTCGCGGTGCGCACGACGCCTGGCGCGACCTCGGTCACGCGCTCGCCAGTCAGCAGCTTCACACCGAGCTTGTTCAGCAGTTCCGCCGTGGCCGAAGACACGCGCTCGGGCAGCGCGGGCAGGATGCGCGTGCCCGCCTCGATCAGCACAATGCCCACGTCGTGCCGCGGATCGAGCTTGTGCAGCCCGTAGGCCGACAGCACCTGCGCGGTGTTGCGCAACTCGGCGGAAAGCTCGACGCCCGTCGCGCCTGCGCCGATGATCGCCACTTGCACGCGCGGCTCGGCCCCCCCCTCCATGGCTGGCGAGAGATCGTCCGCCGTGACCTCCGCCGCGACTTTTTCGGGCGCCAGATGTTCGGCGCGCATGCAGGCGGCGATCAGACGCTTGCGAAAGCGCTCGGCTTGCTCGACGGTGTCGAGCGCGATGGAGTTCTCCGCCGCGCCCGGCACGCCAAAAAAGTGCGTCGTGCTGCCGATTGCAAGCACCAGCGTGTCGTACTCGAGCACGCGCTCGGGCAGCATTTCCGCGCCGTCTTCGTCGAGCACGCGCCCGAGCGTAATGCGTTTCGCCGCGCGGTCGAGCCCGGTCAGCTCGCCTTGCTGGAACTCGAAGCCATGCCAGCGCGCCTGCGCCGGATATTCGAGCTGATGCGTGAACGGATCCATGCTGCCCGCCGCGACTTCGTGCAGGAGCGGTTTCCAGATATGCGTTGGATTGCGGTCGACCAGCGTGACCGATGCCGCTTGCGGCTTGCCCCGCTTCGCGCGCGCTTCGCCGTAACGATCGCCGAGCCGTGTTGCCAGTTCCAGCCCGCCTGCGCCTCCTCCCACAACGATAAAGCGATGCATAGACTCTCCGTGCATGTCGAAAGGCGATAGAAAGGCCGATGCATCGGCAACATCACAGCGAGGCACCGGCCTTCGATCAAATCATTGTCGGCTGACGGAGCGCGCGGCGGCAACCCTTGCGGCGCGCATTCGCGACATCACGCACGCGAGGCTTGCCTTATCGCGCGCGCGCAGTTACGTCTTTGTTGCGGTAAAGCGCATTCAGTATGTACTTAGTAGAGCTTCACTAAGCGCTTGAACGCGCCTTCGGGACATCTTCAGTGCGCCTCTTCCCAGTTCTCGCCCACGCCCACTTCGGCCACGAGCGGCACCTTGAGCTGCGCCACCGAGCACATCAGTTCGGGCAAGCGCTTGCGCACCTCGGCGAGTTCGTCGCCCGGCACTTCGAGCACGAGTTCATCGTGCACCTGCATGATCATCTTCGTGCCGATCTTGCGTTCGTCGAGCCACTTCTGCACCGCGACCATGGAAAGCTTGATGAGGTCCGCGGCCGTGCCCTGCATGGGCGCGTTGATGGCGGCGCGCTCGGCGGCCTGGCGGCGCGGCCCGTTGCCGCCGTTGATCTCGGGCAGCCACAGACGGCGGCCAAATACGGTCTCCACATAGCCGCGCGATTTCGCGTCCATGCGCGTTTCGTCCATGTAGCGCGCAACACCCGGATAGCGCGCGAAATAGCGGTCGATATAAAGCTTCGCCGCGTCGCGCGTGATGCCGAGATTCGATGCAAGCCCGAACGCGCTCATGCCGTAAATCAGGCCGAAATTGATGACCTTCGCGATGCGCCGCTGGTCCGAACTCACTTCGAGCGGCGTGACGCCGAACACCTCGGCCGCCGTGGCGCGGTGAATGTCGTCGCCGCGTGCGAACGCCGCGAGCAAGGACTCGTCGCCCGAGATATGCGCCATGATGCGCAGTTCGATCTGTGAATAGTCGGCGGAAACGATCTTGTGACCCGGCGGCGCGATGAACGCTTCGCGAATGCGGCGCCCTTCGCCCGTGCGCACGGGAATGTTCTGCAGATTCGGATCGTTCGACGCAAGACGCCCCGTGACCGCCACGGCCTGCGCGTAGTTCGTGTGCACGCGGCCCGTTTGCGCATTGACCATGCGCGGCAGCTTGTCCGTGTACGTGGACTTGAGCTTGGCAAGACCGCGATGCTCGAGCAGGATCTTGGGCAGCGGGTAGTCTTCGGCGAGCTTTTGCAGCACTTCTTCGTCGGTGGAAGGCGCGCCGCTCGGCGTCTTCTTCACAACCGGCAATTGCAGCTTCTCGAAGAAGATCTGGCCGATCTGCTTGGGCGACCCCAGATTGAATTCGCCGCCCGCGAGCGCATACGCTTCCTGTTCGAGCGTAATGAGCCGCACAGCGATTTCCGCGCTCTGCTTGTCGAGCCGTTCGGTGTCGATGAGCACGCCGTTGCGCTCCATCTTGCGCAACACGCGCGACGTCGGCAATTCGATGTTGCGATAGACGTAATCGAGGCCCTTCTCCGGTGCGATCTGCGGATAGAGCGCGCGGTGCAGTTGCAGCGTGACGTCGGCGTCTTCGGCAGCGTATTCTGCGGCCTTTTCGAGCGAGACTTCATCGAAGCCGATCTGCTGCGCACCCTTGCCCGCCACCTCTTCGTACTTGATCGTCTTGATGCCGAGATGGCGCAACGCAAGGCTGTCCATGTCGTGACTGCGATGCGATTCGAGCACATACGATTCGAGCAGCGTGTCATGCTCCACGCCATTCAATTCGATACCGTAGTTCGCGAGCACCTGCTCGTCGTACTTCATGTGCTGGCCGACTTTCTTGTGCTTCTCGCTTTCGAGCCACGGCTTCAGGCGCGCGAGCACTTCGTCCTGCGGCAATTGATCGGGCGCGTCAGGGCCACGATGCGCGAGCGGCAAATACGCGGCCACGCCCGGCTCCGTCGAGAACGACATGCCAACGAGCTTCGCGACCATCGGGTCGAGCGCCGTGGTCTCGGTGTCGAACGCGGCGAGTTCCGCGGCCTCGATTTTCTTGAGCCACGTATCGAACTGCGGCCACGTCTGGATCGTTTCGTAGTGGCGCGGTGCATCGACGAAAAGCGCGGGCTGCACGATCGCGTCTTTCTCGGGCGCGTCGCCTTTGGTCGCAGCAGGCACCGTTTCGCTCTGCTGGCTTGCTTCGGTCACTTCACGCAGCCAGGTCTTGAAACCGTGGCGCGCGAAAATATCGCGCAGTTCTTCGCGCGCTTCGGGGCGCGTGGCGAGCGACGCTTCTATCGACTCGAGATGCGGCGCGAGATCGCAAGCCGTTTCCACCGTCACGAGCTTGCGCGCCATCGGCAGAAAGTCGAGCGCGTCGCGCAGATAGCCGCCCACGGCACCCTTGATTTCGTCCGCATGCGCGATCACGCCATCGAGCGAATCGTATTGCGTGAGCCACTTCACGGCGGTTTTCGGACCGCACTTGTTCACGCCCGGCACGTTGTCGACGGTGTCGCCAATGAGCGAGAGATAATCGATGATGCGCTCGGGCGGCACGCCGAACTTCGCGATCACGCCTTCGCGATCGAGCGTTTCGTTCGTCATCGTGTTGATGAGCGTGACGTGGTCCGTGACGAGCTGCGCGAGGTCCTTGTCGCCCGTGGAAACGACGACCTTCATGCCGAACCTTTCCGCCTGATGCGCGAGCGTGCCGATCACGTCGTCGGCCTCGACGCCTTCGATCATCAGCAACGGCCAGCCGAGCGCGCGCACGGCCGTGTGAATGGGCTCGATTTGCGCTGCCAGCGGCTCGGGCATGGAAGGCCGGTTGGCCTTGTACTCGGGGTACCAGTCGTCGCGGAACGTCTTACCCTTGGCATCGAACACGCACGCGCTATACTCTGCCGTAACGTCCTTGCGCATGCGACGCAGCATGTTGATGATGCCGTAGAGCGCGCCCGTCGGTTCGCCGTCAGGACCGCGCAAGTCCGGCATCGCATGGAAGGCCCGATAGAGATAGCTAGAACCGTCGACCAGCAGCAAGGTCTTACCTTCCAGCTCATTTTGTAGCTTCGTTTCCACGCGTAGTTCTTCAGGCATTATGGACAAGAGAAAAGTGATTCCGAGTCTGCGTTCACTCGCAGATCAAGAGCGCGCGACGGCCAAGAAGGCGCGCGCATCGTGGCAGATGTTCACGATTATGGCAGAGTTTATCGAGGCGACCGAGTACCTGTCCGAGATCCGGCCAGCGGTCAGCATCTACGGCTCCGCCCGCCTGAAACCGGAGTCGGAGTACTACCAGCTCGCCAGCACGATCGCGCGAAAAGTCTCGGACGCGGGCTTCGCCGTGATCTCCGGCGGTGGCCCCGGCATCATGGAAGCGGCGAACCAGGGCGCCCATGCGGGCAAGTCGCCTTCGGTGGGCCTGAACATCGAGTTGCCGCACGAGCAGTCGGGCAACCAATGGCAGGACATTTCGCTGCGCTTCCGCCACTTCTTCACGCGCAAGGTCACTTTCGTGAAGAACTCGGACGCCGTGATCGTCATGCCTGGCGGTTTCGGCACGCTCGACGAACTGGCCGAAGTGCTCACGCTCATCCAGACGAAAAAATCGCGTCACGTGCCCATCATTCTGGTCGGCAGCACGTTCTGGAAGGGCCTGCTCGAGTGGTTCCGCTCGGCGCTCGTGCCGATGGGCCTCATCAATCCCGAAGACATGGACTTGATGCAGGTGATCGACGACCCGGACCAGGTGCTCGAAGCCGTTCTCAAGTTCTACGAAGATGCCGATACCGCAGAAGATACCGGCAAGGAACACCCGGCGCGCCGCGACCGCGACCGCGACTCCGACGAAGACCGGATGTTCTATCTCTGATGCATCGCTTCAAGCGCGGCGTGCGGATGGCTTGCGGTTAATCTTTTCGTAGGCCTGCGCACCGCTCGCGCTTGAGCGCATCACACCCTTCATGCTTTCTCCGCGCTTGCGGGCACGCCGGACGCACCGCGCTGCGCCCGCGCGCTCGCCTGCTCCTCCAGCCAGCGGCAAAACTGCGAAACGAGCGGCGCTTGCGCCACCTCGCGGCGCGCCACCCACCAGTAACCGCGCGCGTCGAGGTGCGGCCCCTCGAGCGGAGTGACCAGCCGCCCCGACGCAAGTTCGTCGTCGAGCAGCGGCAGCGGGCCGAGCGCCACGCCAAGACCATCCACGGCAGCCTGCAAGGCCAGATAGAAGTGGTCGAACGACTGCTTCTTGCGGCATTTGGCTTTCACGCCCGCAGCCGCAAGCCAGGTACGCCACGCATCGGGCCGCGTGTCCGAATGCAGCAGCACATGGCGCGCAAGATCGCTTGCCTGATGAATGGGCGCGCGTTTGAGCAGCGCCGGGCTGCACACCGGCAGTTCCATCTCGTCGAGAAAATGGCCGGCCTCGCAGTCGGGCCAGTGGGCCGGTCCGCGCCGCACGGCCACGTCGAAGCCTTCAAGCGTCTCGACCGGCGCGTTCGAGGTGGACAGTCGCAACTCGACGTTCGGCGCGAGACGCTGAAACTGCGAGAGCCGGGGCAGCAGCCATTTCATTGCGAAGGTCGGCAGCGCGTTCACGCGCAGCACGTGCACCACGCCCGTGTCGCGCAGCTGGTTGGTTGCGCGCGCGATGTCGTCGAATGCCGATTGCACGGCGGCCAGGTAGCGCCGCCCGTCCTCGGTCAGCGCGACCCGCTTGCCGTGCCGGTGAAACACCTGCACGCCGACCCATGCCTCGAGCGCGGCCACCTGCCGGCTGATGGCACCGTGAGTCACATTGAGCTCGCCCGCCGCCGCGGAGAAGCTGTTGTGCCGCGCTGCGGCTTCGAACGCGCGCAGCGCGGGAAAGGGAGGAAGGGAGCGTGCCATGCTTGTGAGTGTAGATCACAAGAGCGCGCCATAGAAATCGTTTTGCCGCGCGCGCGATTGGGCTTAATCTCCGAACTTGCCTCAGAGGTCCCTCCATTCATGAAACAACCCCTCTCATCGCCCGCCGCTGCCTCACACGGCGCGGACTGCGGCCTGCACACGCCAACGGTGCGCGATCTGTTCTTCGGCTTTCTCGGTCTCGGCTTCACATCGTTTGGCGGCGCCCTGCCGTTGGCGCGCCGCGCCATCGTCGAGCAGCGCCGCTGGCTCAGCGCCAGCGAGTTCACCGACCTGCTCGGGCTCTGCCAGTTTTTGCCGGGCGGCAACGTGATCAACCTGTCGGTTGCGCTCGGCATGCGCTTTCAGGGCTGGCGCGGCGCGCTGGCGGGCATCCTCGGCCTGATCGCGGGGCCGTCGCTCGTCGTGATCGGGCTTGGCGTGCTCTACGAGCGCACGCAGAACGACCCGCACGTGCGGCATCTGTTCGTGGGGCTCGCCGCGGCGGCCGCCGGGCTGCTCGTCTCGATGGCGCTGAAGATCGTGCTGCCGCTGCGGCGCGACCCCGCCGCGGCCGTCGTCGCCGCGCTCGGCTTCGTGGCCATTGCCGTGCTGCGCACGCCGCTGTTGCCCACCATGCTCGTGCTCACGCCAGTCGGCATCGCGCTCGCGGCCCGCGCGGCGCGCAAGGAAGGAGGATCGCAATGACCACCACACTCGTTGCGCTCGCCGCGATCTTCAGCCAGCTCTCGCTGCTCGCATTCGGCGGCGGCAACACGATCCTGCCCGAGATGCAGCGTCAGGTCGTCGAGGTGCATCACTGGATGCCCGCGAGCGAGTTCAGCGCGCTCTTCGCGCTTGCCCAGGCCGCCCCGGGCCCGAACATGATGGTCGTGACGCTGGTGGGTTGGCACGTGGCTGGCTGGGCGGGCATGCTCGTCACGTCGATCGCGAAGTTCGGACCGTCGTCGCTCGTCACGATCGCCGCGCTGCATGCGTGGGACCGCTTCAAGGACCGCCCGTGGCGGCGCATCGCGCAAAAGGGGCTCGTGCCGGTGACGGCGGGCCTCGTGGCCGCGAGTGCGGTGCTGATTGCGAAGGCATCGGATCCTTCGTGGATCGCGTGGGCGATTACCGGCGTGTGCGCCGTGCTCGCGTTTCGCACGAAGATTCATCCGTTGTGGCTGCTTGGCGCGGGGAGTTTGATTGGCTTGATGGGGTTTGGGCAGTGAGGTGACGGTGGGGGTTCGGGCGTTTCTTCGGACTTTGCGGAGCGCCCCCGCACGCCTGGCTCAGAGCATATTCCACGATACGGACTGCGACACCTTGCTCAGGCAAATTATTTAGTTATACGATGCATTCTCCATCTTGCAGAAGAACTCAATGAGACTCTGACCTTGCCGGGCGCTGGATAAGCGCGGCATTGTTTGCGGGATATTTTCAAGAAGAATCAAGACACAGCAGGCGGAAAATCCGGTACTCACCGCAACGACCGGAGTACACGGCAATGACTGAGCATCTCTGTGCCGCGATAAGCAAACAAAACATCGCCGCTTGCCCTTTCGTATCCAAATGGATACAATCAACATGATCACACTGGTTCGCTCCGCGGATTTCGACCAGTGGCTTAAGAAACTACGAGATGCCCGTGCCAAGGCTCGTATCGCTGCGCGCCTCGTCAGCGCGCAACATGGAAACTTCGGTGACTATCGCGTTCTTTCCGAAGGCGTTTGCGAAATGAAGATCGACTTCGGCCCAGGTTATCGCGTCTACTACACGCGCCGAGGAACAGTTGTCTATGTCCTGCTGACCGGGGGCGACAAATCCTCGCAAGATCAGGACATCAGGCGTGCCATACAGATGGCACGAGAGTTGACGGAGTGAATGATGCCAGGCACGACGACATACGCCCAATTCGACGCGGCAGACTATCTCGACAGCGAAGAAACCATCGCCGAGTTCCTTGCCGCATCCGCCGAGGATCCGAATCCCGACGTTCTGCTTGCCGCAATCGCGGCCGTTGCTCGAGCGCGCGGCATGGCAAAAGTGGCCGCCGACGCGGGCCTCGGGCGGGAGAGCCTTTACAAGGCGCTCGCGCCGGGCGCCCACCCTCGCTTCGAGACAATCCAGAAGGTGTTGCGCGCGCTCGGCGTGCAAACGGTGTACAAGCCCCTCGGCGGGCGATGAGAACCGGAGTACGCCCCGGCGCGCGCATGCACGCCGTGACTGCAGCCTACTGAAACGCCACCTCCGCAAAACTACGCAGCTTCCGGCTATGCAGCTTGTGCAAGCCATTCGTGCGCAGAATCTCCATCGCCTTCACGCCGATCTGCAAATGCTGATCGACCTGCGCGCGATAGAACGAATCGGCCATGCCCGGCAGCTTGAGCTCGCCGTGCAGCGGCTTGTCGGAAACGCACAGCAACGTGCCGTACGGCACGCGAAAGCGGAATCCGTTCGCGGCGATGGTCGCGCTTTCCATGTCGAGCGCAATCGCGCGGCTCTGTGATAGGCGCTGCACCGGCTCGCGATGATCGCGCAGCTCCCAGTTGCGGTTGTCGACGCTCGCCACCGTCCCCGTGCGCATCACGCGCTTGAGTTCCACGCCATCGAGCTTCGTGACGTCCGCGACCGCGCGCTCGAGCGCGAGCTGCACTTCCGCGAGCGCCGGAATCGGCACCCACAGCGGCAAATCGGCGTCGAGCACGTGATCCTCGCGCACATAGCCGTGCGCGAGCACGTAGTCGCCGAGACGCTGCGTATTGCGCAGGCCCGCGCAGTGGCCAAGCATGATCCACGCATGTGGACGCAGCACGGCAATGTGATCGGTGATCGTCTTCGCGTTCGACGGTCCCACGCCGATGTTGATCATCGTGATGCCACTGCCGTCCGCACGCTTGAGGTGGTAGGCCGGCATTTGCGGCAGGCGCGCCGGCGCCGTGCCTTCGTCGTCCTGCTCGCCCAGATTCGCGTTGTAGGTGACCACGTCGCCGGGCTCGACGAACGAGGTGTATTCGCTGCGGTAGTTGCGCAGGTCGGCGTCGTCGGTATGCGCCATCATCGCGCGGCCGAGCTTCACGAACTCGTCGATATAGAACTGGTAGTTCGTGTAGAGCACGTAGTTCTGCACGTGCGTGGGCGACGTGGCCGTGTAGTGCTTGAGCCGATGCAGCGAAAAATCCACGCGCGCCGCGGTGAAAAGTGCAAGCGGATGCGGCTCGCCCGGTTCCGGCTCGTAGGTGCCGTTCACGATGCGATCGTCGAGCTGCGCGAGATCGGGCACGTCGAACACATCGCGCATGGCGAAGAGGCGCTCGCGGTCGAGATCGCCTTCGAGGTGGATGCCTTCGGCGAACGCGAAGTGCACGGGGATCGGCTGATCCGACACGCCCACTTCGATACCCACGTGATGGTTCTTCGCAAGCAGACGCAACTGCTCGCGATAGTAATTGCCGAACAGGTCGGGCCGCGTGACGGTGGTCTCGAACACGCCAGGGCCCGCCACGAAGCCGTACGAGCGGCGTGAGTCGATATGCGTGTTGACGTTGGTGCGGATGCGTACGAACGGGTAGCACGCGCGCACGCGGCGCTCGAACGCCTCGCCGCGGCGATAGCGCGCAAACGCGTCGCGCAGGAAAGACGTATTCGCTTCGTAGATGCTCGAGAGGCGCGCCACGGCGTCGGCGGCGTCTTCGAAAGATTCGTCCGGGAAGTCGTGCGCCGGCGTCATGAGGGGCCGCAGGTAGTCGTTGTTCATCTTCGTTCGCCTCTCCGTTTGATAGGTCCACATTACCACGGAAGATAAGAATTTCTGGCGACGAACCTCGCCGCGCCCATGGCTTTTGCAACGCCGCTCTCGCGCGGGCTGCGGACGCCGCGCACCGCCCGCCGGGCGCGGGCCGCAGCGCTTGCGCGACATGGGGCGAAGCGCCCGGATTTGCTAGAATTGGGGCATTCCATCGGAGAATGACCATGAAGTCGCACCTTCTTGCCGCCGTCGCGGTGACACTCGCTTTCAGCGGGATCGCCATGGCCGCGCCGGCCGACGACGCAAAGACCGCCGTCGAGGCACAATCCGCGCAGTCCGAGAACGAACGCGCGGGCCTGCCCGACCTGGCCGCGATCAACAACCAGCCGGCTGCACGCGTCACCTCGAAGGTCAACATCAACGACGTGCCGCGCGAGCCCAGCTATCACGAAGTGAGCCGCAACGGCACCGAAATCACCGAATACCGCGACAAGGGCAAGCCCGTCGAGATCAACGTGCATTCGAACTTCGGCACGCGCTACACGATGAGCGCGAATCCCGACACCTCGCCGCAAGTACGCAGCAACGGCCAGGCCAGCACGCGCCTGCCGTCGATCAACCTGCATTACTGAGCCATCTGGGCGCTGGCATGCCTGAATGGGGCATGCCAGCGCCACCGCCATGCGCGCCGCCCCATAAGCCGGGCCGCCGCCATCGCGCCTGAGCCGGACACGCTCGCAAGCCCCTCGGGCAGCACGACGCAGCGTTCCCCGACCCGCCATTACCAATCAACCGACCTTCTTGCATGGCCGTCTTCACCGCTGTCACCGACCAAGAGCTTGCCCAATGGCTGCGCGACTACGATCTCGGCGAAGTCGTCGAATTTCGCGGCATCCAGTCCGGCATCGAAAACAGCAACTTCTTCCTGACGACGACGCGCGGCGAATACGTCCTGACGATCTTCGAAAAGCTGACGGCCGAACAACTGCCGTTCTACCTCGACCTGATGCGGCACCTCGCCTCGCATCGCGTGCCGGTACCCGACCCCATGCCGCGCAAGGACGGTGCACTTTTCGGCCTGCTGCTCGGCAAGCCCGCGGCCATCGTCTCGAAGCTCGAAGGCAAGCCCGAACTCGCGCCCGGCGTCGAGCACTGCGCGGAGGTGGGTCAGATGCTCGCGCGCATGCATCTGGCGGGCCGCGATTACCGCGGCGACCAGCCGAACCTGCGCAGCCTTGCGTGGTGGGAAGAAACGGTGCCGACCGTGCTGCCGTTCCTGACCGACGCCCAGCGCACGCTCGTCACGAGCGAACTCGACCACCAGCGCGCGTTCTTCGCGTCGGCCGACTACGCGGCGCTGCCGGGCGGTCCGTGCCATTGCGATCTGTTCCGCGACAACGCGATGTTCGCGCACTCGCACCCGGCGCCGGGCCACGAAGTCCGGCTGGGCGGCTTTTTCGACTTCTATTTCGCCGGCTGCGACAAGTGGCTGTTCGACGTAGCCGTGACCGTGAACGACTGGTGCGTCGACCTCGCCACCGGCAAGCTCGACACGGCGCGCGCCGACGCGCTCTTGCGCGCCTACCAGACCGTGCGCCCCTTCACGCCGGAAGAGGCGCGCCACTGGCTGGACATGCTGCGCGCAGGTGCGTACCGCTTCTGGGTCTCGCGCCTGTATGATTTCCACCTGCCCCGCTCGGCCGAACTGCTCAAGCCGCATGATCCCGGCCATTTCGAGCGCATTCTTCGCGAGCGCCTCGCTGGCAGCGAGGCGGGCTCCTATCACGCCTTGCCCCATCGCCCATGCAACTAATTGAAGTCCCCGCGAAGGCGGGCTACGTCTGGTTCCGCCAGGGTATCTGGCTGTTCCGCCGCAATCCGCTCGCGTTTCTCACGCTGTTTTTCGCCTATTTGCTGGCGATGACGCTGATTTCCGCCATTCCCGTGATCGGCGGCGTGCTGCCGCTGCTGTTCGTGCCCGGCGTGGCCGTCGGCTTCATGGCGGCGTGCCGCGACACGATCGCAGGCAAGCCGGTGTTCCCGACCATCCTGATCGACGGCTTTCGTTCCTACGGCAGCAACGTGGCGAAGCACCTTCTGGTACTCGGGGCGGTTTACGTGGTAGCGATGTTGCTGGTGCTGGCCGCGTCTGCGTTCGTGGACGGCGGCGCGCTATTGCGCCTGATGACGATCGGCGGCGACCTCGACGCCGAAGCCCTCGCCAACAGCGACGTGCCGCTTGCGGTGCTCGCCTCGCTGCTCTGCTACGTGCCGGTGTCGATGCTGTTCTGGTTCGCGCCCGTGCTCACGGCATGGCACGACGTGCCGCCCGTGAAGGCGATGTTCTTCAGCATCGTGAGCTGCTGGCGCAACAAGGGCGCATTCATGGTGTACGGCGCGCTGTGGTTCGCGGTCTCGACCGTCGTGTCGATCGGCCTGTCGACGCTGCTGCGTGCGCTCGGCGCGGGCGACTTCACGGTGGCGATCCTGATGCCCGCGCTCATCATCGTGACGACGATGCTCTATTGCTCGTTCTACGCGACCTATCGCGGCTGCTACGGGGTGCAGGAAAAGCAGCCCGCCGAAATGCCGGACTCGGGCCGCTGAACGGCGTGGCGCTGAAGCGCCGGCCATGCACGCTTGCACGCAAAAACGGCGCCCTGGGCGCCGTTCTCATTTTGCCCCTTCATCTAGAGGGGCACAGCATTCCTGCTTAGCCGTAGTGGTTCATCCACGACGGGTGGCGCGTGGCCTTCTCGCGATCCATCTTGCGCATACGGAATTCGAGATCGTAGATGTCGACGGACTGCGCGAGATACGCTTCCTCGCGCTGCTGGCGACGCGTTTCGGCGGTTTCGGAGAGGAACAGGAAAAGACGGCTGAGCAGGTACATGATTTGGCCCTTCTTTGGCGGGCACGTGCCCGCGAATCGAATGAAGCCATTATAGGGTAAACCCTATTCAGGGTAAACACCTAAATTGCTCGCAGCGGCGGTTACCCTGCGTCCTGCGTCAATTCGTCGTCGTAGGCCTCGTCGATCGCCTCGCGGCGATGCGATTCGAAAAAGTCCCAGATCAGCGAACTCGCGTCGGGTCCCGTGGAGGAATGGAACGGCACGGTGTCGTCGCCGCCGCTCCACGCGTGGTCGAGGTCCGCCACGCGGCACAGCCGCACGACGCTCGCGCCATCGAGTTCGTAATCCTGCTCGCGATAGCCGTCCTTGAACGTCTCGTGCGACACGACGCCCTGACGCACGCCGCGCGAATCTGCAAGGCCGTTCAAGCGCAACACTTGCACCGCGAGCTGTTCCGCGTTGACGGGCGCGACCACTGCATCGACATCGCCTTGCACGACGATCGCCGGCATGCCCGGATGGATGCGTGCGCCCAACTGGGTATCGACGAGCGCCACCGGATCGTGGCGCACGCCGCGCCGCATGACGTCGAGCGCCGTGACACCTGAGCGTGCCTCACCGAAAGCGGGGCCGGAGTGCAGCGCGACGGCTGCGAAACGGCTGGGCGAGCGCACCGCGAGCAGCATGGCGAGCCCTGCGCCCGCCGACAGGCCCGCCAGATAGACGCGCGAGCGGTCGAACCCATGCTCCTCGATGAGTGTATCGACCAGCGAAACAACGGCCGCCGCTTCGCCGCCGCCCGCCGCGTCGCGCGAGTCATACCAATGCCAGCACTGGTGCGGGTGCGCGCGCTCCGACTGCTCGGGGTACACCACCGCGAACCCATGGCGGTCGGCGAGCAGATTCATGCGCGTGCCTTCCGCGAAGGAGTCCATCGATTGCTTGCAGCCGTGCAGCATCACGACGAGCGGCATGCCAGCCGTCTTGTGCCCCGGCGGCAAATAGAGCCCGTAAGGCAGCGAGCGCCCGGCATGCAGGGCGTTCGCCGGTACAAGGTGCTCGGCGCGGTCCCAAACGCCCGCGGCCCAGGCGGCCGCGCGCGGACCCACACGCGACTCGCGCACCGGCGCGCCGCTGCGCGCCTGCGCCGGCGCGTGCTTCGCCGCCTGCTCGGCTACGGCCTGAGCGGCGCGCCAGATTGCCTGCGGCCTGGGGGTATCGATCCCCGCGCTTTTCAGGGCGTCGCGGGTAGCCCGGGTCTGGATGGCGAGCAGACGTCGCATGCCACCTGCCCATAGCTTCGTCAGATTTTTCGTCATCTATGGCCTCGTAAAAGGGTCTGACACATCGTGGCGTTTTGCCGCGATCCGTCGTTGTGCAACGCACAATAACACCATTTGAGCGTGACTGCAGATCGGAACAGTTCGATTCCGTCCTTGTCTACGTTCGAGGGCGCACGCCTTCGTTTATGCGACGCGGCTATACTGGATGCTTGTCGTACGCGTGTGTCGGCCAGCCAGGCGCCTCGCGCGTTGAGTAGCTACCAGGTAGCGCCTGGCACCTGCAATCCCGGGATTCTCTTCAGATAGCCAGTAGTACGGACTCATGCCAGATTTACCGATTCACCTTTGGTACTCGATTACCAACCTCGGCGGCGCAGGCCTCACGCTGCCGCTCGCGTTGGCGATCGCGCTGTGGCTCATGGTCGGCTACTCGTGGCGCATGGCGGCGAGCTGGGTGTTCCTGCTCGGCCTGGCAATCGGCCTCGTGACGCTCACGAAAATCGCGTTCCTCGGCTGGGGCGTAGGGGTGAGGGAACTGGATTTCACGGGCATCAGCGGCCACGCCATGCTTTCCACGGCCGTCTATCCCGTTGCGTTTTTCCTCGTGTTGCAAGGCACACCGTCGTTCGTGCGCGCCGCAGGCGTGACCGTTGGGCTCGCGGTAGGAATCGCGGTCGCGCTCTCGCGCGTGGTGCTCGACGCCCACTCGCCTTCCGAGGCTGTCACCGGCTGTGTGGTCGGGGCGCTCACCGCGCTCGTATTCGCGCGGTACTGGTGGCAGGCGCAGGCGCAGCGCATTTCGGCGGCGGTCGTCGCGCTGAGCCTCGCGGCACTCACGGTCGCATTGCACAACGTGCATGTGCCCACGCACCGCTGGGTCACGAACATCGCGCTGACCGTTTCGGGCCACGATCGGCCCTACGTGCGCGCCAAATGGAAGGCCAATCGCACCAACCGCGCGCCCGTCGCGCCCGTCTCGCAAACCCGCAACGGTCTCACGCCGCCCCCGCAACGCCACGCCTGAGCGCTCGCTGGCCGCAGCTCAGACGCTCAGCCGGCCACGCCTAGCAGCACACTCGAAGCCTTGAACACGGCCGTCGCCGCTTGATCTGGGGCGAATCCGAGCGCGTCCACGCTCGCGTCGGTCACGATGGCCGCGATCACGCTGCCGCCCGGCAGGGCGAGCGTGACTTCGGCGTTCACGGCGCCACGCCGCACGACCTCGATCGTTCCGCTAAGCCGGTTGCGCGCCGAAAGCCGCGCCGCGTCCGCCGCGCTCGCGACCAGCACGACCGAAGTCGCCTTCACGAGCGCCACCACAGGCGCGCCTTCCCCAAGCCCCAAGGCCTCGGTGCTCTCTCGCGTAATCGTGGCGACGAGCGCTTCGCCGCCGGGCAGCGCGATCGACACCTCGTCGGTCACTGCGCCTCTCACGATTGCCGAGACGGTGCCAAAAAGCTGATTGCGCGCGCTCGTGCGCATGGCGAAGCGCCCGAGCACGGCCAGATCGCGCGCGAAACCGCCAGCCTGTGCGTCGCCCCCTTCTTTCGAAATGGCCCCGAGCGCGTGCGCCGCATGCTCGATAAAGCGCCGGTGCTCGCGCTCGATGGCACGAAACGTTTCGACGAGCCGCAGCGCCCGCGGCGTGAGCGTCGTTCCGCCACCGCCCTTGCCGCCCGTCGCACGGACGACGAGCGCCTCGCCCGCGAGATTGTTCATGACGTCGACGGCGTCCCAGGCGCCCTTGTAGCTCATGCCAACTGCCTTCGCGGCGCCTGTGATCGAGCCAGTCGCACGGATCGCTTCGAGCAGCGCGACGCGCGCCGCGCCGCCGAGCATCTGCTGGCCGGACTGAAACCAGACCGAGCCGCCCAGACCGAGTTCCGGCGCTTCGGAGCGTTGGGATGTGTCTGGGGAACCGGCATCGGCGTGGCCCGCGTCGGGAGAGGGTGAGTTCGGGTCAGTGGGATTCATCATGCGCAGAACAAGCAAAAACAGGACGAAACAAGCGATGGTTCGGCGTGGTCCGCCGAACACCGCAGGAATTATAGAGACGAGCCTCAGCGGCCGCGCGGCACCTTCGGCTCGCCCAGTTCGCGCAACAGGCGCTCGCCTTCCTTTGCGGTATAGCGCTTGACGGCCTCGCACCAGCCGCGTGCGAACCCGAGCTGATATGGCTCGGCATCCATGCGCTCGAGATAGCGCAAGGCCACCGCGGCGTCGTTGCCGTCCCCAAGCACGGTCTGCAGCCGCGCGAGCGAGCGCGCCACCTCCACGCGCGTGCGGCGCGATGTGAGCGTGGCGAAGAATTCGATCGTGTAGCGCAAATACTTCGCGTTGATGCGCGCGCGATGGCGGCTCGCCTCGTCGATGGCGGTGAGCTTTTGCGTGCTCACGAGCCGCTCGTAGTAGCGCCGCACGCGCTTCTTCGCGTGGCGGTGCAGCGAGAGCCCGCTGGCGCCGGCATCGCTCGCGCGCCGCGCGAGCCGATCGAGCCACTGGAGCCAAGCCAGCGCCACGCGCGCATAGCGCTGCGAAGCCAGCCCCTCGCGCAGCCGCGCTCGTGCGGCGAGCCGCTGCGCGTTCGCCTCGTCGCGAATCGCGCTCCAGCGCCCCGGCTCGACGTCGGCGGCGGCGAGCGCTGGCAGCGTCGATTCGACGAAGACGTCGCGGTCGCGCGCATCGCCGAGCAGGCCGCCCAGCCACTTGAGTTCCGGCTCGATGTGCGTCTCCCAGGTCTCGTCGCACCAGTGCGAGAAGATGCGCATGGCGGTGCGCAGCCGCCGCTGCGACACGCGCATCTGATGGATGAATTCGCCGTTCGTGCTATCGCGCACGCCCGCGTCATTGCCGAACCACTGCGCACTAATGTTGCGCCCGATCGCCACGAGCGCGGTTTCGGCTGTCGACGCACCGCCGAGGTCCACGGCTTCGGCTTTGATCGCTGCTGCGTCGCCGGTCACAGCGCCCGCGGCGGCGCGCTCGAGCGCGTCGGTCAGGCGCACGAACGCGGGCAGCGCCTCGATCAGATCGCCGGCACAGGCGAAAAGCGCATCGACGACGGGCCGCTCGTCCTCGCCTTCGGGCCAGGGCGCACTGACGCGTAACTCGTGCAGGCCGGGCGGGCTCCCCGCATCCGCGCGGCCAGTGTCCTGGGCCAGCGCCGCCTGCGGCATGGCTGACGACTCGTGCACGTCTTCGTCGAACGTGAGCAGCACCTCGATGCCGTCGCGCGGCCACTGCCAGCAACTGCGCGTCGCCACGAGCGTGGCCGACGCAGTGAGATCGTCCGCACTGCCGAGCGCCTCGCGAAACAGCTCGGGCGCGGCGTCGAAGAGCGCATGCGCGATACCGTTCGCATCGAGCGCCGCCTCGAAGATCGGCGCGACCGCGGTGACCCCCGGTGTATGAACGCGCCGACTCGACACGACGACGTGCTGTATGTCGCCGCGCGATTCGACAGCGACGCGCCAGCCGAGGCCCCCAAGGACGCCGCCGCGGTCGAAGGCGACCGTCGTCACGCGTTCGCGCGCATCCGGCAGCGGCACGAGCGACGGCAAGGCCGCGCACAGGGTGAGGCTCCACTCCGAAGTCATCGGGCTGGCGTGCGCCCTGGGCGTCGCCGCCGTGGCGGCGGCTTTTGAGCTTCTTCTATCCGGCGCTGCCGGAACCACGACATCCAGCACGATTTCCAGAACGCGATCCATGAACGCTCCAGGATTCTGTGGGTAGGCGCGAAGGCTTAGAACAGTGCAGGGGGATGGAGAGCCAGTAACAGCGACGGCGCGATCGATGGTACACGCGCGCGCGCCTCGACGCCCCAGGTAACGTCCCTGACCCTTCCGGCGGGTGTCTGATGACGGTCAAGACTGCCACGACGAGACGGTGGAAAAATAATTACGTTTCAATTTCTCCCTTTTTGACTATCTGTAAGGAGTGTTGAGTGTTCCCAGAATACCGAGATTTGATTTCGCGCCTCAAGATTCAGGACGACCATTTCGCCCGGATTTTTCATCGTCACAACGAGCTCGACCAGCAGATCAAGAACATGGAGGCGGGCGTCGTAGCTTCGCACGGCATGGAGGTCGAGCAGTTGAAAAAGGAAAAGCTTCAACTCAAGGACTCCCTCTACCTGATCCTGAGAAAAGCGGCAAACGCCTGAAGCAAGCGGCGTCTAGCGCTGGCCGTCAGTGTGCCGGCGCTGGCCATCGATCGCCGGCTGTGCCTTGGCGCGCCCTGCCAATCAAACCGCGACGGCTTCCCTGCGCCTCATTGCCGCACGCGCGTTGTTGCTTCCGCTTCAATGCCTCCGCTTTGAATGCGAGTCACTCCGTACTCACACTCTCCCCCATCCGTTTCCGCCGACATCATGCCCAAATCCATTCCCCACTCCGCTCCCGACGCCACCATCCCCACCGCGAGACTGCCGCTCGTCACGCCCCACAGCGCCGAGTTGCGCGCCGTCGACAGTGCCGTCGAGTCCGCGAGCGAGGTCATCGCGGGCGCTGTCCATGATCTCGTCACCCACGCTGACGCCGGGCAAAATCCGCCCGCCATGTTGCTCGAGTCGATCGCGGCACTGATGCAAGGCATGTCGCCCGACGAAGCCGCCCAGTTGCGCAGCCTGATCCTCGAAGGCAACCCCGCCGACTGGCGCAACTCGCGCACGCGCCACCCCGACGAGGAACTTGCCGCTGGCTGGCGCGAAGGCGGCTATCCGTATCGCAATTTGATGTCGCGTCGCGCGTACGAGCGGCAGAAATATCGGCTGCAAGTCGAACTGCTCAAGCTTCAGGCGTGGGTGCGGGAAACCGGCCAGCGTGTGGTGATCCTGTTCGAGGGCCGCGACGCCGCCGGCAAGGGCGGCACGATCAAGCGCTTCATGGAGCATCTGAACCCGCGCGGCGCGCGCGTGGTGGCGCTCGAAAAGCCCACTGAACTCGAGCGCGGCCAGTGGTATCTCCAGCGCTATGTGCAGCATCTGCCTTCGGCGGGGGAAATCGTGCTGTTCGATCGGTCCTGGTACAACCGTGCTGGTGTCGAGCATGTCATGGGCTTCTGCTCGCCGGAGGAATATGCCGACTTCATGCAGCAGGTGCCTGAGTTCGAACGGCAGTTGATTCGCAGCGGCATCCACCTGATCAAGTTCTGGTTCTCGGTGAGCCGCGCGGAGCAGCGCCGGCGCTTCAAGGAGCGCAAGGTACATCCGCTCAAGCAATGGAAGCTGAGCCCTGTCGATCTCGCTTCGCTCGACAAGTGGGAGGCTTACACGCAGGCGAAGGAGGCAATGTTCTCGCAAACGGACACGGCCGATGCGCCGTGGACCGTCGTTCGCTCCGATTGCAAGAAACGCGCGCGGCTCAATGCCATGCGGTTCGTGCTGAACAAGCTGCCTTATGCGAGTCGGGACGCGGAGGCGATCGGGGTGGTCGATCCATTGCTGGTGAGTCGGGCGCTGTAGGCGTGTGATCGTGCACACGGCCCTCCCCACATTCGGCCTTGCCGCCTCATCGGTCGGCGCGCTTCCCCCAGATCAATGCCTCCGGGTGGCGCTCGACATAATCGGACAGGGCGTTCAGGCTGGCCAGCGAACGCCGTAACTGAGCCAACGCCTGATGAACATCGCTCTGCAGCGGCGAACCTTGGTCGAGCATCTCGTTCGCGGAACGAAACGCCTGTTGTGCGGATTCGAGCGTCGAACGCGCAGCCGGCACGAGTTCCGTATCGAGCCGTTCAAACAAGGCATTCGACTGTTGCAACGAGGCATCCAGATTGCGTCCGATCTCCTGAAGCGGAATGCGGTCGAGCCGGCGCACGATGTTCGATAGCTGGTCCTGCAGTTCTTCGAGTGAGTTGGGCACTGTGGGCAGCTCGACTGGCGAGCGATCCGTGTCGACGCGGGCCGCGGGGGCGTGCGGGAAGACGTCGAGTGCGACGTACTTCTTTCCCGTCAAAAGACTGCCCGTACGTAGCTGTGCGCGTAGTCCCTGAGCCACGAGCCGCAGCAGCAGATCTTTACCGGCCGCGCCTGCGCCGTCGCCGAGCGCGGCACGGTAACGGCCGCCGAGCCGGGAGGGATACAGACTCAGCGTGACCAGCATGTCGAAGCGTTCCTTTTCGGGTTCAAGGTCGATATCGATCGCCGTGACTGTACCCAACTCGACACCGCGGAACTCGACAGGCGCCCCCACCGACAACCCCCGTACCGATTGCGCGAAGCGCATGCGCATCATTGCAGGCGGACCTTCGTTCGCGCGCATGGCCTCTGTGCGGTTATCCGCGAGTTGAAAGTCCTCGGCGTTCGTGGCGGACACGGCATGCACACGCCCACGCGGCGTGTCGAACGCCACTGCGCCCGCGAGCAGCGCCGCGGGCGCGGGGGTCTCCAGCCGCATGCCGCTGGAATCGACCTTGAGTTCGACACCGCTCGCCTGCCACCATCGCGTATCGGAGGTCACCAGACGATCGAAAGGTCTCCTGACGAAAACACCGACGCGGACAGTGTCCCCCCTGCGCGCCAAGGAATAGCCGAGCACCCGCCCGACCTGTACACCGCGAAAGTAAACCGGGGAACCAGCGTTCAGCGAGCCAAGCGTGGGGGCGCGAATCACGAAACGCGTGCCATCGTCGTCGCTCGCAATTGCCGGCGGCGTGTCGAAGCCGATGAACGTGTGGCAGGCGCGAGGCGAATGAACATCGATATCGACGTCGATCCAGGTTCCCGAAATGGCGGTCATGAGCCCCGAGATGTTCTTCACGTCAATACGCGGCCGCACGACCCAGAATTTCGTGCCGCACATCGCGACGCGTTGCCCGGCGCCATCGAGCCTCAGTTCGGCATCGACGTGCTGACCGTCCTCCGACACACGCAGATGTTCGAGTTCGCCAATTGCCACGCCTCGAAAACGCACCGGCGTATTCCCGGCGGCAAGTCCGGCGCCAGACGCAAAGCTCACCGTCACGCGCGTCGTGTGCTGTGCCAGCGTCTGCACCAGCATTACGCCGCCAGCCAGGTTCGCCGAAAGCCAGGCAACCCAGACCGCGGAGCGCCACCGCCGCCGGGCATTCACGATTTCCCCACGACGGCCTGGCTGTTAGCGCAGTTGCTCGACGAGTGCATCGGCACCCTTGTCGATGCCGGTCCTTGCCGCGCTCAGCGAACCGAAAGCGGCGGCCAGATTCATCGCATTCGGGTATTGCTTCGTCACATACGCGCGCAGCAGACGCCCCGACGCACTGTCGTACACCTCCACGGCATACGTCACCGATCCACTGAACGCCCCCTTGCCGCCCCTGATCGCCTGTACACCGTTGTAGAGATTGCCGGCGATGTCGAAGTGCATCGCCTGGCCGATTACGGCGGTCGTTTTCTCTGCGCCGGTCAACGTGAGCTTCACGCGCAGCGTAGCGGGCGAAGGCTGCGTCGCGAGGTCGAACCGCTTCGACAACGTCTCGGCAAACGTCTTGTGCATGTACGCGGCGAGCACGTCCTTGTCCGAATCCGACAAGTCGCCGAATTGATTGTCGCCGCCTTGATAGACCGCGACCGGATCGACGATCACCTGCGAATAGCGCGACCAGAGCACCGGCGCCGCATAGCGGAATGGCGTCTGGGCGGCGTCGTTATCCCGGTTCTCCTTGAGTTGTGGCGACGAGGCAAGGCTGCTATAGGCAACGGGTTGTACGCCCGCGCACGCGGATAACGTTAGGAATGCTACGCAAACCGATGACGTATGGAGAAAGCGGGTGTTGAGCACGAAGGCATCCTTTCAAAAGTTGCCGAATTCCGCCTGGGATCCGGCCGGGTTCAAGACGAGACGAAGCGTAGCATCGGTCTCAAAAAATGTAAACCGTCTATCCGGTTTGTTTACAGAATCATGCAGGGGTACAATCACGCCCATGGATAACCAGACACGTTCCGAGATTTCACGCAGAAAGGCGATTGACGCGGCGCTTGCGATCCTGACCCGCGACGGGGTCGGCGGCCTGACATTCGATGCGCTCGCGCGCGAAAGCGGCATCAGCAAGGGTGGGCTGCTCCACCAGTTTCGCAACAAGCTGGGCGTGCTGCGCGCGCTGCTCGATCGTCAGCGGGAGCAATTCGCGCAGATCGCACAAGATCACCTGGCCGCCGGCGGCGAGGCCCGTGCAGAACCGGTGCTTTCGGCGCAGATCGCGATATTCAGGGAATCCATCAACCAGCCGGACTCCGTTGCGCGCGCGGTGCTCGCAGCGCTGGTCGAAAGCCCGGCGCTACTCGATGACCTGAAGGCCCAGGACACGGCCAAGATGGAAAAGCTGCAGGCCGAGGCACGCGACCTCGAACTCTCGCTGCTACGCTACTTTGCCGCGAGCGGCATTGCATTCAGCACGCTGCTCGGGCTTTCCACCGTGCCCGACGCGTTGCGGGAGCGGCTTTTCGACCGGTTGCTCGACGAGAAGAAGTGGTGATGCGGCTGCCTCGCGAATGCAATCGCGAGGCAGGTCGACGGTGGCGTTAAGCCGCTCGCTCAGGTCGCGTACTGCGCCACCCCATTCCCAAACGACCAGTTTTCCCGCGCGACATCCACGAGATTGACGAACACGTCCTCGCGTCTCACCCCCGGATCGCGCGCGAGGTTTTCGGCTATCTGCGCGAAAAGCGCCTTCTTCTGATCCTGCCCGCGCGTATTGCTCACCGCGATCTGGATCATGACCAGATCGTCGCTGCGCTCGATCCCCAAATAATGCCGGCCGAACACGAAATTGTCGGCATCGTGCTCGGTGATGACCATGAAAATGTCGTCTTCGGGCGCCTTGAAAACCTCCATGAGCGCCTGATGAATGCCCTGCGTGAGCGCCTTGCGATATGTAGCGGGCTTGCCTGCACGAACGGCAATGCGAGTGAATGGCATGTCGATCTCCTTCTTCGATGGGTTTGACGTGACATCAGCTTAGGCGCGATCTATCATAATTAACAGGCATAGATAGATATTTCATCAATTTTCATTTGAAATGAAACCACTGGATCTGGACGCCGTGCGCGCGTTCGTGCTGGTCGCCGAACTGCGCAGCTTCACGCGCGCCGCCGACGCCCTGGACACCACGCAATCGGCCGTGAGCCTCAAGCTCAAGCGCCTCGAAACGCATCTGGGCAAGCAGTTGCTCGAACGCACGCCGCGCGTCGTGCGGCTTTCGGCGGACGGTCTCACGTTCCTCGCCGCGGCGCGCGACCTTCTCGGCGCGCATGAGCGCGCGCTCGAGGCGCTTTCCGGCGACGAGCGGCGGCTCGCACTCGGCCTGAGCGAGCATGTCGCGGACGCGAACCTGGCCCGCCAGCTCGCCCAGCTTCGCATTCATGATCCGGGGCTCGTGATCGAGCTGCATCTGGGCCTTTCCGCGCAGCTGCTCGCGCAGTACGACGAGCGGCGGCTCGATGCCGTCATCGTGCGTCAGGAGGCAGAGGAGGCGCCGCGCGGCGATGCCCGGAGGCTCTTCGCGGAGCCGCTCGTCTGGCTGGCGGCGCCGCAATGGCAGTGGCAGCCCGGCACGGCCCTGCCGCTCGCGCTGCTCGCCGCGCCGTGCGCGGTGCGGGCGGCGGCCGTTCGCGCGCTCGACGCCGCAGGCGTGGCGTGGACCGAAGTGTTCGTGGGCGGCGGTGTCGCGGCGGTAGGTGCCGCACTGGCCGCGGGTCTTGCCGTGTCGCCTCTGGCGCGCCGGGTCGCGCCGCGCGAACTCATCGACGTCGGTGCGCGGCTCGGCTTGCCCGCCCTGCCGGCTTCGCAAGTGATGCTCTATTCGCGGGTACGCGACCCCAGGACCGCCGCAACGCTGCAATTGCTCGCTTCGGGGCTCGGCACGGGCTGAGCGGCGCTCAGCTCAGGATGGGCGGCAGCGCGTGCGGCGCGGGAATCGCACGCTGGATGTGCGGCGGCGGCGCATCCACCACGAGCCTGTGACGCGGTGCGGGACGCACCGCAGCAGGCCTCGGCGCGGGCCGCTTTTGCGTGACGGGCTTTCGCGTGATGGTTTTGGGCGCGGGTGCCGCGCCAGAAGCAGGATGATGTGTACGCGCCGCCGCGTGGACTTCGCCGGACGTATGCCGTTGTGCCGCGGCGTGACCCTTGTCGTGCGGCGGCTTGCCACCCTTCTGGCCGGTCGTGTGCAACGCCGCGGCACCATGCGCGCCACGTGTTCTGGACGCGTGCGTGCCGTGCGCGGCCGCCGTTCCCTGCGCCGCGTTCGCGCCTGCTGCCTTCGCCTGCCCCGATGCCCACACCGGCGCGGCAAATACCATTGCCGCGACCATCAATACGCCTGCCCGCACTCCGTCTCCCCCCAAATGCCGTCCCAATGTCCGGCGAGGATTATACCGAGTCAAAACTTGCAATAATCCACATATGGACTAATATCAACTAAAAGTTCATTTCAGGACTCGACCACCATGCCACCCGCCACTGCCTCCGTCACGCCTTCGCGCCGTCCCGGCGCCGAGCCATCGCTCACCGAAATGTCGGCGGCGGGGCTCAGGGCATTCTTCCGAATTGCGAGCGACTGGGACCTGAGCGCCGAAGAGCAGATTATTCTGCTCGGCTCGCCCGGCCGATCCACGTTCTTCAAGTGGAAGCAATCCCCGCAAACGGCCCGGCTCGGCCGCGACACACTCGAACGCCTTTCGCTGTTGCTCGGTATCTACAAGGCGCTGCAGATTCTCCTGCCCCAACCCACCTCCGCCGACACCTGGATCAAGCGCCCCAACAGCGCGCCGCCGTTTGGCGGCCGGAGCGCGCTCGAGCGCATGCTGGCCGGCAATGTCAGCGACCTCGTGGCGGTGCGCCAGTATCTCGACGCAATGCGAGGCGGCTGGGCGTGACGCAATCGAACTGGCAAGACCGCTGGCGCAGCGCGCAGCTCACCTGGTCACCTGCGTTCAGGGTGATTCCCACCCGCTTCCCGGCCGTGAACCTGTTCGACCGCGTGGCATCCGCGGAGGACTTCGAGGCGCTCTACGCGCTCGAAGCGCTCACTAACGACCGGCTGCGCACCGAAACCGGCGACCTCGACCTCGTGCCGCGTGAAGAGCGCCGCTTCGGCCCGGGCTACGGACCGATCATGGCGGCCTTCACGCATCTGAATCCGCAAGGCAGCCGCTTTTCCGACGGCACCTACGGCGTGTTCTACTGCGCGCGCTCGCGCGCCACTGCAGTCGCGGAAACGCGTTATCACTCGGGGCTTTTTCTCGCGGCCACGAACGAGCCGCCCATCCGCCAGCAAATGCGGCTCTATACGGTGACCGCGCAGGGCGAGGTGATCGATCTGCGCGGCGATCCCTCGCTCGACCCTGGCGTGCTCTCGCCCGACGACTACACCGCCGGCCAGGCGCTAGGCCGCGCCGCGCGCGAGGCGCGTGCGCCCGGCATTGCGTATCCGTCGGTGCGCGACGAGGACGGCGAATGCCTCGCCGCGTTCAGCACGACGCTGCTGCGCGCGTGCCATCACTCGGCGTATCTGGAATACAACTGGAATGGGCACACCATCGACATGGTGTTCGAGTTGAACCGCATCGTGTAGCGAAGGGCGAACCTCAGGGCAGCACGATTGCGGCTGCGCCGTGCGCGAGCGCTTCGACCTGCGAGACCGACCAGATACGCGACGTGAGCGCCTCGACCATCGTGAGGCGTCCTTCGGTGATGAACGCGCCGGTGTCGATGAACACCTGCGAGCCGATCTGCCGCACTTCGCGCACCGGCGTATGCCCGCAAAACGTGAGCGAGAGCGCATGGCGCGCCGGGTCGCCGGTGCCGAGCACGAGATCGCGTCCCCACAGCATGCGTTCGCGCACTTCGGAATCGAACTGGCCGCCGTCGAGTGCGGCATCGTCGCCGAAAAATTCTGCGTGGATGATGTTGAAGCGCTTTTCGCCTTCGCCCACTACGCGCGCCAGCGGTAATTGACGCAACCGTTGCGCGTACTTCACGAGTTCGGCGTCGGGCACGCTCTGCGCCCAGCCGCCGCCGATGCCATACCAGCGATTGCGCGGCATGCGCCCTTCGGCCACCGCGCACAACGCGTCTTCGTGATTGCCAAGCACGGCGTAGAACCACGGTTTATCCAGCAGCGCGAGCGCCTGTTCGCACTGCTCACGTTCGCCCCGGTCAACGAGGTCGCCCACCGAAAACAGCCGGTCACGCGCGGTGTCGAACTCCACTTCGCGCAAAAGATAGCGCAACGCCTCCACGCAACCATGCAAATCGCCTACAACAAAATCGCGACCTGCAAGGTTGGCGGCATGGTGCTGCACGAGAGCGTCGGGTGTATGCGTCATCACTTCATCATAGCGCTGTGTGAGTGGGCCATATGAGCGCCAAATATCGTTTCGATATCGAATGCGTTGGGCGCGTCACGAGGCAGACTGCACGCAAGCGGCGTGCCTGCCAATACAGCATACGCGTTTGCAGCCATCGCTGCCGCCTCTGCCGTCGTGAATGCGGCGCAAAGTCCCGGCGCCACCGGGGAATTACTGGGGCTGGGCACGCAACGCCGCGACCTGGTCGGCCGTGAGCGTGGCCTGCGGGTTGCCGAACTGCTTCGTCACGTAGTTGGAAATGGCCGCCACCTGTTCGTTATTCAATGCATCGGCGAATGCGGGCATCAGCACGTCGCTGTCCTTCGTTTGGCGCTTGACGCCGTGCAGGATCACCATCGCGAGGTTGTCCGCGCTCGGCGCACCCACCACGCTGTTGTGAATGAGCGATGGAAACGCTCCCACTGCGTTTCCCCCCACGCCCGCGCCGGTCCAGTGGTGACAGCTTGCGCAATTCGCCACGAATAGCTGCAGGCCGTTGACGGTGGCGATGGCCGTGCCGCGCAGCGCGGTGATATCGTCCACGGCCGGCGTGCCCCACGCGTCGCGCGGCCGCGTCACGCCGCCCGAGACCGGCGGCAGCGCACGCAGGTACGCCACGATCGAGCGCAGGTCTTCGTGCGTCAGATATTGCGTCGAATGCTGGACCACATCCGCCATCGGGCCCGCTGCGTTTGCGTGGCCCGCGGCAATGCCCGTGGAAAGGTAGGCGATCAGCGCGTCGTCGCTCCAGTTGCCAATGCCGCTCGCGCGGTCGGGGGTGATGTTGTACGCCTGCCAGCCCGCCTGCGTCGCGCCCGAGAAGCGCTCGGTCGTCTTGAGGCCCTGCATGAAATTGCGCGGCGTGTGGCACTCCTCGCAATGCGCGAGGCCTTCCACGAGATAGGCGCCGCGATTGAATTCCGGGCTTTGCTTCGGGTCCGGTACGAAACGGCCTTCGTTGAAGTTGAAGAGATTCCACACGATCATCAGCCAGCGCTGGTTGAACGGAAAGCGCAGCTCGTTCGCGGGGGGCGTGTAATGCACCGGCGCGAGCGTATTCAGATACGCGCGGATCGAGAGCATGTCCCGCTCGGTCATGCGCGTGAATTCGACGTACGGAAACGCGGGATAGAGCCGCTCGCCGCCTTTGCCGATGCCTTCGTGCAACGCGCGCACGAAGTCGGTATCGCTCCATTGGCCGATGCCGGTGTCGGGGTCCGGCGTGATGTTCGGCGTGTAGATTCTTCCAAACGGCGTGCTGATGGGCAGCCCGCCGGCAAAGGGTCTGCCCGGGTCGGCGGTATGACACGCGGCGCAATCGCCTACGCGCGTAAGATAAGCGCCGCGCTTGATGAGGTCGGGCTTGTCCGCGTCCGTGTTGGGTGTGGAGGTATCGTCGCCGCGCGCCGTCGACATCGGCAGTTCGTCGACGGGACGCGTTTGCGATTCGTGCGACGCGTGCCACGCGATATAAAGCGCAAAGGCACAGAACAGCGCGGCCGCGATGGCGGCGCGCGCGCGGCGCTCTCGCTCGTGATCGACGGTCGCCGCGACGGGGGACTTCGTTGTTTTCATCGTCTCGCTCGCATCAAAGCTCGTGGCGCAGCTTGTCGGCCAGCTTCAGCGACAACGCGGCGATCGTCAGCGTGCAGTTCACCGAGGCGGCGGAAGGCATCACCGCGCTGCTGGCAATGAACAGGTTCGGATGGTCGTGCGTGCGGCAATCGGCATCGACGACCGAATCGGCGGCGTTCCCGCCCATGATCGTCGTGCCCATGATGTGATTGTTGGGCGCGAAGGTGTCGTCGAACGCGACGTCCGTGCCGCCGAAAAGCTGTGCGATCTGCGCATACAGTTCATGCGTGTTCGCGGCGCTTTTCTTCACGTAGTCGTTGATCGAGTAGTAGATCTCGGGTTGTGGAATGCCGAGTCCGTCCTTGTGCTCGCTCGAAGGCAGCACGCGGTTCTGCGGCTCGGGCAAGTGCTCGTGAAAGCTGTTGATGGTGAGCGTGCGCGATGTGCGCTCGCGAATCTCACGGTCCAGTTCCGCGCCGGTCAAGCCGTTCTTGATAAGCGCGGCCGTGACCGCCATGGTGGGCACCGCGTTCGAGAGATGCAGCTTCTTCGCCGCATACTCCGAGCGGAACGCGCCGTCGCGAAAGTTCACGACCGAGGTCATTTCCATGGGCCCGCGCCCCGGCCACAGCGGCTCGTTGGCCATGAACGTGACGCCCGTGCCCGGATGGTCCATGAGATTGCGGCCCACCTGGTCGGAGCGGTTGCCAATGCCGTGCGGGAATGCGTCGCTCGTCGACATCAGCATTAGCTTGGGCGTTTCGATGCCGTTGGCGGCAAGCACGAAGAGCTTGCCGGTCACGCGCGTGCTTTTGCCGTTCGGGTCCTTGTAGTGGACCGCCGTAACGAGCCCTTTGTTGTCGGCCTCGATGCGATAGACCACGGCCTGCGGCACGAGCTTCGCACCGGCACGCTCGGCCTTGTCTGCGTGCATCACGCCGTTGTACATCGCACCGATCGGGCAGATCGGCATGCAATTGTTGTTGCCGCAGCAGGTGGGGCGCGCGTCGAACGGGCGGCTGTTGCGCGCGACCGGCTCGGGCACCACGTGAAAGCCATTCGCATTCAACACTTGCGAGAAGCGCTGATCCATCCACGAAAGCGGCAGCATGCTCATAGGGTACGGCTTCACGCGCGGTGAGCCGAGATCGTACGTCGCGTCTGGTCCAGACACACCCAACTCCATTTCCGCGAGCTGATACCACGGCTCCAGCGTCTCGTAGGGGTAGGGCCAGTCGCGGCCCACGCCGTACTGCGTTTTCAAACGAAAGTCCGAAGGCAGCAAACGCCACGCGGCGGCGGCCCAGTGCCACGTGGTGCCGCCCACGAGACGCAAATACTGTGAGTTGTACGGATAATCGCCCTTCTGCACGAGATAGCCGTTGGGCGGAGCGTATTCGGGATGCGGCGCGTAGCTCACGGAAGGATATGGCGTAGCGAAATCGTCCTTGGCGGGCGAGTTGCGGAAGTTCTCCACGATCTGCCAGCGCGCGAGGCGCGGCCCCGCTTCGAGCAGCACCACGGAAGCGCCGGCCTGGGCGAGCTGGTGCGCCACCAGACTGCCCGCCACGCCGGAACCGACGACGACTACGTCGGCGGAATGTGCTGTCGCCATTGTCGACCTCTACCTTTGGCTTTCGTTGTGAGGACCTGGCGCGGTCCGTTATGTGCGCGCTCGTTGATTTGCTTGTTGTTCCGTTATTCGCCAGCGGGTTTCTGCGTCCAGTAAAACGGCACGTCGCGGCAATACGAGGGAATCGTGAGCACGTCGTTGACAGGGTCGAACATCAACGCCTTTTCGTAGGCC
Organism: Paraburkholderia acidiphila; assembly: GCF_009789655.1. Lineage (GTDB taxonomy): Bacteria > Pseudomonadota > Gammaproteobacteria > Burkholderiales > Burkholderiaceae > Paraburkholderia > Paraburkholderia acidiphila. The sequence goes on from NZ_CP046910.1 coordinate 1,702,029, forward strand.
ACCACCTGCACTTTCGGCATCTCGCCCACGAGACCGAGATACCACGCGCGCATGATGTCGCCCACCATCGAAGCGAGTTCCGGCTGATCGGGCTTCAGCGCAGCGGTCACGGTGTCGGAGGGCACCCCGCCATGACCTTGAATCCAGGTGTTGAGCATCTCAACGTTTGCATCGAACTGGCTGCTTGCGTGGTCGAGCGCGGCATAGACGCGCTTGCCGAGCACCGCGTTGAAGCTCGTGCGGCCGGTGAGGCGCTGCGATAGCGCGATGAAGGCTTCATAGCCACTGCCGGATGCGGGCGCGGGTGTGGCTGCAAACGCGCGGCCCATGCCAAAGGGCGCGCTGGAGCGCCCAGCCGCCGCGAAGGCCAGCAGCGCCGCTGCGCACGCTCCCGAAACGAAACGCCTGCGGCCTGCACGGTCGAGGCGGCCGATGCGGTCGAGTGCGGCGGGAAGATCGTGTGGCGCCTGAGATATCCCGTGTTGTGTCACATCTGTCATGAGCACTCCAGATGAGGTCGATCCCCGCCTGGATCATCCGGCCGTGGGGCGAGACACGCTTGCCGCCGGCGCGGGCGGCGCTTGATGCTTTGCGATGACGAATAAACGTTTGTTATCGTCATTGAACCCGGATCACTGCTTATGTACCATCGTTGCACTGACTTCGATAGCACCTTGCCGCGTTGCGCAAGCAATATAGCCCCTTATGGCCCGATAAGACAAACCGAAAGCTTGCATGCCGGGCATAACAGCGCGCCACCACCCGACGCCCCGCACGGTAGAATCGCCGCAATCGTTCATCACCCCGCGCCCTTCGCCCGTCACGCCATGAACCTCATTCCACAGGTACTGCGCAACCGGCCGCACATGATGATCGCGATCGCCGTGGGCATCGTGCTCGGCGCACTCGCACCCGCCTCGATCCATACTTCGGCACGCGTGCTGCTGGGCTGGGACGCAACGGTGTGGACCTACCTCGTGCTGATCTGGCTGCACATGGTGTTCGCAAACGAAGAAAGCGTGCGCGCGAACGCCCGCCGCGAAGACCAGAGCGCGGGTACCGTCCTGTTCCTGATCTGTATCGCAACGGTCGCGAGCATCGTTGCCATCGTCATTGAACTGGGCACGACGAAAGACCTCGGAACGGCCTCGAAGGTGCTGCATTCGCTGCTCACGGGCGCGACGCTCATCGGGGCGTGGTTTCTCATTCCCACCATCTTCACGCTGCACTACGCGCGCCTTTACTACGGCTCCGATCCCAACGAGCCCGCCCTCGCGTTTCCCGACAAAAAACTCACCCCCAATTACTGGGACTTTCTGTACTTCTCGTTCACCATCGCCTGCGCGTCGCAAACCGCCGATATCGGCCTGTGTGGACGCAGTGCGCGGCGCGGCGTGCTCGCGCAATCGATCTTGTCGTTCTATTTCAATGTTTCTGTGCTAGGGCTATGCGTGAATATCGCCGCGAGCATGGTCGGTAACTAATCCGCTTTCCCCTCCTTTTTACTATTTCGCTGCTGCAACGGATGCCGGCAATCGGTGCCGGTTTCTCCTGTCGATTGGCGCATCGTTGCGCCCATGCGTTGAGAACGCGCGTCTGCGCGCGTTCATGCATCATGGGCATGTGCCTTGCTGCCCTTCCCCGCAAGTCGCCACGCGGCGCAAGCGGTTTGGTTCCGGCCTGCTCTTGCACTACTCTGAACAGGTGCCTGTCCACACGCGCAGCGCGGCACGCTCCGGCAGCCCCCGGGCGGCGCGATCGCATGACGGCTCACCCCGTCGTGCATCCCCTTCGCCTGACGTACCTGGAATACGACCGATGGAACCTCCCCACGCCTATGCGCCGCGGATCTACTTCGTCCATTCCGTCCTTGCGGGACCCCTCGACGCGTGGCCGGCGCACCTCGCCCGCGCGGCGTCGCTGGGCTTCGATCACGTCCTGATCGGCGCGCTGTTCGCCTCGGGCGCGTCGGGCGACGACCGCATCGTCGCCGACCATGCACGCCTGAACGCGGCATTCGGCTCCGCACTTTCCGCCGACGACGCCATGCGCGAACTCGCCCTCGCGGCGCAAGCGCGCGGCGTTACGCTGCTCGCGGATCTCGTGCTCGACCGCAGCGCCGCCGACGGCGCGCTCTACGCCGCGCACCCCGAGTGGTTCCACCCCTTCGAGCCCGATGACGCGCGCCTCGACCCGCGCCACGGCCATCGCGAAGCCAACGTTGCCTATGCCGATTTCGAGCGCGCGAGCGCACCGCTCATCGCGTGGTGGGCCGCACGCGCCATCGCGCTCGTCGAAGCCGGTATTGGCGGCTTTCGCGTGGACTCGCCGCACCGCACGCCGCCCCATGTGCTGCGCGCGATCTTCGATGCGGTACGCGCGCGCTTTCCGCAAACGCGCTGGCTCGCCGCGACACCTGGCCTACCGCGCGAGGCGCTCGCGCACCTCGAAGGTGCAGGCTTCGACGCAGCCTTTTCTTCGCTGCGCTGGTGGGACTTCTCGTCGAGCTGGATGGTCGAGGAGCACGACGCATTGCGCCGCGTGGGCTCACCGATAACGTTTCCAGAAGCGCCCTATGGCGCGCGCTACGCGCACGACCAGGAAGGCGCCGCCGACGCGCGCGCCGTCGAACGCGCCTATCGCCGCATGCTGCGCGCATCAGCGGCGCTCGGCACCGGCTGGCTCATGCCGATGGGCTTCGAATACGGCGTGGATGAAGCGACCTCGCACAGTGGCAACAGCGCGCAGGCATGGGAAGCCGCGAAAGCGCGCGCGCCCTTCGATCTGAGCGCCGATGTCGCGCACGCCAACGCCCTGCAACGCGAAACGTGGACACTGCAAACCAACGGCGAGTTGCGTGCGCTCAATGGCCCCGGCGCCAGCGTCGCGGCGCTCCTGCGCGGCGACCGCGCGGACCTGCGCGACGCGGGCGACGCCGTGCTCACGCTCATCAATCCCGCGCTTGCCGCGCCTGTGCGTGTCGACCTCTCGCGCCTGCTCGACGGCGTGCCCGGCGGCTTCACGCGCTTCGCGCCGCTCGATGCCGAAACGCTGCGCGGCGCGCGCCCGCCCGCGTCGCGCGACGCGAGCGCGATCCCCAACACGTTCACGCTGCCCGCCGGCGCATGCTGGATGTTCCGCGCGCTCGCGAGCCCGCTCGTCGTGCTCGCGCCGCCCGAAGATCGCGGCAAGACCGACACGACCGGCCACAAGAGCGTGCTCGAAGCGATCGCCGCGCCCCGCATCGCGATCGAAAGCGCGCAGCCCTCGGTCGATCACGGACGCTTCGCCGCGAAGCGCACCGTGGGCGAGCGCTGCGAAGTGCGCGCGGCGATCTTCGCCGAGGGACACGACCGCATTGACGCCGCCGTGCTCTGGCGCGCCGCCGACGAAACCGCCTGGCACGAGTCGGCCATGACGCCCGTGCCGCCCGCTGGCACCGACCTGTGGGCGGGCCACATTCCGCTCGATCGCGTGGGGCGCTACGAATATGTCGTGATCGCCTGGCGCGACGACTTCGCCTCGCTCGCGGAACATCTGCACAAGAAACGCGTGGCGAACCAACCCGTCGATCTGGAGCTGGAGGAAGCGAGCCGCCTGTTCGCGCTCGTGCTCGCCACGGCCGAAACATCGGGCACGGGCGACGACGACCAGAAGCGCATCAACGAAACGCTCGATGCCATCGTCAAGCGCTTCATTGCTGCGGACACCGAAACACGTTGCGCGATCATCGCCGCGCCTTCGACGGCCGCCGCCGTGCGCGCGGCGCGCCATCGTCCGTTCCTCTCGCGCGATACGATTGTGAATCGCGTGGACGCGGAGCGCAGCGCCGCGCGCTTCGCAAGCTGGTACGAGATCTTCCCGCGCTCGATGAGCGACGACGAATCGCGCCACGGCACCTTCGACGACGTGATCGCGAAGATGCCGCGCGTTCGCGAAATGGGCTTCGACGTGCTGTACTTCCCGCCGATCCACCCCATCGGCCTCGCGAACCGCAAGGGACGCAACAACACGCTCAACGCGCAACCCGGCGACGTGGGCAGCCCCTATGCAATCGGCGCGGCCGAGGGCGGCCACACCGCCGTGCATCCGCAACTGGGCACACTCGAAGACTTCTGCCGCATGCTCGCCGCGGCACGCGAACAAGGCCTCGAAATCGCGCTCGATTTCGCCATTCAATGCTCGCCGGACCACCCGTGGCTGAAGGCGCATCCCACGTGGTTCGCATGGCGGCCCGACGGCACGCTGCGCTACGCCGAAAACCCGCCGAAGAAGTATCAGGACATCGTGAACCCCGAGTTCTACGCGCACGACGCGAAGCCCGATTTGTGGCTCGCGCTGCGCGACGCGATCCTGTTCTGGGTGGACAAGGGCGTGCGCATTTTCCGCGTGGACAACCCGCACACAAAGCCGCTGCCGTTCTGGGAGTGGATGATCGCCGACGTGCGCGCGCGCCACCCCGACGTGATCTTCCTCTCCGAAGCCTTCACGCGGCCGCGCCTCATGTACCGGCTCGCCAAGCTCGGCTTCTCGCAGTCGTACACCTACTTCACGTGGCGCGAATCGAAGCGCGATTTCACGGAATACCTCACGGAACTCACACAAACCGAGGTGCGCGACTTCTATCGGCCGAACTTCTTCGTCAACACGCCCGATATCAATCCGCGCCATTTGCAGACCGGCGCGCGTTCGAGCTTCCTGATCCGCGCGGCGCTGGCCGCGACGCTTTCCGGCCTATGGGGCGTGTATTGCGGCTTCGAGTTGTGCGAAGGACGCGCCATGCCCAATTCGGAAGAATATCTGGACTCCGAAAAATATCAGTTGCGCGCCTGGGATTGGCATCGCCCCGGCAATATCGTCGCGGAGATCGCCGAGCTCAATCGCATTCGCCGCGCCAACCCTGCGCTGCAATCGCATCTCGGCATCACGTTCCTCGACGCGCGCAACGACTCGCTGCTGTGCTTCGAGAAGGCCACGCCCGCGCGCGACAACGTGCTCGTCGTGGCCATCAATCTCGACGCCTTCAACGAACAGGGCGCCGACTTCGAACTGTCGTGGGCGACGTTCCAGCGCTGGCACCTCGACGACCACGCGGCGCTCAACGTCATCGACGAAATGACGGGTGAGCGCTTCGAGTGGCGCGGGCGCTGGCAGCACGTGCGGCTCGATCCGCATGCCCGTCCGTTCGCGATCTGGCGTATCGAGCCTGCGAAGGGCCTGCCGCGCGAAGAACCGTTGCCCGATGAGCACGCCGATCAATACGACGAGCACATCGAGGGCCACCCCGAACTCGACGCCGACTTCCCGCCCGGAGGAGCGACATGAAACGCGACCCCGCTACGCATGAGCCTGTGGCAACCAACGTGCAGACCGTTACGAGAGACTCGACCGCGCAGGACCCGCACCACGAGGAACGCGGCACGCAGCGGCGCGGCAAGCCGTCGATGCTTTCCGACGACCCGCTCTGGTACAAGGACGCGATCATCTACCAGGTGCACGTGAAGTCGTTCTTCGATTCGAACAACGATGGCGTGGGCGATTTCCCCGGCCTGCTCGCGAAGCTCGACTACATCGCGGGGCTGGGCGTGACGGCGATCTGGCTGCTGCCGTTCTACCCCTCGCCGCGCCGCGACGACGGCTACGACATTGCCGACTATCGCAACGTGCACCCGGACTACGGGCAACTCGCCGACGTGCGCCGCTTCATTCAGGAAGCGCACGCGCGTGGCATGCGCGTGATCACCGAACTGGTCATCAACCATACGTCGGACCAGCACCCGTGGTTCCAGCGCGCGCGCCGCGCGAAGCCCGGCACGAATCATCGCAACTACTACGTGTGGTCCGACACCGATCAGAAGTACCAGGGCACGCGCATCATCTTCATCGACACGGAGCCGTCGAACTGGACGCACGACCCCGTTGCCGGCGCGTACTACTGGCACCGCTTCTATTCGCACCAGCCCGACCTGAACTTCGACAATCCGGCCGTGCTGCGCGAAGTGCTGCAGGTCATGCGCTTCTGGCTCGACATGGGCATCGACGGGCTGCGTCTGGACGCCGTGCCTTACCTCGTGGAGCGTGAAGGCACGAACAACGAGAACCTGCCCGAAACGCACGGCATTCTCAAGCGGATTCGCGCGGCGATCGACGAGAACTATCCGAACCGCATGCTGCTGGCCGAAGCGAACCAGTGGCCCGAAGATGTGCAGGAGTACTTCGGCAACGAAGACGAATGCCACATGGCGTTCCACTTCCCGCTCATGCCGCGCCTCTATATGGCGATTGCGAGCGAGGACCGCTTCCCGATTCTCGACATCATGAAGCAGACGCCCGACTTGCTGCCGAGCTGCCAGTGGGCGATCTTCCTGCGCAATCACGACGAACTCACGCTCGAAATGGTCACGGACTCCGAGCGCGACTACCTCTGGAACACCTACGCGAGCGACCGGCGCGCGCGCCTGAACCTCGGCATTCGCCGGCGCCTCGCGCCGCTCATGGAGCGCGACCGCCGCCGCATCGAACTCATCAACTCGCTGCTGCTCTCCATGCCCGGCACGCCCGTGATCTATTACGGCGACGAACTCGGCATGGGCGACAACATTCACCTGGGCGACCGCGACGGCGTCCGCACGCCGATGCAGTGGTCCTCGGACCGCAACGGCGGCTTCTCGCGCGCCGATCCCGAACAGCTCGTGCTGCCGCCGCTCATGGGCTCGCTCTACGGCTACGACGCCATCAACGTCGAAGCGCAAAGCCGCGACCCGCATTCGCTGCTCAACTGGACGCGCCGCATGCTCGCCACACGCCGCGCGAAGCAGGCGTTCGGGCGCGGTACGATCCGCTTCCTGCGTCCGGCGAACCGCAAGATCCTCGCGTACCTGCGCGAAATGCCCGGTGAAGCGCCGATCCTGTGCGTGGCGAATCTCTCTCGCGCGCCGCAAGCGGTGGAACTCGACCTTTCCGAATTCGCGGGCATGTCCCCCGTGGAAATGACGGCGGATTCCGTGTTCCCGGCAATTGGCCAGCTCCCCTATCTGCTGACCTTCCCGCCCTATGGCTTCCTGTGGTTCCTGTTGAGCGCAGGCAATCAGCGGCCCTCGTGGAGTCAGCCGACCTCGGAACAACTGCCCGAGTTCGTGACGGTGGTGCTGCGCGAAGGCCAGGCGGGGGCGACGCCTGAAAACGTGCGGCTGCTCGAATCCGAAGTGCTGCCTTCGTGGCTCTCGCGGCGTCGCTGGTTCGCATCCAAGGACAAACCGCTGCGCGCCGTGCGCCTCGCTGCACTGACGACGATCCACGGCGCGGGCTTCGCGTTCACGGAGATCGAGGCCGAACTCGCGGATGGCACGAGCGAACGCTACGTACTCCCAATCGCCATCACGTGGGGCACCGAGATCACCACGCCGCTGCACATCCAGCTCGCGCTCTCGCGTGTGCGGCGCGGCCGCACCGTGGGCTATCTCACCGATGCGTTCTCGCTGCCGTGGTTCGCCTATGGCGTGCTGCGCAAGCTGCGCGAGCGCGCCGCGGTGCCGACCGTGCAGCAGAGCACCATCCGTTTCGAGCCGACCGAACGCCTCGATGAACTGAACCTGGGCGAGACGCCGGAAGTCCGCTGGCTCGCCGCGGAGCAGAGCAACAGTTCGCTCGTGATCGCAGAAACCCTTGTGCTCAAGATCGTGCGCAGGCTGATGGCGGGCGTGCACCCCGAAGCGGAAATGAGCCGCTACCTCACGAAGCTCGGCTACGCGAACACCGCGCCGCTCTATGGCGAAGTCGTGCGCGTCGACCCTGCGGGCGTGCCGCACACGCTCATCATCGTGCAGGGTTTCATCGACAACCAGGGCAATGCGTGGGACTGGGCGCTCGACTATCTGCGCCGCACGATCGATGAACTCGCGCTCGCGATGGACGACGACACGAGCGTCGACCAGGCGCACGAGGAGGAAGCCGTGCAAGGCTACTGCACGGTGATCGGCGCAATTGGCAAGCGCCTCGGTGAACTGCACGCGATGCTCTCGAGACCCAGCGACGACGAAGCTTTCTCACCCGTTGCCGCCACAGCCGACGATGTGCGTGCCTGGGTTGCCGACACGAAGACCATGCTCAACGAAGCGCTCGACATCGTCGCGCAGCATACGGGCGAGGACGAACCAACGCTCGATGAAGACGCTCGCGACCTCGCGCGCAGCCTGATCGAACGCCGCGAGGCGCTCGTCGCGAAGATCGACGAACTCGTGCCGGACGACACGAAGGCCGCGCGCATTCGCATCCACGGCGACTTCCACCTGGGCCAGGTCCTGCTTTCGCAGGGCGACGCCTATCTGATCGACTTCGAGGGCGAGCCCGCGCGCGCGCTCGAATACCGGCGCGCGAAGACCTCGCCGCTGCGCGACGTGGCGGGCCTGCTGCGCTCGCTCTCCTATGCGGGTGCCGCCGCGCAATCGACGCTCGAAAACGCGCCGCAACAAGTCGTCGATCGCAAACGCGCCCTCTTCGAACGCTTCCGCGGCTATGCCGCCGAAGCGTTCCTGAGCCAGTACAGAGCGGCCGTGGCCGAAGGCCCGCTCACGCTTGTGAGCGCCTCACAGGAGCAGGCGCTGCTCGACCTGTTCCTGATCGAGAAGGCGGCTTACGAAATCCGCTACGAAGCGGCAAACCGCCCCACCTGGCTCGCACTGCCGGTACGCGGCCTCGCCGCGCTGACGGCGCGCGTGCTCGGGCTCACGCCCACACAGTCCACGCAAGCGCATTCGCATTCGGGCGGAGGTGGCCATGGTTGATCGCGTGCCTCACGCCGGCCTGAATCCGCACGACGCCGACGCGCTCGCGGGCGCGTACCACGCCGATCCTTTCGCGGTGCTCGGGTTGCACTGGGTGGACGGCGCGCCCTACGTGCGCGCCTGGCTGCCGAACGCCTCGGGCGCGAGCGTGGTGGCGCGCGATCGCGCCCACACGCTCGGCGAACTTTCGCTCGTGCATCCCGCAGGACTCTACTCAGGGCCGCTCGCGGAAGCGGTGCCGTACCGGCTCGTGATCGACTGGCATGGTGTGAGCCAGGAAATCGAGGACACCTATTCATTCGCTCCCCAGCTTTCGCACGAAGCGCTCGTGCGGCTCGCCGACGGCGACCCCTACGCGGTGCTCGAATGTCTCGGCGCACGGCCCATTACATGCGATGGCGTACCCGGTGTGCGCTTCGCCGTCTGGGCGCCGAATGCGAAGCGCGTTTCCGTGGTCGGCGACTTCAACGCGTGGGACGGGCGGCGTCACCCCATGCGGTTGCGCCACGAAGCGGGCGTATGGGAGCTTTTCATTCCGCGTGTAGCGCCCGGCGCGCGCTACAAGTACGAGATCCTTGGCGCGCGCGGCGTGGTCCTTCCGCTCAAGGCCGACCCTTGCGCGCTGCAGACAGAAAGCCCGCCGGGCACGGCGTCGATCGTCGCGCCCGTCGAAGCGATCGACCATTACGCGTGGCGCGATCAGGAGTGGCTGCAAACACGCGCGGAACGCCAGAACGCGCGCGCGGCCATGTCGGTCTACGAGGTGCATGCGCCTTCGTGGCTGCCCACGCAAGGCGCCGATGCGCCCGCGCCTGACTGGAACGCGCTCGCCGAGCGTCTGATCCCCTACGCGCAGGGCATGGGCTTTACGCATATCGAATTGCTGCCCGTGGCGGAGCATCCGTTTGGCGGCTCGTGGGGCTATCAGCCGCTATCGCAGTTCGCGCCCACCGCGCGGCTCGGCGCGCCGGTGGACTTCGCGGCATTCGTCGATCGCGCACACGAAGCGGGACTCGGCGTGATTCTCGACTGGGTGCCCGCGCACTTTCCGAACGACGCACACGGTCTCGTCGATTTCGACGGCACGGCGCTCTACGAGCACGCCGACCCGCGCGAAGGCTATCACCCCGACTGGAACACGATGATCTACAACCTGGGACGCCGCGAGGTGAGCGCTTTCCTCATCGCGTCGGGTCTCGCATGGCTCATGCGTTATCACGTGGATGGGCTGCGCGTGGACGCGGTCGCCTCCATGCTCTACCGCGACTATTCGCGCGCGCAAGGCGAATGGGTGCCCAATATGTATGGCGGGCGCGAAAATCTCGAGTCGATCGCGTTTCTCAAGCGCCTCAATCACGAAACGCAATACGTTCCGCAACGCCCCGGCGTCATCACCATTGCTGAGGAATCCACAGCATGGCCTGGTGTCACGGCACGCCCGGAGGACGGCGGCCTCGGCTTCCAGTTCAAGTGGAACATGGGCTGGATGCACGACACCCTGCACTACGTGCAGGAAGACCCCGTTTATCGACGCTATCACCATCACCTGATGACGTTCGCGATGGTCTATGCGTGGTCCGAACGCTTCGTGCTGCCGCTTTCGCACGACGAGGTGGTGCACGGCAAGGGGTCGCTGCTCGGCAAGATGCCGGGTGACCGCTGGCAGAAGTTCGCGAACCTGCGCGCGTATTTCGGCTTCATGTGGGCGCACCCTGGCAAGAAGCTGCTCTTCATGGGCGGCGAGTTCGGGCAGATGGCCGAATTCGATCACGACGGCACGCCCCACTGGAACCTGCTCGACGACCCGCTGCACCGCGGCGTGCAAACGCTCGTGCGCGACCTCAACCGCCTGTACGCGGGCGAACCCGCGCTGTACACGCTCGACTCGGAACCCGGCGGCTTCGAATGGCTGGTTTCCGACGACAACGAGAACAGCGTGCTCGCGTGGCGCCGCGTGGACGGCTCGGGGCGCGAGATCGTGGTGATCTGCAACTTCACGCCGGTGCCGCGCCACGGCTACCGTATCGGCATGCCGCAGCCGGGGCAGTGGGAAGAAGCGCTCAACACCGACGCCGAGGTGTACGGCGGCTCGAACATGGGCAACGGGGGTCTCGTGACCACCGAGGGCGTGGTCAGCCACGGCAAGCCGCAGTCGGCCGCCCTCGTGCTGCCGCCGCTCGGCACGCTGATCCTGCGTCTGCGCCGATAAGGCGGGCGTGGCGGCAGGATTTGATCCGGAATCCGATGCAATACGAAGAACAACACATGGAGCATCGTCATGGCAAACGGTCCGCCTGAGCGTCTGCTGCCCGGCTCCCCCTGGCCGCTCGGGGCGACGTGGGACGGCCTCGGCACCAACTTCGCCGTGTTCTCGGCCCACGCCTGGCGCATCGAGTTGTGCCTGTTCGACCCCACCGGCCGCAAGGAGCGCACGCGTTATACGCTGCCCGAATGCAGCGATGAGGTATGGCACGGCTATCTGCCAGGCGCGCATCCCGGCACGGTCTATGGCCTGCGCGCGCACGGGCCCTATCAGCCGCATCTGGGGCACCGCTTCAATCCGCACAAGCTGCTGCTGGACCCTTATGCGAAACAGCTTATCGGCCAGTTTCGCTGGTCGGACACGCTATACGGCTATCGCGCCCATTCGAACCGCGTGGACCTCTCGATCGACCGGCGCGATTCGGCGCCCGCCATGCCCAAATGCGTGGTGGTCAACGACAACTTCGACTGGTCGCGCGACCGGCGCCCGAATACGCCGTGGGGCGACACCGTGATTTACGAGGCGCATCTGCGCGGGCTCTCGATGCAGCGTCATGATTTGCGCACGCACATGCGTGGCACGTTTGCAGGTCTTGCCGCGCCGCGATTCATCGAGCATCTGCACAAGCTCGGCGTGACGGCCATCGAGATCTTGCCGGTGCACGCATTTCTCTCCGAGCGTTTCCTGATCGATCGTGGACTGCGCAACTACTGGGGCTACAACTCGGCCGCGTTCTTCGCGCCCGAGCCCAGCTACCTGGTGGGCTACGACACCGACGAAATGCGCATAGCCGTGCGCCAGTTTCATGCGGCGGGCATCGAGGTCTTTCTCGACGTGGTCTACAACCACACGTGCGAAGGCGGCGAAATGGGCCCCACCGTGTCGTGGCGCGGCCTCGACAACGCCAGCTACTACCGCTGCGTGCCAGGCGACGAACGCCATTTCATCAACGACACCGGTTGCGGCAATACGCTCGACCTTTCGCATCCGCGCGTGCTGCAGATGGTCGCCGACTCGCTGCGCCACTGGGTCACGTCATACGGCATCGACGGCTTTCGCTTCGACCTCGGCGTCACGCTCGGGCGTGAACCCGCGGGCTTCGACCCGAACGGCGGGTTCTTCGACGTGCTGCGCCAGGACCCCGTGCTTTCGCGATGCAAGCTGATTTCCGAGCCGTGGGATGTGGGCCCCGGCGGCTACCAGCTAGGCAACCATCCGCCCGGCTTTTCCGAATGGAACGACCGCTTTCGCGACAGCGTGCGGCGCTACTGGCGCGGCGCGCCGGGCCAGCGCGCCGACCTCGCGGCACGCCTGACCGGCAGCGCGGATCTGTTCGACAAACGCAAACGCCGGCCGTGGGCGTCGATCAATTTCGTCACCTCGCACGACGGCTTCACGCTCGCCGATCTCGTTTCGTACGAGCGCAAGCACAACGAGGCGAACGGCGAAGAGAACCGCGACGGCCACAATGAAAACTGGAGCGCGAACTGGGGCGTGGAAGGCCCGACCGACGACCCGGCCATCCTCGCCACGCGCGCGCGCGTGGCCCGCTCGATGATGGCCACGCTCTTGATCGCGCTCGGCACACCCATGCTGCTCGCCGGCGACGAGGCCTGCCGCACGCAGCGCGGCAACAACAATGCGTACTGCCAGGACAACGACATTTCGTGGTTCGACTGGGCGCTCGCCGACACGCCGCAGGGCAAGGCCATGACGCGTTTCGCCGCGCGCGTGATCGCGCTGCGCCGCGAGCATCCGCTGCTGCGCGAAACGCGCTTTCTGTTCGGCGAGCGCGAACTGATGCCCGGCGTTCACGACATCGACTGGTTCGACGAACGCGGCGAGCCGCTCTCGCCCGAGGCCTGGCACGACCCGGAAGCGAGCGCATTCACGATGCGGCGCGCAGGAGCGGGACTCCACGGCCAAATGGAAGTATTGTTGATGATGCTGAACGCTTCGCAGGGCGCAGTGACGTTCGCCGCGCCGGCGCCGCGCATGGCATGGGAGGTGCTGCTCGACACCGCGCGTCCCGATGCGGCGCCCTACGCGCTGCCCGACACGACGTACGAGCTGGCCGCGCGTGCGCTCGCCGTGCTCCGCGCCCGTCCAGCGCGCGCCGAAACGCACCGGCCGCACGCCGCGCGCGACGACACGCCGACGCCGGACCCGCGCCGCACGCCGGGCGCGTCCGCGCCGGGCTCCCCGGCGGGCCTGGACGAAGCCGCGGCCGGATGAGAATCGGAAGAGAATCGGATGACTCGAGGAAGCATCGAGGAAGCAAACCAGGAATCGACCATGTCCCCGCTTTCGCACGATCCGCACGCCCGCCAGTACATGCATTGCCTGCCGTTCGGCGCACAGCTGATCGGCGCGGCGCACGCGCAGCCGCATACGCGCTTTCGCTTCTGGGCGCCTTCGTGTCAAACGGTGCAGGTCGTTTTCGAGAACGTGAAGGACGCGCCGCCGCTCGACATGACGCCGACCGGCAACGGCTGGTTCGAAGCGCAGGCGCCGTGCGGGCCGGGCACGCTGTACCGCTACTGCGTCGACGGCCAGCAACGCGTACCCGACCCCGCATCGCGCTTTCAGCCGCAGGGCGTGCACGGCCCGAGCGAAGTGCTCGACCCGCGCGCCTACGCCTGGCAGCATGCGCACTGGCAAGGACGCCCGTGGGAAGAGACCGTGATCTACGAGTTGCATGTGGGCGCGCTGGGCGGCTATCCAGGTGTCATGAAACGTCTGCCCGCGCTCGCGGCGCTTGGCGTGACCGCCGTCGAACTCATGCCGCTCAACGACTACCCGGGCGAGCGCGGCTGGGGCTACGACGTCGTGCTGCCTTACGCGCCGCACGCAGCCTATGGCAGTCCTGATGAACTGAAAGCGCTCGTGGATACCGCGCACGGACTGGGGCTGCAGATGTTCATCGACGTCGTGTACAACCACTTCGGCCCGGACGGAAACTGGCTCGGCCACTACGCCAAGCCGTTTTTCCGTCAAGATGTGAAGACGCCCTGGGGCGAAGCGCTCGACTTCGACCGTTTCGAAGTGCGCGACTTCTACTGCGACAACGCGCTCTACTGGCTCACGGAATATCGCTTCGACGGGCTGCGCATCGATGCCGCGCATGCGATCGGCAACACCAACTGGCTGCGCGAGCTGGCCGATCATGTGAAGGCCCGCGTGGAGCCGGGCCGGCATGTGCACCTCGTGCTCGAAAACGAGCACAACGAAGCGAATCTGCTCGAATCGCACTTCAGCGCGCAATGGAACGACGACGCGCATCACTGCTTCCATGTGCTGCTGACCGGCGAATCGGAAGGCTACTATCGCGCGTTCACGGAATCCCCGATCGGCAAGCTCGCTCGCGTGCTCGGCGAAGGCTTCGTGTACCAGGGCGAGCCGTCGCCGGCGCATGCGGGCAAGCCGCGCGGCGAACCGAGCGCGCACCTGCCGCCCACGGCGTTCGTGATGTTCCTGCAGAACCACGACCAGATCGGCAACCGGGCGCTCGGCGACCGGCTGCGCACGCTGGCCGACGACGACGCCTTGCGCGCGGCCACGGCCATGCTGCTGCTGTCGCCGCAAATTCCGCTGCTCTTCATGGAAGAGGAATTTGGCTCGACGCAGCCGTTCCAGTTCTTCACCGCCTTCACCGGCCAGCTCGCCGATGCGGTGCGCGAAGGGCGCCGCCGCGAATTCAAGGCATTCAGCGCGTTCAACGACGAGACGAGCCGCGCGCGCATTCCCGATCCGAACGATCCGCAGACCTTCGTGAACTCGTCGCCGCCGGCCGATGCACCGCTCGACGGCGAACGGCTCGAATGGATGCACTTCTACAAATCGGCGCTGTGCGTGCGTGCGCATTTGCTCATGCCGCGCCTGCGCCATGCGCGCGCGCTCGGCGCGGCCGTGCTCGCCGACGACGCCGCAAACGGCCTCGCCGCGCTCGTCGCGCGCTGGCGGCTCGACGACGGCGAAACGCTCACGATCGCGCTGAACCTGGGCCGCGACGGCGTGCCGCTCAGTGCGCGGCCCGAGGGCATGGTGATCTTCGAAACGCCGCCGCGTGCGCGCGACTACGCCGACAATGGCGTGCTGCCCGAAAGCGCGTGCATAGCGTGGCTCACCGGAGACGTGCCCGAGTATTCGAGCGAACACGATGCGCGCGTCGTGCATCGCGAGGAGCCCTACGCATGAGCACGGCGCGCCGCAGCGAAACGCTCGCGACTCTCGCCGCCCGCGCGGGCTTCGAGGTCGAATGGACCGACGCGCACGGCGCCGTGCAGCGCGTGCCGGACAGCACGCTCGCCGCGCTGCTGGAATGCGCGGGCCTGCCATGCGCCAACGCCACGCAAATCCGCCAGAGCGCTTCCGCGCTCAACGCCGAGCAGTCGGCACGGCGGCTGCCGCCGCTCATCACCGCCGAATACGACAGCGCCATCGAGTTGCCGCCGTCGGCCGTGCGCGCGGGCAGCCACTATCGCATCGACCTCGAAAGCGGCGAGCATATCGAAGGCCGTTTCACCTCGCCGCGCGGCGAGAGCGCACTGCTCGCACCGCTTGCGGAGCCTGGCTACCACACGCTCACGGTCAACGACCATCGCCTGACGATCGCGGTCGCGCCGCGACATTGCCATACGGTTGCCGACGCCTGGCGCGCACGCCATGGCGACAGCGGCGCGGTGCCGCCGCTGTGGGGGCTCGCAGCGCAATTGTATGGACTCCGACGCAAAGGCGACGGCGGCATCGGCGACTACACCGCGCTCGCCACGCTCGCGACGCAAAGCGCGCAGCGCGGCGCGCAAGCGCTCGCGGTGAGCCCGACCCATGCGATGTTCAGCGCCGAGCCTGGCCACTTCAGCCCCTATTCGCCTTCGTCGCGGCTGTGGGTCAATGTCGCGCATATCGACCCCGCCGCGGTATTCGGCGCCAAGGCTGCGCACGACGCGAGCGTCGCCGCAAATGTGGGCGACGCCTGGCGCGAACTCGAAGACGCGCCGCTCGTGGACTGGCAGCGTGCGTTGCCGCTCAAGCTCAAGGTGCTGCGCGCGCTGTTCGAGCGCTTCGAGACGGACGAGCGTACCAGCGGCTCGCCGCGTGCCGCCGCCTTCGCCGCATTCTGCGCACAGGGCGGCGAAGCACTCGAAGACCACGCGCGTTTCGAGGCGCTGCAAGAAGCCATGTTGCAGGGCCCCGGCGGCGAGCGCCACTGGCGCGACTGGCCCGAACCGCTGCGCGACCCGCGCAGCGCCGACGTCGCGACATTCGCGCAAGAGCATCGGCGCGAAGTCGACTTTCATTGCTTCCTGCAATGGCTCGCGGCAGAGGGGCTTTCGGGCGCGCAACGCAGCGCGCGAGAGGCCGGCATGGCGATCGGCCTCGTCGCCGATCTCGCGGTGGGCTGCGACGGCGCCGGCTCGCACGCGTGGTCGCTGCCGCAAGACATGCTGCAACGCGTCTCGGTCGGCGCGCCGCCCGACATCTTCAATCAGGCCGGGCAAAGCTGGGGCCTCACCACGTTCTCGCCGCGCGCGATGCACAACAACGGCTTTCGCGCGTTCATCGACATGCTGCGCGCCGCGTTCGCCCACGCGGGCGGCGTACGCATCGACCATATCCTCGGGCTGCGCCGGCTCTGGCTCGTGCCCGAAGGCGAAAGCGCGCGCCACGGCGCGTATCTGCGCTATCCGTTCGACGATCTCGTGCGGCTCATCTCGCTCGAATCGTGGCGTCATCGCGCGATCGTGATCGGCGAAGACCTCGGCACGGTGCCGCCGGGGCTGCGCGAGCGGCTCGCGGCACACGGCCTGTATGGCATTCGCGTGCTGTGGTTCGAGCGCGACGGCAAGGGCTTTCTCGCGCCCGCGCGCTGGGACCCGCACGGCGTCGCGACCACGACCACGCATGATCTGGCGACCGTCGCGGGATGGTGGAGCGGCGCGGATATCGACTGGCGCAACCGCATCGGCCAGACGCTCCCGCGTGCCGATGGGCTCGACCCCGTCACGCTCGACCACGCGCAGCGCGCGGAAGATCGCGTCGCGCTCTGGCATGCGTTGCAGCAAAGCGGGTTCGCGCCGCACAACGCCAAGCCGCCGCCAGCCGACGAACCGCCTGTGAATGCCGCGCTCGCCTATGTCGCGTCAACGCGCAGCCCGCTCGTCACCTGCCCGCTCGAAGACCTGCTCGCGCTGTCCGATCAGCCGAATCTGCCCGGCTCGATCGACGAGCATCCGAACTGGCGCCGCCGCCTGCCGCTGCCTGTGGAAGCGCTGTTCGCCGATCCGGCCGTCTCCGCGCGCGTTCAAGCTGTCGTCCATGCACGCGAGGCCATCGCGCGCACGCAGGCCGACCCGAGTGCCGGTGCCAGTGCAGACGCGCATGACGCCACCCCAACCGCCAGCGGCGCGCCAAACGCGCCAGAAAAGAAGCCGACGCCATGACACACCCTCGCGCGACGCTGCGCCTGCAGCTCCATCACGGCTTCACGTTCGACGACGCGCTCGCGCAGCTCGACTACTTCGCCGCGCTCGGCGTGAGCCATCTCTACCTTTCTCCAGTCACGACCGCGCAACCCGGCTCGATGCACGGCTACGACACCGTGGATTACGGCACGGTGAGCGCGGAGCTGGGCGGGGAAGGCGCATTGCGCCGCTTCGCCGCGAAAGTGCACGAGCGCGGCATGGGCATCGTCGCCGACTTCGTGCCGAACCATATGGGCGTGGGCGGCGCTCACAACGCCTGGTGGCTCGATATCCTCGAATGGGGGCGTCACAGCACGTATGCACGCCACTTCGACGTGGACTGGCACTCGCCCGACCCCGCCCTGCGCGGCAAGGTGCTGATGCCGTTTCTCGGCGCACAGTACGGCGAAGAACTCGCGGCAGGGCGTATCGAACTGAAGTTCGACCCCGCCGCCGCGCGTTTTTACGTGCAATACGGGCCGCACGTGTGCCCGATCTGCCCTACCGATTATGCGACGCTCCTGCAGTCCGCCAACCGCGCCGATCTCAACACGCTCGCCGGGCCGTTTCAAGGCCTCACGACCCAGCCCGACGATCAGGAGCGCGCCGCTGCCGGGCGCGATGCGCTGCGCGCGTTCGTCGAGCGGGCCGGCACGGACCCCATCGAATTCGTTCTGGAATCCTATTCAAGCGACGACCCGGTACCGCGCGACCGGCTGCACCGCCTGCTGGAGCGCCAGCATTTCCGGCTCGCCTGGTGGCGCACCGCCACCGACGAAATCAACTGGCGGCGCTTCTTCGACATCACCGCGCTCGCTGGCGTGCGTGTGGAACGCCACGACGTGTTCGAAGCCGTGCACAAGCTCGTGTTTCGCCTCTACGCCGACGGCGTGATCGACGGCCTGCGCATCGACCATATCGACGGGCTCGCGGACCCGCGCGAGTACTGCGAACGCCTGCGCCAACGGCTTGCTGCGCTACGCGCCACGCCGCCCTATATCGTGGTCGAGAAGATCCTCGCGCAAGGCGAAACGCTGCGCGACGACTGGCCCGTGCAAGGCACGACAGGCTACGACTTCATGAACGACGTCGGCGCGTTTCTGCACGATCCCGCGGGCGCGGCGCCGCTTGCCGAAGCGTGGGCCGCCATTTCCGGCGACGACCGGCCGTTCGCGGGCTACGCGCTCGATGCGCGCCGCGAGATGCTGGCCGCCTATCTCCCCGCCGAACTCGACCATGCGACGCGCGCGCTGCACCGCATCGCGCGCGAACTCCCGGCCACGCGCGACACCACCTATGCGTCGGTGCATCGCGTGGCCGCGCATCTAGCCATGTACTTTCCGATCTACCGTATCTATCCGGTGAACGGCTTGCGCAGCGCGCTCGACAACCGCTATTTCGACGTTGCGCTCGAGGCCGCGCGCCGCTCGCTGCCCCGCGCGAGCCTCGCGGCGCTCGATCTCGTCGATGGCTGGCTAGGCGGCCGCTCCCCCGAACCGGCCGCGAACAACACCGGCAGCGGCAACAGTGGCGGCGGCGCCAAGCCGCCACGCGCCGCACCAGCCGGCGCGAACACGAATGCGAATGCGGGCAACAGCCAGGCGAATACGCCGCTCAGCCATGCGCTCATTGCGCAGCGCACTGCGCTCGCGCTGTTCTCGCAGCTCACCGCACCGCTTGCAGCAAAGGCCACGGAGGACACTGCGCTCTATCGCTACGGACGCCTGCTCTCGCGCAACGAAGTGGGCGCGGATCCCGACGACTTCGCGCGCACGCCGCACGACTTTCACGTGGCGAACCGGCTGCGCCAACGCCGCCCGTATGGGCTGCTCGCCACGGCCACGCACGACCACAAGCGCGGCGAGGACGTGCGCGCGCGGCTCGCCGTCCTGAGCGAGATTGCGCTCGACTGGAGCAACACGCTGCGCGCCTGGTCGACGCTGAACCAGACACATCGCCGCAACGACGCTGCGGCCGGCGCGGCGTGGTCGCCGGGGCCTGGCGCCGAGGCAATGCTCTATCAAACGCTGGTGGGCTGCTGGCCGCCCGAACTGGACCCCGGCGACGAAGCGGGCGTGCATGCGCTGGCGGAGCGTGTATCGAAGTGGTTGCTCAAAGCACTGCGCGAAGCGAAGCTGCGCACGAACTGGCTCTCGCCCGACGAAACCTATGAATCGGAGTGCCAGGCATTTCTCTTCGATATCCTTGCACCGCAACGGCGCGACGGCTTCTTGCAGGCGCTTGCCGGGTTCGTCGCGCGCGTGGCGCCCGCGGGCGCGCTCAACATGCTGCTGCAAACGGTGCTGCGGCTCACTTCACCGGGCGTGCCCGACCTGTATCAGGGCACCGAACTATGGGATTTCAGTCTCGTCGATCCGGATAACCGGCGGCCTGTCGATTACGCCGCCCGCGCGGCCGCGCTCGACAATGAAGCGCCGGCCGCGAAGCTGAAGGACTGGCGCAACGCGCACGTGAAGCTGGCCACCGTGCACCGTCTGCTCGCGCTGCGAGCGAAAATGCCGGAACTCCTGCGCGAAGGCGAGTATCTGCCGCTCACGGTGAGCGGCGCGCAGGCTTCACATGTGGTTGCGTTCGCGCGCCATCACGGCAACGCGTGGGCCCTGGTGATCGGCACGCGCCTCGCGGCGGGGCTGCTGGATGGCGACACGCCGCTCGTGGCGCCCGCACGCTGGGAAGACACGACGGTTGAATTGCCCAAGGCCTGCGCGCAAGCCGCACTGCACGACTGGCTCAGCGACGCAACGCACACGGTTGGCGAAGGCGGCACGCTGGCATTGCGCGACATCCTGAGCGCCATGCCGGTGGCCGTGCTCTCGACCCTCGCGCGCAGCTAAGCGGCACGCGAGGTGCGCTCGACTCACACTCAGCCGCCTTCGTCGTCGAGATCTTTCGGATACACGCGCACGAGCACAATGCGCGGCCCCTTCATCTTCTTCACGACGATATCGAAACGGTCGAACTCGACGCGCTGCCCTTCGGTGGGCAGATCGTTGAGCGCATGGATCACCAGGCCGCCCACCGACTCCGCGCGTCCTTCGTCGATGTCGATGCCGAGCGCCTGCTCCAGCGACACCACGGGCAGGCTGCCACGGCCCATCAGCGTGCCGTCGTCCATGCGGGTCCAGTCGGTGTCGGCCTGGTGGAACTCGTCGTGAATCTGGCCCACGAGCGCGCCGAGCAAATTGTCGAGCGTGAGAAAGCCAACCGGGCGCGCGCCCTTGTGCCCCACCAGCGCGAAATGCGGCGCGCCTTTGCGAAAGCGGCGAAACAGCGCCAGCGCGGGCGTGTCGGGCCGCACGTACTGCACGGGACGCACGAACTTGCCGAGATCGCTGAGCGCATTGCCGGACTCGCGCGCAAGCAGCAGGTCCTTCAGGTGGATGAGGCCCGCCACGCGTTCGCCCGTAGCGTCTTCGAACAGCGGGTAGCGGCTGAAGCGATGGCGCGCCACGATCTGCATGTTCTCGCGCAGCGGCAGGTCGCGGCGCAGCCCCACCATTTCGTGCGTGGGCCGCATGAGGTCGGAAATGGTGAGGCGCGAAAAGTCCAGCGAATGGGCGAGCGTGTTCCATTCGTCTGCGTTGTAGGCGTTCGCGGCTGGCGCCGGGAGCAACGGCACCGCGCCGCTCGTGCCGTGGGTGCCTTTCGCGCCGCGCTGCTCCTGCATCGCCTCTTGCGCCTCGGCCTGCGCGGCGGCGCGGCGGCTGCGCAGGATCAGCTTGAGTTCGTCGGTCGAATAGTGCGCGTCGTGGCCGTGCTCCGACGCCAGGCCCGCGAGACGCAGCACCGCGTTCGCGCTCGAATTGAGCAGCCAGATCGCGGGATACATGGTCCAGTAGAAGCCGTAGAGCGGCATGGCCGTCCATAGCGAAATCTTCTCGGCCTGGCGGATGGCGAGCGACTTCGGCGCCAATTCACCCACGACGATGTGCAGGAACGAGATCACCGTGAACGCGAACACCAGCGAAATGGCGTGCACGAGTTGCGCCGATTGCACGCCAAGCAGTTCGAACACCGGCGACAACAATTGCGCGAAAGCCGGCTCGCCAATCCAGCCAAGGCCGAGCGAAGCGAGCGTGATGCCTAGCTGACACGCGGAAAGATAGGCATCGAGCTGGCCGTGCACCTTGGCAAGCAGCCGGCCACGCAAACCGTGCTGCTGCGCGAGGCTCTGCACGCGCGTGGCGCGCAGCTTGACGAGGCCGAACTCGGCGGCGACGAAGAAACCGTTAAGGGCAACGAGCAGGAACGCCCCGATAAGGGCGAGAAGCTGGATCAAGACACATGGCTCCGAAGGACGAAGCGCTCAGTATAAGTGTGCAAGGTCGATGAAAGGTGTTGACGGGCGCAATACGGCCTGCGCGGCCCGCGGCTCACGCACCATTCAGCGGCACATTCAACACAAGCGCCATCTCCTCGCCCTCGCCCACGAGAGCCGGCGCCTCGAAGCGTCCGTCATGCGCTTCGGCCACGCGCTGGCACAGCGCCAGCACCCAGGCGTAGCGTCCCGCTTCCTGCTGCTGGCTCGCCTGGGCGCGCGCGAAAGGTTCCAGCACATGCGCAAGCGCTTCGTCGGTGAGCGCCTGCCGGGTAGCGTGCCATTTCGCTTCCAGGTGGGCGGCCCCGGCGCTCGCGCTCGCCGCGAGCGTCACGCTTGCGCCCTGCGCGCTCGTTTCCGCCGCGAACACCAGCATCAGCCACAGCGCCTGTGCAATGCGTTCGCGGTCGCCGTCGAGCGTCGCCGCGCCTGTCGTGTCCTGCAGCACGAACGTCACGCCGCGCGCATCGCCGAGCGCGGTGCGCGCGTCATCCACGGCCTCGCCGGTCAGCGCCGCGACGGCGAACGGCGCGCGCTCGATACGCAGCTTGCGCGTTTCGGCGCGCGTGGTATCGACGAGCTTTTCCAGCAGTTGAACCTGCTGCTCCACGCCCGTACGAATGCCGCCCAGCGCGCGTTGCGCGGCGGCGTCGGTGCTGTCGATCTTGCGCTCGAGCACGTAAGCCCAGCTATGGATGGCATTGAGCGGGCTGCGCAGATCATGCGAGACGCGCGAGAGCACGTGGTCGCGCATGAAAAGCGCGGTCTCGGCGCACAGGCGCGCCGTGCGCTCGGTACGGTTTTGCGAAGTCGACACCATCGGATTCCTCGTATTGCGCCTCAAGCCGGGCGAGCGGTCCCTCATTATAGGCAGCGGTTAGCGAGCAACCCGCGTGCCCGACAGGCTGCCGCCCGCCCTCGCCTGCAAAGCGCCTACAATAACGGGTTCAACTATTCGAATCAGGAGTTTTTCCATGTCTATCGTGACCACCGAATCCGGCCTCAAGTACGAGGACCTGACCGAAGGCACCGGCGACGAAGCCAAGGCCGGCCAGACCGTCAGCGTGCACTACACCGGCTGGCTGACGGACGGCCAGAAGTTCGATTCGAGCAAGGACCGCAACGACCCGTTCGCCTTCGTGCTGGGCGGCGGCATGGTCATCAAGGGCTGGGACGAAGGCGTGCAGGGCATGAAGGTGGGCGGCGTGCGCAAGCTGACGATTCCGCCGCATCTCGGCTACGGCGTGCGCGGCGCGGGCGGCGTGATCCCGCCGAACGCAACGCTCGTGTTCGAAGTCGAGCTGCTCGAGGTCTGATGCCCGCTTGATGCTTCACTGATGCTTCACGGCGCTCGCCTTTTTTGCAACCGCAACCGGTCATCATGAATCCGCACCACCACGCTCCCGTCACCGCGCCTGGCGTCGAATTGCGCCGCTACGGCGCGATCGAGGAAACCGATCTGCACGACTTTCACCAGATCGTGCTCGGCCTCGACGGCGAAATGGAGATGACCGTGAACGGCCAGGGCGAGCGCATCGACAGTTGTTCCGCCTGGCTGATTCCGGCGGGCGCGCGTCACGACTACATGGGCATTGGCGATAACCGCCAGCTCGTGCTCGACCTGCCCGCGGCAACGCTCGCGGTGCCCGAACGGCTGTTCGACAAGGCGCGCGCCGTGCGTCTCGACCCCGCGCTTACGCAGCTCGTGAGCCAGATCGCGCAGCGCGCCGCCATGTCCACACCGTCTCGCGACAGCGCCGACCTGCGCGCGCGACGCTTCCACTGGGACGCCTCGGCGCGTCTGTGCGCGGCATTCATCGCCCAAACCGGCGTGGCTGCAGACGCGCAATTCGGCGCGGCGGCCGGGTTGGACTTTGCCCGTATCGACCGGTGGCTGCGCACGCATCTCGCCCAGCCGCTGCGCATTGCCGATCTCGCCGCGCATTGCGGCTTCGGCATGCGGCGCTTTCATCAGCTTTTTATCGAAGCGTTCGGCGAAACGCCGCATCGCTACCTGCAGCGATTGCGCCTCGACACCGCGCTCACCCTGCTCGCCGACCCGCGCGCCTCGCTTACCGACATCGCGCTCGAAGTGGGCTTCGGCGACCAGAGCGCATTCACGCACGCATTCACGCGCCGCTTTGGGCTCGCGCCCGGCCAGTGGCGCGCGCTGCCGTCACACTGAGCGCGCAAGCGCGGCTCATTCGTCGAAGCGGTATTCCCACTGCGCGTGTGCGCCCACCGCCACGTGCTTGCCCGCGCCCGTCACCACCATCGCGTTCTGGCCGAACGTGAGGCCGCCATCCACGCGCGGATCGGCGCGAAACACCTGAAGGGTGTCGAGCGGTTCTGTGGGCCATTGCGTGTCGCGCTCGCCCGTCTCCTGATCGATCGTCGTGATCGGGCAGCGCGCGCAGGGCTTCACGAAGCGCAGCACGATTTCCTCGCCGCCTGAAGCGGATTCGATGGCGAGCGTGTCGATGAAGTCTTCCTCGAATGCGTCGCCGACATCGCCGACGACGATGTTCGGACGAAAGCGCGCCATCGGCACCGGAGGCGCGCCCTTCGCCGCGAGGCGCTCGTTGAGTTCCGCGAGCGAGGCCTCGCTCGTGACGAGAATCGGAAAGCCGTCGGCGAATTGCGTGGGCGCGTCTTCGCCGTTCGTCCACTTCCGGCTCGCAAGACGCGTCACGTCATGCGCGAAGCGCAGCAGGCGCACCGGCGCGCCAATCGCCTGCGTGAACCATTGCGCCGCGTGATCGCCCTCGTCGAGCGCCTCGAAGTTGTCGTCCCAGACCGAGGCCGGCACGCGCGCCTCGCCGCCGCGCGGCGCGAACGGCAGATGGAGCGCTTCGCTCATGCCTTCCATGGTCAGACGCACGCCATCTTCGACGAACGTGGGCACGATGCGCGCCATCGCCGCGTACTGACGCTGCGTGACGAGCCGGCCGTTTGCGTCGGCGACCATCCAGTGACGGTCCCACTCGATGCCCTTCAGGCCGAGTTGCGCATCGTCGAGCGCGATCGCGCCACACGACTTCACGGGATAGACGAACAATGCACGAACAATGGGCATGGTGAACTCACGGGGAACAAGAAGGAAATGGGTCGAACGGCGCTCGACCCACGATCATACAACCGTCGCTTAAAAGCGCTTACTGCGACCGCTTACGACGTCGCATCGAGCCCGCGCGCGAGATCGTTGCGCACGTCATCGGCGTTTTCGAGGCCAACGGCGAGGCGAATCAGCCCTTCGGTAATGCCCGCCGCGCGCGCTTCCGGCGTGATGCGGCCGTGCGTCGTGGTGGCCGGGTGCGTGATGGTCGTGCGCGTATCGCCGAGATTGCCGGTGATCGAACAGATCTTCGTGCCGTCGATCACGCGCCAGGCGTTCGCGCGCTGCTGCTCCGGTGTCTCGCCCTTCACTTCGAACGAGACAATCGCGCCACCCAGCTTCTGCTGCCGCATGGCGAGCGCATGCTGCGGATGCGACTCGAGACCCGGATAGAACACGCGCTTGATGCCTGGATGTGACTCCAGCCAGCGTGCGATGTGAAGCGCATTGTCCGACTGCTTCTCCACGCGCAGCGACAGCGTTTCCATGCCCTTGAGCAGCACCCACGCGTTGAATGCGGAAAGCGTCGGACCCGCCGTGCGCACGAACGGGAACACCTTCTCCATGATGAACGCCTTCGAGCCCACGAGCGCGCCGCCCAGCACGCGGCCCTGACCGTCGAGGAACTTGGTGGCCGAATGCATCACCACGTCCGCACCAAACTTGAGCGGCTGTTGCAGCGCGGGGCTGCAGAAGCAGTTGTCGACGACGAAGAGCGCGCCCGCCGCCTTCGCGATCTTGCTGACCGCTTCGATGTCGGCCACTTCGGTGAGCGGGTTCGACGGCGTTTCGAGGAAAAACATCTTCGTTTCAGGGCGCACGGCGTTCTTCCATGCATCGAGATCAGTCGGATCGACGAAGGTGGTCGCGATGCCGAACCGGCTGAAGATCTGCGAGAACATGGCGAGCGTCGAGCCGAAAATGCTCTGCGAACTGACGATATGGTCGCCCGCCTGGAGCGCGGCCATCACCACCGACATGATCGCGGCCATGCCCGAGGCCGTGGCCATGCACGCCTCGCCGCCTTCTAGCGTGGCGAGGCGCTCCTGGAACATGGTGACAGTCGGATTCGAGAAACGCGCGTACGTATAGGCGGTTTCGGAATTCTTGAAGCGCTCGGCGGCCTCTGCGGCGCTGCCGAAACAGAAGCTCGACGTGAGGTAGAGCGCTTCGGAATGTTCGTTGAACTCGCTGCGCAGCGTGCCCGAGCGAACGGCCAGCGTGTCGAAGTTGAAGGTGTCGTCCATATTCGTGTTCTCCTTGTCCTGAACCATACTGCTTCAATCCTGCACGCACACGCGCAAAAAAGCCCGCTTTTGCGTCGGCAGAAAGCGGGCTTACGGATTCGGCGAGAACGCGAGCCTCACGCTCGCGTTGCCGGGGGGATCACTCCACCGAGAGTTGCAGGTGCAACTGCGAGCGGGCGCCGCCGTCCATCGCGTCGCTTGCGGCATCGCGGTCCGACTGCGCCTGGGGCGCGAGGCGTGCCGTCTCGATGTTGTCGAGGTAAGCGCTCGTGATGTCACCGGTAATGTAGTCGCCGTCGAAGCACGAAGCCTCGAACTCCTTCAACTCCGGATTGATGTCGCGCACTGCCTTCTTGAGCGAATCCACGTCCTGATACACGAGGTAATCCGCGCCGATGATGCGCGCCACTTCGTCATCGGTGCGGCCATGCGCGACGAGCTCGCCGCGCGTGGGCATGTCGATGCCGTAGACGTTCGGGTACTTCACGGGCGGCGCCGCCGACGCGAAGATCACCTTGGTCGCGCCGGCATCGCGCGCCATCTGCACGATTTCCTGCGAGGTGGTGCCGCGCACGATCGAGTCGTCGATGATCAGCACGTTCTTGCCCTTGAACTCGATGCCCATGGCATTGAGCTTCTGGCGCACCGACTTCTTGCGCATAGCCTGGCCCGGCATGATGAAGGTGCGGCCCACGTAGCGGTTCTTGAAGAAGCCCTCGCGGTATTCCACGCCGAGCTTGTTCGCGACCTGCATCGCGGCGGGGCGCGACGAGTCGGGAATCGGCATGACCACGTCGATCTTCACGTCGGGCAGTTCGCGCTTGATCTTCTCGGCGAGATAGTCGCCCATGCGCAGACGCGCGTTGTACACGGGCACGCCGTCGAGCACCGAGTCCGGACGCGCGAGATACACGAGTTCGAAGATGCAGGGGTTCAGCGTCGGAGCCGTAGCGCATTGCTGCGAGTGGAAGTTGCCTTCGAAGTCGATGAACACCGCTTCGCCGGGCCGAACGTCGCGCACGAATTCGAAGCCGATGCCTTCGAGCGCCACCGATTCCGATGCGAGCATCCACTCGGTGCCTTCGGGCGTTTCCATCTTGCCGATGCACAGCGGGCGAATGCCGAACGGGTCGCGGAACGCGAGCAGGCCGTAGCCGGAGATCAGCGAGACGATCGCGTAGGAGCCGCGCAGGCGGCGGTGCACGCCCGAGACCGCCTTGAAGAGCGCCGCCGGATCGAGTTCGAGGCCGGTGGTGGCGAGCTGCACTTCGTGCGCGAGCACGTTGAGCAGCACTTCGGTGTCGGAATGGGTGTTGATGTGGCGGCGGTCCACACGGAACATCTCTTCCTTCAACTGTTGCCAGTTCGTGAGATTGCCGTTGTGGGCGAGGACGATGCCGAACGGCGCGTTCACGTAGAACGGCTGGGCTTCTTCTTCGCTCGACGCCGAGCCGGCGGTCGGATAGCGCACCTGGCCGATGCCGCTGGTGCCGGGGAGGCTACGCATGTTGCGCGTGCGGAACACGTCGCGCACCATGCCGTTGGCCTTATGCATGTGGAACGTGCTGCCGTTCGCGGTGGCAATGCCGGCCGCGTCCTGACCGCGGTGCTGCAGGAGCAGCAGCGCGTCATAGAGGAGCTGGTTGACGGGAGAGCGGGAAACTACGCCTACGATGCCGCACATGGCAGGTCCTTCAAAAAAGCGAAATCGGTCGCGGGTCGGCCAGGTTCATCCACACCGGTCGAGCGCCGCAAATGGGCAGTGTTGCCGGGAAGCTTCGCCTCGCATCGCGTCCGATCAGCTTCTGATCAGACGTGAACGTAGGCCGCGAGCGCCTCGGGCAAC
This sequence comes from Paraburkholderia acidiphila, assembly GCF_009789655.1. GTDB lineage: Bacteria > Pseudomonadota > Gammaproteobacteria > Burkholderiales > Burkholderiaceae > Paraburkholderia > Paraburkholderia acidiphila. The sequence continues at coordinate 1,730,086 of NZ_CP046910.1, forward strand.
AGCGGTTTCAGTTCGAGCACGCCCTGCACGGCATACGGCCGCAGCAGCGCGTGGCGCCAGAAGTCCTGCTGGGGCAGCTCGGTCAGCCCGCCGAGGACGACGAGGATCAGCACCAGCACGACGCCTCGCACGAGGCCGAACATCATCCCGAGCGAACGGTCCACGCCGGACAATCCGCTCACCTGCACCAGACGGCCGATCAGTGCGTTGCCCACGCCGGCCACGAGCACCACGACAATGACGATCAGCGCAAAGGCGATCAGCCACTGGGTGAGCGCCCCACCCGGCCAGTTCGCCGGAATCCAGGGCACCACGTGGTCCACGTAGCGGCAGGCCACGAGCAACGCCGCGATCCAGCCGATCAATCCAAAAATCTCGCCGATCAAGCCCCGCCACGCGCCGCGCAGCGCCGACAGGCCGATCACCGCCATTACAGCGTAGTCGAATGCGGTGAACATCGACTGGTTATTCCGCGTTCGCGTTCGAGCCCGCCATCAGGCCCGCGCCGCGCACCTTGGCGATCGCCGCCGTAGCCGAGGCGCGGTCCGGGAACGGGCCCGCGCGCAGTAGCGTGCGCGTCGTGCCGTCGGCTTCCTTACGCTGTTCGGTATATGCGGGTACACCCGCCGCTTTCAACTTCGTGACCCAATTGTTCGCCGCCGTGCTGTTCGAGAACGCGCCGAGCTGTACCGCGAAGCGCGCACCCGGAGGGGCGGCGGGTGTGGCGGATTCGGCTTTCGCGCCGTTGCCGTCGCTGGTGTCGTCGCTGTCGTTTGCGGCGGTCGCCGTCGTCGGCTTGCTGTTCGCGGCGACAGCCGTGCTGGCCGAAGCCGCGGGCTTGGCGGCGGGCTTTTGCGCCTGAGCGGTTTGTGTCGATTGAGCGGGAGCGGCTGCCGCCTGTGCGGGCTTTTTCGCGGGCGTTGCCGGCGCTTGATCCGTGGTCTGCGCGCTTTGCGTGGCTGCGGCGCTCGACGCGGCCGCGAGACCCGACGCGCCAGGCGTCGCTTCCGTGGCTGCGGGATTGTCGGGCGCGACGCCGGCTTGCGTGTCTTCGGCGTCGTGTTGGCGCGCGGCGGCCTTGTCGGCCGGGCGGCTCGGAATGTCGATGGCGATGTCGTCGGTGACGGGCTTCGGGTGCGAATCGAGCACCATCGGCAGGATCACGATGGCCGCGAGCACCAGCGCGATCGCGCCGACGAGTCGGCGGCGCGCGCGTTGCTTTTCAGGGAGCGTGGGGTCGAGCAGCATTGCCTCGGCGTCACCGGACCGGTCCGGCCGGCGGCTGCGCCGCTCCACGCGCGTGCTCTGATTGCTGCGCCGGCTGGAGCCGGACTCAGTGCCGCGCCGGCGGGGCGCGTCAGCGTCATCTTTCTTGCCGAACGAGAAAATTCCCATGTATGGCTTGCTGTTGGCCTACCTGGCCTGTCTTACGTGGGCGGCGTGCGGGTGCCGGGCGGTCAGTGTTGCTGCGACTTTCGCCAGGCCATGACCCCGGCAACCGTCAGGAAACTTCCGAAAACAAGAATTCTATCATTTTCGGTAGCGCGTTTTAGCGCATCTTGAAAAGCGGCAGCGGGGCTTTCATAGCGCGTCACGCTGCTATCGGTGCCATCCGTCACGCCCGCTTCGCGCAGCACTTCTTCGAGCTGTCCGGCGGTGGCCGCGCGCGGCAGCGGCAGATCGGTCACGCACCAGTGGTCGATCTCGCCCTTCAGGTGCTCGATCACGCCCGCAATGTCCTTGTCGCGCATCGCGCCAAACACGGCGTAGGTGTACGGAAAATAGCCCATGCTGCCGAGATTCTGACCCAGCACCGCCGCCGCGTGCGGGTTGTGGCCAACGTCGAGAATGATCGATGGCTTGCCCGGCAGCACCTGGAAGCGGCCCGGCAGTTCGACGTTGGCGAGGCCGAGGCGAATGTCCTGCGCGGAAACCGGCAGCCGGTCGCGCAGCGCTTCGAGGCCCGCGAGCGCAGCCGACGTGTTGATGAGCTGGTTCGCGCCACGCAGCGCCGGATAGGCGAGCGCCGAGCGCCGCATCGTCGGGCCGACGTAGCTCCATTGCTGGCGTTCGCTGCCCGGCTGCCCTTCGTAGCGGAAATCGCGGCCGAAGAGCCACAGTTCGGCGCCGATCGCCTCAGCATGGTCGATGAGCGACTGCGGCGCCATCGGGTCGGCGCAGATCGCGGGCTTGCCCGCGCGGAAGATGCCGGCCTTCTCGAACGCGATCTTCTCGCGCGTGTCGCCGAGGTACTCCGTGTGGTCGAGGTCGATGCTCGTGATGATCGCGCAGTCGGTGTCGAGCACGTTGACGGCGTCCAGACGCCCGCCCAGACCCACCTCGAAGATCACGGCGTCGAGCCCGCGCGAGGCGAACAGATGCATGATCGCGAGCGTCGTGAATTCGAAGTACGTGAGCGTAACGGGCTTGGCGAGCGAATTGCGCGCGGCTTCCACGGCTTCGAAGTGCGGCAGCAGCTCGGCGTCGCTGGCCTGCTGGCCGTCCACGCGCGCGCGCTCGTTGAACTCGAGCAGATGCGGCGACGTGTGGCAGCCGACGTGATAGCCCGCCTTGAGCAGGATCGTTTCGAGAATCGCGCAGGTCGAGCCCTTCCCGTTCGTGCCGCCCACCGTGAAGATCGGGCATGCGAACTTGAGATCCAGCGCGTCCTTCACCTGACGGATGCGGTCGAGCCCCATGTCGATGCCGACCGGATGCGCGGTTTCAAGGTGCGTGAGCCACGCGTCGAGGGTGGGAAAGGTACTCATCGGGATAAAAATGGCCTGGTACTGCGCGTGAGACGCCGCCTAAGGCGGAGGGTTCACACGAATGATCCGCTTCGAAAGAACGGCATTATCGCGGAAATGACAACGCGCCGCTTGCTTTCGCTCGCGGCGCGTTCGGTAAAGCGTTGCGGCTGCGGCGCGTGCGGCACCGCAGATCGCTCAATGCGAGGCTCAGGCCACCGCGTCGGCGGGCTGACGCTGCAGCAGCGCCAGCATTTGCGCGATTTCGTCGCGCAGCTTGCGGCGGTCCAGAATCATGTCGATCGCGCCCTTCTGCAGCAGGAATTCGGCGCGCTGGAAGCCTTCCGGCAGCTTTTCGCGCACGGTCTGCTCGATCACGCGCGGGCCGGCAAAGCCGATCAGCGCCTTCGGCTCGGCGATCACCACGTCGCCAAGGAACGCGAAGCTCGCCGATACGCCGCCCATCGTCGGGTCGGTCAGCACGGAAATGAACGGCAGTTTGGCTTCGGCCAGCTTGGTCAGCATGGCCGTGGTCTTGGCCATCTGCATGAGCGAAAGCAGGCTTTCCTGCATGCGGGCGCCGCCCGAAGCCGTGAAGCAGATGAACGGCACTTGCTGCTCGAGCGCGTTTTGCGCGCCGCGCGCGAAGCGCTCGCCCACCACCGAGCCCATCGAGCCGCCCATGAACGAGAACTCGAAGCAGGCCACCACCACGGGCAGCGTGCGAATCGCGCCGCCCATCACCACCATGGCGTCGGTTTCGCCGGTATCGTCCATCGCCTCTTTCAGGCGGTCGGGGTACTTGCGGCTGTCCTTGAACTTGAGCGCGTCGACCGGGATGATTTCCTGGCCGATTTCATAGCGGCCTTCCGGATCGAGCAGGCCGTCCAGACGCTCGCGCGCGCCAATGCGCATGTGGTGATCGCACTTCGGGCAAACGTGGAGATTTGCCTCGACGTCGTTGCGGTACAGGACCGCTTCGCACGACGGGCACTTGATCCACAACCCTTCCGGAATGCTCTTGCGGCTTTTCGGATCGGTTTGCTTGATCTTGGGCGGCAGCAGTTTGTCGAGCCAGCTCATTGATGTTCCTTCCTTGACCTTCGTGATGCGCGGGCGCGGCGGATCGATTCAATTAACCGATCGGTAAAACCGACCGGGTTCCGACCCCGACCGCGCATGGCGAAAAGTGGATTTTACAGCAGTCTCGGAACTAGCCGACAGACACTTCGTCCAACGCCGTTCGAATGCCCGTGATGAATTGCGTGAGCGTGTCGGCGGCCGTTTCCGGCGCAGCCTGTTCGAGCAGCTGGACAATGCGGCTGCCGATCACCACGGCGTCCGACACCTGCGCCACGGCGGCAGCCGTTTGCGCGTCGCGAATGCCGAAGCCCACACCCACGGGCAGCGAGACATGCTTCTTGATCGCCGGAATTTTACCCGCGATGCTCGAAACGTCCAGATTGGCTGCGCCCGTCACGCCCTTGAGCGAGACGTAGTACACATAGCCGCTTGCGGCGGCGCCCACTTCGGCGATGCGTTCATCGGTCGAAGTCGGCGCGAGCAGGAAGATCGGATCGATGTCGGCGGCCTTCATCTTCGCTGCGAACTCGACCGACTCTTCGGGCGGATAGTCCACCACGAGCACGCCGTCCACGCCCGCTTCGTTAGCGGCCTGCGCGAACGCGTCAGCGCCCATGCGCTCGATCGGATTGGCATAGCCCATCAGCACGACGGGCGTCTTGTTGTCGGTTTCGCGAAAGCGCTTCACATCGGCGAGCACGCTCTTGAGCGTCACGCCCTTCTCGAGCGCGCGTTCGGACGACTGCTGGATCACGGGGCCGTCGGCCATCGGGTCCGAGAACGGCACGCCGAGTTCGATGACATCGGCGCCGCCTGCGGCCAGCGCGTGCATGAATTCGACGGTGCGCGCGGGATCGGGGTCGCCTGCCGTCATGAACGGGATCAGGCCTTTGCGGCCCTGGGCGGCGAGCGCCTCGAACGTGGTCTTGATACGGGACATTTCAGGGTCCTCAGCTTTTAGGCGTTACTGCGCGTGGGTCCGGCGGCGGCGCATCAGGCGCCGGCCGCAACGGCGCTTGCGGCGGCCGCGCTGACGCGTTCGCGCGCGATCGCGCAGTAACTTTCGTTAATTTCATAGCCGACGAATTCGCGTTGCTGACGCGCGCAAGCCACTGCCGTGGTGCCGCTGCCCATGAACGGGTCCAGCACGCGGCCGCCCGGCGGGCAGCTCGCAAGCACCATGCGCTCGACGATCTCCAAAGGCTTCTGGGTGGGATGATCCACGCGCTCCGCGTGCTGGCGATGCAGCCGCGAGACGGACCAGACGTCCTTGGGGTTGTAGCCGAGCTCCAGCCACTTGCTGCCTTCGAACAACTTGCGCGAACGCGCCTTCTTCGTGGCGGCATCGTACGGGATGCGGACGGGATCGAGATCGAAGTAATAGTCTTTCGAAACCGCGAAGAAACCGATGTTGTCGTGCACCGAGGTGAAACGGCGCGTCGTGCCGCCCATGCTGGGTACGCGACGATCCCAGACGATCTCGTTGACCATCGTGAGTTTCGACTTGAGATAAACGAAGATCTCGGGCGCGTACTGCCACGTGCAGAACACGTAGAGCGAGCCCGTGGGCTTGAGCTTCGGAATCGCCAGGTCGAGCCATTCGTACGTCCAGGCGAGGAAGTTCTCGCCCGAACGCATGTCGGAGTCGTTGCCGTAGTCCTTGCCGAGCCCATAAGGCGGGTCGGCGACGATCAGATCGATCGAGGCATCGGGCAGGTTGGCTGCATCGGTCAGAAAATCGCGGTTCAGGAGCCGGATGGTTTCCGGCACGACCGGCACCGCGGGTAGCACGGCTGCGTTGGCAACCACTTCGGCGGCTTCCAGAGCAGCCGCTTCCGCGTTCGCCTCGCCCACTTGTGCCGGCACTTCCGGCTCGTCGAACTCGTCACGCATCGCTTACGTCGCTCCGGGCGCTCAGAACTGGATGCCCGATCGCTCGGCGACCGTGTGCATGTCCTTGTCGCCGCGGCCCGACAGGTTCACCAGCAGGATTTTCTCCTTCGGCAACGTCGGTGCGAGCTTCGCCGCGTACGCGAGCGCATGGCTCGATTCGAGCGCGGGAATGATGCCTTCGATGCGGCAGCAGTCGTGGAAGCCCTTGAGCGCTTCCTCGTCGTCGATGGTGACGTACTGCGCGCGGCCGCTGTCCTTGAGCCACGCGTGCTCGGGGCCCACGCCCGGATAATCGAGGCCTGCCGAAACCGAATGCGTCTCGATGATCTGGCCGTTCTCGTCCTGCAGCAGGTAGGTGCGATTGCCGTGCAGCACGCCCACGGTGCCCGCCGCGAGCGAGGCGGCGTGACGGCCCGTGTCCATGCCGTCGCCGGCAGGCTCGACGCCGATCAACTGCACCGAAGTGTCCTCGATATACGGGTAAAAGATGCCCATCGCGTTCGAACCGCCGCCCACACAGGCGATCACCGAGTCGGGCTGGCGGCCCGTCATTTCAGGCATCTGCACGCGGCATTCGTCGCCGATCACGCGCTGGAAGTCACGCACCATCATCGGGTACGGATGCGGGCCCGCCACCGTGCCGATGATGTAGAACGTGTTTTCGACGTTGGTGACCCAGTCGCGCATGGCTTCGTTCAGCGCATCCTTGAGCGTGCGCGAGCCCGACTCGACCGGAACCACGGTCGCGCCCAGCAGCTTCATGCGGTAGACGTTGGCGGCCTGGCGGCGCACGTCTTCGGCGCCCATGTAGACCACGCATTCCATGCCGAAGCGCGCCGCGATGGTCGCGGTGGCCACGCCGTGCTGACCCGCGCCGGTTTCGGCGATCACGCGCGGCTTGCCCATGCGCTTGGCGAGCAGCGCCTGGCCGATCACGTTGTTCACCTTGTGCGCGCCGGTGTGATTCAGGTCTTCGCGCTTGAGGTAAATCTGCGCGCCGCCCAGCAGCTCGCTCCAGCGCTGCGCGTGATAAATCGGCGACGGACGGCCGACAAAATGCTTCAACTCGCGCTCATATTCGGCGCGGAAGTCGGGATCGTCCTTGTATTTCGCGTAGGCGTCGCGCAGTTCGTCGATCGCCTGCATGAGGGTTTCGGCAGCGAAAACGCCGCCATAAGGGCCGAAATGGCCACGTTCATCTGGCAAATTGTACATAAGTCACTCGCTCGACCGGACTTGGGAAGGCCCACGTTGCGTGGACCGTGCCGGCCAAAGGGGCATGCGCCCCGGATTCATCCCGCGTCCGCTTCGCGCACTGCGCGCACGAACGCCGCCATGCGGGCGTGATCCTTCACGCCCTTTGCGCCCGGAACCTCGATGCCACTGGAGACATCGACAGCGAACGGACGCACCTGGCGAATCGCATCACCGACGTTTTGCGCGTTCAAGCCACCACTCAAAACGGCCCGACGCCCGAGCCCTGCGGGAATAAGTGACCAATCGAAGACCTTTCCGCCGCCGCCGTAACCTTCGACATGGGTGTCGAACAACAGGCCGCTGGCTGATGAATAACGATTAGCCGATTCTATCAAATCGGCCTGCTGAGTATCGGCCGCCACTCGCAGCGCGCGCAACCAGGGCAAACCGGCAACGGAAGCGAGCGACTCGCACTGCTCGGGCGTTTCGTCGCCGTGGAACTGGAGCATGGTTAGCGAGACATTGCTCGCCACTTCGCTCATCCACTGCGGCGTGGCATTCACGAAGAGACCCACGACCGACACGAACGGCGGCAGGTCGTGCGTCAGCTCGACCGCCTGCGCCACGCTCACCGAGCGCGGGCTGGGCGGATAGAACACGAGGCCGACGGCGTCCGCGCCGAGGTCGATGGCGTGCGCGAGCGCCTCGGGCGTCGAAAGTCCGCACAGCTTGATGCGGGTGCGGTGCGCGGGGGCGGATGGCTCGGCTGACGTCATGATCGTAAGTGCGGTGTCGGTCTCGATGATTCAAGCGGGCGGCGCTTCAGGCACGGCCTTCGGGCGCGTCGCTCCAGATCGCGCTCCACGGCACACTGGCCGTATGCGGCGCGGGTACCGCGAACTCGTCAGGATAGCCTACCTGGGCGAGATAGAGGCCGTCGGGCATGAAGGTCGGCGCGGCCACGGTGCGGTCGCGGCCAGCCAGCACTTCAGCCATCCACGAGGCCGGATAGCGCCCTCGCCCCACGGCCACGAGGCAACCCATCAGGTTGCGGACCATGTGATGCAGGAACGCGTTGGCGCGAAAGCGGAAGTGGATGAAATCGCCCTGCGGCCGGATGTCGATCTGGTACAGATGCTTGACCGGCGTCTTCGCCTGGCATTCCGACGAGCGGAACGACGAAAAATCGTGCTCGCCGATGAGATGCGCCGCCGCCTCGCGCATGGCATCGACGTCGAGCGGCGTGTGGATCCAGCCCGCGCGGGCCGCCAGCATCGGCGAGCGCACGGGGTTCACGTACAGCACGTAGTAGTAGGTGCGCTCGAACGCCGCGAAGCGCGCGTGGAACGCTTCGGGCATCGGCTTGGCCCACTGCACCGCCACCGTGGAGGGCAGAAACGCGTTGGTGCCGCGCACCCACGAGAACGGCGTGCGGTCGAGATCGGTGTCGAAGTGCACGACCTGGCCGAGCCCGTGCACGCCCGTGTCGGTGCGGCCCGCGACGACGGTGGACAGCGGCACGGTGGCGAACTCGCGCAGCGCGCGCTCGAGCGCGTCCTGCACCGTCTTGCCGTGCGGCTGCGACTGCCAGCCGCAGAAGGCGGCGCCGTCGTACTGGATTCCTAGCGCGATACGCATACGGCTTGCAGCGGCGTCACGAAAGCGGAGCGAGCGTCGACAGCAGCGCCTGCGCGTCGCTGCGCGTGGCCGGATCGTTCGACTCGATCACTTCGTTGATGAGCGAGCGCGCGCCGGACACGTCGCCAAGCGCGATGTACTCGTGCGCGAGATCGAGCTTGTTGCGCGCGATGCGAGCGAGCTGATCGGGCGTGAAGACCGGCAGCGGCTCCGCCGAATCGGGCGGCAGGTTCAGGTCGAAGTCGAGCGTGAGCGCGCCAAAGCGCGGCGCGCCGAGGCCTGCGAGCGCGCCCGCGCCCGCCGTGCCCGCCTCGATGGCCTCGCCCGCCATCCGCGTCGGCGGCTCGAAGAACGGCGACGAGAGACGCGCCGACGCCTCGGGCGTGGCGGCCGGCTCCGTCGAGAGCGGCCCAGTGGGGATGACCGGCTCCCCGATGCGCGGCGGCAGGGGCAGGTCGAGGCCCCCCAGTGCTTCGATGGCATCGTGCGGGAAAGCGATCGGTACTTCGGCGTAGCTCATGTCTTCTGCGGTAACTGCGGGTGCTGACGTAATTTCAGGTGCGGTAAGCGGCGCAGGCGGGCGCTCGAAGGCTTCGGCAACAGGCGGCGTTTGCGCGACGTGCGGTTCGGCCTGCGCGGCGTGCAACGTTTGCGCGGCTTGCGGGGTTTGTGGTGCGCCATCGCCGAAATCCAGCGCGATATCGGGTGTTGCAGGCTTTTGGGCGCGCGCAGGCTCTTCCAGCGTGCGCGCCAGCGCCTCGGCGTCTTCGGCTGTGCGCGGCGCGCCGAGACTTTCGGGCGGCAGCGCATCGGCACCCAGTTCCGCCGCGGCGGCAAGGCTTGCGGCTTCCGTCGCGTCGGCCAGAGTCTGCGGTCCGCCCGGTTCGACGTCGTGCGGCTGCTCTTGTGCTGCGTGAGCTTCCTGAGCTTCCTGCGCTTCCTGGACGACGGACGGCTCTTGCGGCGTGGCAGGATGCAGCTTCTCGGTCAGCGTAGGCGGCAGCGCTTCGTCGTGCTCCAGCGGAGCAGACGAGACGACGGGCGTAGGCACCGGCGAGACCACCGCTTCGTCCGCCTCGCGCGCTGCCGGCGACACGACTTCGGCCTCCGCCGCGGGTGCGATCTCCGGCTTATCCGCTGCGTGCGCAATCGGCTCGCTCAACACCAGCGGCTCTTCGACCAGCGGCGCGGCGGCAGCAGCGGCTGCGGAGGATGCCGACGGCGTCGGCTCGTGCGCCTCGGGCGAAACTTCAGACGCCTGCTCGACGGGCTTCTTGCGCTTGCGCATCAGCAGGCGCACAAACAACGCCAGCAGCGCGACGACAACCGCCGCCGCGCCACCAATCGCGATCGGAGAGACTTCCGGCTGGGCGCCGGCCGCGCCGGCATTTGCAGCGCCGTTCTGCACAGGTGCGCCGCCTTGCGCGGCAGGCAACGCGCCGCCCGCAGTCTGCGCCGGCTTGCCGATGCCGTGCTGCTGCAACGCCATCAGCACGCGGTTCTTCAATGCGAGGAGCTGCTGAAGGCTGGAGACCTTCGCGCCTTGCGCCGGTGCGACTGCCGCACTGCTGGCCGGGGCCGACTGGATCGAGCCGCTCCACACGTGCGAGTCGCTGGCCGCTGACGCCGGCGCTGCCGCGCTCGCCGCCGCGCCGGAAGCGCCTTGCGCGGCTGCTTCGGGGCCGCTCGCAGCGACCGCCGAGGCAGGCGCCGCCGTTGCCGTGACCGCGCTGGCCGAACTCGCGCCAGCCGTTGCGGCGGCAGCGGCCGACGATGCAGGCGCTACCGCCTCGGCCGCGGCACTCGAAGCCGCAGCGGGTGCGCTGGCGGACGCTGCAGGCACCGCAGGCGCACTCGCCGCAGCGGCAGGCGCGCTGGCGGCTGCCGAAGCCGCAACAGCCCCACCCGGGGCCGCCGTCATGCCCGCCGCCGCGCTGGAAACGTCCGGCGTGGCCGGCACGTTCAGCGTCGCGCCCACGCGCATGCGGCTGGGATCCTGCTTGATGAACGCATTGGGGTTCGCATCGAACAGCGCCTGGCTCATGCGTGCGAGCGTGGCCTTGTCGTGCGACTGCGTGACGTCGACGGCCACGTCGTGCAGCGACTGGCCGGGATGAACGGTGTATTGCCCCGCGACGCTCACCGCAGCGGCGGAAGAGGCAGCGCTCGCGGCGCCCGGCGCCGCACTTGCGCCACCCTGCGCAGCGGCCAGGCCGCAGAACAGGAAACTCGCCGCCGCCACTGTGGCGCGGACGGCGCGCCGCCCTTGGGCGCGCTTCGCGCGAGGCGCGGCGGAAACAGAATCAAATCGAACGATCATCAGTTGCCCTGGCATACCGCTCTTGCGGCTGTCGATCAAATGGGAGTGTGCTTCGGGGCGATTGCATCGATGCATGCAACGAAAAGCGTGCAATAAAAAAAGCGCCGCGACTGGCGCGGCGCTTTTCACCCTGTCTACGCGTCATTAGCCGCGTAGTTTAATTCATTCACTTGTCGAGCAGAATGCGCAACATGCGGCGTAGCGGTTCCGCCGCACCCCACAGCAGCTGATCGCCCACCGTGAAGGCCGACAGATACTCGCCGCCCATGGCCAGCTTGCGCAGACGGCCCACCGGCACCGACAGCGTGCCCGTGACCTTTGCCGGCGACAGATCGCGCATCGAAGCCTCGCGCTGGTTCGGCACGACCTTGACCCAGTCGTTGGCAGAAGCGAGGATGCCGTCGATCTCGTCGAGCGGCACGTCCTTCTTCAGCTTGATCGTGAGCGCCTGCGAGTGGCAGCGCATCGCGCCGATACGTACGCACAGGCCGTCGACCGGAATCGAGCCCGGCTGACCCATGGCCGGCTTGCCGAGAATCTTGTTGGTTTCCGCGCCGCCCTTCCACTCTTCCTTCGACATGCCGTTGCCGAGGTCCTTGTCGATCCAGGGGATCAGCGAGCCCGCGAGCGGCACGCCGAAGTGCTCGGTCGGCATGGCGTCGCTGTTCATGGTGGCGAGCACCTTGCGGTCGATGTCGAGGATCGCCGACGACGGGTTGGCCAGGTCGCTCGCAACCGATGCGTTGAGCGCACCCATCTGCGAAAGCAGTTCGCGCATGTTCTGCGCGCCCGCGCCCGAAGCCGCCTGGTACGTCATGGCCGTGATCCAGTCGACGAGGTTCTCGCGGAACAGGCCGCCGAGCGCCATCAGCATGAGGCTGACCGTGCAGTTGCCGCCGATGAAGTCCTTCTGGCCCTTGACCAGCGCGTCCTTGATGACGTCCAGGTTGACCGGGTCGAGGATGATGACCGCGTCGTCCTTCATGCGCAGCGCCGAGGCCGCGTCGATCCAGTAACCGGTCCAGCCTGCCGCGCGCAGCTTCGGATACACCTCGTTGGTGTAGTCGCCGCCCTGGCAGGTGATGATGATGTCGCACTTCTTGAGCTCGTCGACGCTGTTCGCGTCCTTGAGCTTCGTCTCGTTTTTGGCGAACGACGGAGCCGCGCCGCCTGCATTGCTGGTGCTGAAAAACACCGGTTCGATCAGGTCGAAATCACGTTCTTCCTGCATGCGCTGCATCAGCACGCTGCCGACCATGCCGCGCCAACCTACGAGACCTACGTTCATGACTAACCCTTGAGATGGACACTTCCCCGCTTCGCTCGCCCGGCGTGGCCGCGCGGGGAAGATGAGCGGGCACGACGAGCGATCAACGAATGGTGATCGTTTTCGTAATCGTGGTTTTCGTGCTAATGGCGAGCGAAATCGCGCGGGCCGTGCCGCGGATGTTCGTAACAGTCGTGATCGGGGAGATCTTCGCCATCGAAGCAATATACACGAAACAGTTAATTTGCGCGGAAAAAACCATACTTTCCGCTATTTGCAACGCCGTTTTTCAGGCGCACGAAACAAAAAAGGGCACGCGTTAAACGGCGTGCCCTTCATACGACTTTACAGCGCTGCGATCACCGCGTCGCCCATTGCCACCGTGCCGACCTGCTTGCAGTCCGGCGTGATGATATCGGCGGTGCGATAGCCTTGTTCGAGCACCTTCTTCACCGCGCTTTCGATGCGGTCCGCCTGTTCCGGGCGGCCGAGCGAATAGCGCAGCATCATGGCCGCCGAAAGGATCGTGGCGAGCGGGTTGGCAATGCCCTTGCCCGCGATATCCGGCGCCGAACCATGCGATGGCTCGTACAGACCCTTGTTGTTCTTGTCGAGCGAGGCCGAGGGCAGCATGCCGATCGAACCCGTGAGCATCGCGGCTTCGTCCGAGAGAATGTCGCCGAACATGTTGCCGGTCACCACCACGTCGAACGCCTTCGGCGCCTTCACGAGCTGCATGGCCGCGTTGTCGACGTACATGTGCGACAGCTCGACGTCCGGGTACTCTTTCGAGACATCGATCATGATGTCCTTCCAGAACTGCGACGTTTCGAGCACGTTGGCCTTGTCGACAGAAGTGAGCTTCTTCTGGCGCTTTTGCGCGGCCTGGAACGCCACGTGAGCGATGCGGCGCACTTCGGGCTCCGCATAGCGCATCGTGTCGAAACCTTCGCGTGCGCCCTTGAAGTTGCCGTCCGGCGCTTCGCGCGTACCGCGCGGCTGGCCGAAGTAGATGTCGCCGTTCAGTTCGCGCACGATCAGGATGTCGAGGCCCGAAACGATCTCGGGCTTGAGCGACGACGCCCCCGTGAGCTGCGGATAGCAGATCGCCGGGCGGAAGTTCGCGAACAGTTCCAGATGCTTGCGCAGGCCGAGAATGGCCTGCTCGGGACGCAGCGCGCGCTCGAGCTTGTCGTACTTCCAGTCGCCCACGGCGCCGAACAGGATCGCGTCGGCGGACTTCGCCAGCGCGAGCGTTGCCTCGGGCAGCGGGTGGCCGCTTGCCTCGTAGCCCGCGCCGCCAACCGGCGCTTCTTCCAGCTCGAACTTTTCGCCAAGTGCGTTGAGCACCTTCACGGCTTCCTTGACGATCTCGGGACCGATGCCGTCGCCCGGCAGCACTGCAATCTTCATCTTGTGATTCCTCGATATGTTTCGTGTTAGGTGCGCGATGTGTGTAAGCGGATGCGCGTCTGGTGAGTTCTTTTCGGCGTTTGCGCTTTCGCGTTTCCGTGTGTGTTGCCTTGTGGGTTTCCTTGTGGGTTTCCTTGTGTTCGCGTCGGTACTTCAAGCGTTGCCCCTGTGCGGGGCGGCACCTACTTTCTTTGCAGCGGCAAAGAAAGTAGGCAAAGAAAGCCGCTCAAACCGCCAGCGCCAGCCACCGTTCACATCGCACCACCCCACTTGAATGGCTCCGGAGCGTCTGTCACTTCGCACCATTCTCGTTAGTGACAAAGGGCTCATCCGTTCCCGCTGCTCGCTACGCGCGCAGCGGCCGGGTCTGCAAGGGACACCGGAAACCGAAGGGTAGCAAGCGCATTCCAAGAACTTACGCGCCCCAACGGTTTTTGGTTACGCCCTTCGGGGCGCGTAGCGCCGCCGGAAGGATGAGTGCCTTGTCACTCAGTTTGGTGGTGCGAGGTGACAGACGCTCCGGAGCCATTCAAGTGGGGTGGTGCGATGTGAACGGTGGCAGGCACTAGCGGTGTGAGCGGCTTTCTTTTGCCCCGCACAGGGGCAACGCCTGCATACCGACACGAAAACAAGCAAAAAGCAAAAAAGCGCCCACACCCCAACCCTAAATCACGGCAAACACGCTCAAAGCACGCGATTGTTCAGCCACGGCTGGCGCGCAAGCCGCTCAGCTTCATACTGGCGAATCTTGTCAGCGTGCCGCAGCGTGAGCCCAATATCGTCGAAGCCGTTCAAGAGGCAGTAGCGCCGGAACGCGGCCACTTCGAACGGATACTCCTTCGAGCCGTCGGTCGTGCGCACGACCTGCTTGTCCAGATCGACCGTGAGCTGAAAGCCATTGAACGCGTACGTTTCGTTGAACAGGTGATCGACGTCCGATTCGGAGAGCACGATCGGCAGCAGCCCGTTCTTGAAGCAGTTGTTATAGAAGATGTCCGCGAAACTCGGCGCGATGATCGCGCGAAAACCGTACTGGTCGAGCGCCCACGGCGCGTGCTCGCGCGAGCTGCCGCAGCCGAAGTTCTTGCGCGTGAGCAGCACCGAAGCGCCTTGATAACGCGGCTGGTTCAGCACGAAGTCCGGGTTCAGCGGGCGCTTCGAGTTGTCCTGACCCGGCTCGCCGTGATCGAGATAACGCCATTCGTCGAACGCATTCGGACCGAAGCCGGTGCGCTTGATCGACTTGAGGAACTGCTTCGGAATGATCGCGTCGGTATCGACATTCTCGCGATCGAGCGGCGCCACGACGCCGGTGTGTACGATGAATTTTTCCATGATCGTGTTGCCTTACCCGAGCTTGCGAATGTCGACGAAATGGCCTTCGATTGCCGCGGCGGCTGCCATGGCCGGGCTCACGAGGTGCGTGCGACCGCCCGCGCCCTGGCGGCCTTCGAAGTTGCGGTTCGAGGTCGATGCGCAACGCTCGCCCGGCTCCAGGCGGTCGGCGTTCATCGCGAGGCACATCGAGCAGCCCGGCTCGCGCCATTCGAAGCCCGCTTCCGTGAACACCTTGTCGAGGCCTTCGCGCTCGGCTTGCGCCTTCACGAGACCCGAGCCGGGCACCACCATCGCGAGGCGGATGTTCGGCGCCACGCGGCGGCCGAGCTTCTTCACGACATAAGCGGCGGAGCGCAGGTCTTCGATACGCGCATTCGTGCACGAACCGATGAAGATCTTGTCCGGCTTGATCGACTCGATCGGCGTGTTCGGTTCGAGCGCCATGTACTGCAGCGCGCGTTCCATCGCGTCGCGCTTGACCGGGTCCTTCTCGCGCTCGGGGTCCGGCACGCGGCTGTCGACCGACGTGACCATTTCCGGCGACGTGCCCCACGTGACCTGCGGCACGATGTCGGCTGCAGTCAGTTCGACCACGCGGTCGAAGTGCGCGCCTTCGTCGGTGCGGAAGTTCTTCCAGTATTCAACGGCCTGGTCCCATTCCGCGCCTTGCGGCGAGAACGGACGGCCCTTGAGGTATTCGATCGTGGTGTCGTCCACGGCGACCATGCCTGCACGCGCGCCGCCTTCGATCGCCATGTTGCACACGGTCATGCGGCCTTCCATCGTGAGACCGCGGATCATCGAGCCGCCGAATTCCATGGCATAGCCCGTACCGCCCGCCGTGCCGATCTTGCCGATGATGGCGAGCACGATGTCCTTCGCGGTGCAGCCGCGCGGCAGTTGGCCCTCGACCTTCACGAGCATGTTCTTGCTCTTCTTTTGCAGCAACGTTTGCGTGGCCAGCACGTGCTCGACTTCCGAGGTGCCGATGCCGTGCGCCAGCGCGCCGAACGCGCCGTGCGTGGACGTGTGCGAATCGCCGCAAACGATCGTCATGCCGGGCAGCGTCGCACCCTGCTCCGGACCGACGATGTGCACGATGCCCTGACGCTGGTCGCTCATCTTGAACTGCGTGATGCCGAAGGCGTCGCAGTTCGTGTCGAGCGTGTCGACCTGGAGCTTCGAGACCGGATCGGCAATGCCGTGGCTGCGATCCGTCGTGGGCACGTTGTGGTCGGACACGGCCAGGTTCGCGCTGATGCGCCACACGGGGCGCTCGTGCATCTTCAGGCCTTCGAAAGCCTGCGGACTCGTGACTTCGTGCAACAGATGACGGTCGATGTAGAGAATCGTCGTGCCGTCGTCTTCCGTGTGGACCACGTGCGTGTCCCACAATTTGTCGTAGAGCGTCTTTGCCATGATGTGCGGGGGAATGTTTGACTGCGGGGCAATACGGTTGTGTGAATCGATTATGCCACGCGAAACCCGCCTGCTACAGGGCCTCTTCCGAAAAAAAACGATAAAAAACAGTGAGTTGGGTGGTAGTCGCGATACCTGTATCAGCGTTACCCGGCGAGCGCGGGTGTCGTGGGGCGCCTGTGTCGCACCGAAGCGGGCGCACGCGTAGCGCTTGCTGAAGGGACTCGGAAGGCGAAAAAGAGATGCGCCGGCCCGACCGCGACCGGCGCAAGTTGGTTACCGCTGTGAGAACGGTGAAACATGGGCTTCGGAATCCGCGACACAGGGGGAGCCGCATCACCGACGTCCATACCTGTCTAACGGCAAATTGGCGCCAGGGTTTAATCGGGGCCAAGGCTGCGCTCCAAAACGGTGCGCTGGCGAGCGGGCAATTCAATTAGTTATCCTGATTTTTCGAGTTCGTCAACCGCGCCGGGCGGCCGTATCCAATGGAAACCGGGCGCGTCGCCGGGGCGCTCTCGGCCGGATCAGGCACGAGGTTTGCGAGAACCCGCCCGCATGGAATTCCGTCTTGTGATTCCATCGCACTCAATAAACAACGCCGCGGCCGATCAGCCAAACCCGGAGGCTTCATGCCACTCGCAATCCGCACTGCGCAACACAGAACAAGCAGAAAAAAACCAACGGCGCCGCGCCGCTTGCGTGCCGCGCAGCGTGTGTCGCTCGCCGCCGCGGTATGCGCTCTCGGCGCGCTCGCCCCGCGCGCCGAGGCGCAAACCCCCTCGCCGCTTGGCGAATGGCAATACTCCGCTGGCATTCCGCTCGAAAAAATGTTTGAGCCAAACCGTCCCGATTTCGAGGCGCGGCTTGGCGTGGGTGCGACCTTCGAACCGCGCTACGACGGCTCGGACCGCTATCACACATTGGTCGGCCCGAGCATCGACCTGCGCTACAAGGACATCCTGTTCGGCTCGACGGGCGAAGGCTTCGGCGTGAACGTTCTGCAGGGCCCGAACTGGCGCGTGAGCGTAGCCGCAGCCTACGACCTCGGGCGCCGCGGCCAGGACGACCCGACGCGGCTGAACGGCATGGGCAACATCAACCCGGCGCCGGAATTGAAGATCGCGGGCGAGTATGTGATTTCGAAGGACTTTCCGCTCGTGTTCCGCACGGCCTTCACGCGCAGTTTCGGCGGCTCGAATGGCTGGACCGCGGATCTCGGCGCCTATATGCCGCTGCCGGGCAGCAACGAGAACTTCTACTGGTTCGCCGGTCCCTCGGTCACGTTCGCCGACTCCAATTACATGCAGAGCTGGTTTGGCGTGACGCCGCAGCAAGCGGCTGCATCGGGTTACCGTCAGTACGACGCGAGCGCAGGCCTGAAGTCGGCCGGCTTCGGCATCACGATGGTGTATTTCGTCAACAAACATTGGTTCGTGAGCGCCGACGGTGCGATCAAGCGCCTGCTCGGCAGCGCCTCGCACAGCCCGATCATCCAGACGAAGACGGGAGGCGTTTGCGACGTTTCGATCAATTACCAGTTCTAGCGCTGCCGAGCGCTACCGGCAGCCAAGATCGTTGAACTCTTTCTCTGCGTCGCGGCGCTGGTTATAGCGCTGCATCGTGTTTTCCTGTTCCCCGTAGTGACCGTAATTCGGCACGACGGCGTTGGCCTGATCGGTCCCTGTCGGTCTGAACGCGTGGTCATAAGAAGCGGCAACCTCCTTGCAACGCCTCGTCAGGTCGCTCGACCGATCGCCCCCGGGAGGCGCCGTTGCCGCGCCGAAGTTGCTCTGGAGAGGGCTCAGATATTGCCGCGACGTCGCGTCGGGCGTGGGCGGCTTCCCGGTCGTCTGTGCTGGAGCGCGGCTCACCAGCGCGAAAAGACAAAGCGGTACGAAGAGGATGCGGGCGATCATGATCGTCGGTTCGGAAAAAGGCGAGATCGTATCCGCGTCGCGCTATCGCCCGCGTGACGTACGTCAAGGCACGGCGAATCGCAAGAAGAAGCGCCTCGCGTGCACTCGCTCATTTCCCGCTCATTTTTTGCGACTACGCTGACCCTATGGGCCATAGGCCCATAGGCCCGGCCGTCTGCGAACAAGCCGCACACGCTGGCCTCATTTCCCTCTTCATGCAAAGGACGACCATGCTCGCGCCGATCTTCACGGCATCCTTCCTCGGTCAACCCGCGTGGCTCTGGGCCGCCTTCCTCGCGGTGGTGATCGTGCTGCTCGTGCTTGATCTTGGCGTGCTGCACCGTGACGACCATGAAATCGGCATCCGCGAAAGCCTGTGGCTCTCGCTCGGCTATATCGTCGTGGGCGTGCTGTTCGGCGGCTTCGTCTGGTGGCAGCTCGGCGCGCAACCGGCCACCGAATACATCACCGGCTACTTGATCGAAAAATCGCTCTCGCTCGACAACGTGTTCGTCATCGCGTCGATCTTCGGTGCGCTCGCAGTGCCGCGCCAGCTGCAGCATCGCGTGCTGTTCTGGGGCATTGTCGGCGTGCTGGTGCTGCGCGCGTTGATGGTCGGACTCGGCGCGGCGCTCGTCGCGCAGTTCGAGTGGATGCTGTTCGTGTTCGGCGTGTTCCTCGCCGTTACCGGCGTGAAGATGCTGTTTGGCCGAAAGGAAGAGCACAGCGTGGAAGATAACGCGCTGCTGCGCTGGCTTCGCCGCAAGCTGCCGGTCACGCCGCAGCTCGAGGGGCGCGCGTTCCTCGTGCGGCAAGTGCACCCGCGCACCGGCAAGCTCACGCTGCTCGCCACGCCGCTCCTGCTCGCACTCGTGATGATCGAGTTCGCCGACCTGATCTTCGCCGTCGATTCGATCCCCGCTATTTTCTCGATCACGACCGATCCGTTCATCGTCTATACGAGCAACATCTTCGCCGTGCTCGGTCTGCGCGCGCTCTACTTCGCGCTCGCGGCGATGGCGCACCGTTTCTATTACCTCAAGCATGCGCTCGCGCTCGTGCTCGTGTTCATCGGCGCGAAGATCTTTCTGGTGGGCATCATCGGCAAGATTCCCGCCCTGTTCAGCCTCGGCGTGACGGCCGCACTGCTCGCGGGCGGCGTGGTGGTATCGCTCATCAGGACGCGTAAGCCGGAAAGCACGCTCGGCGCTTCATGAACGCAAGCGGCACGTTCCTCATTCTTCGCTCATTTTGCTCTGCGAGGATGGTTTCCATCGAGGCCGCGCTGCCCTTCACGCAAGACGGCGAGGGCCTCGATGACCTGTCACTCATCACGGAGCGCATCATGAAATGCCCCAACTGCCCTGACGTCACCCTCTCGCTCGCAGAGCGTCAGGGCGTCGAACTCGACTACTGCCCGCAGTGTCGCGGCGTCTGGCTCGATCGAGGCGAACTCGACAGACTGATCGAACGCAGCGGCAACCGGCACTATCGCAACGAAGACGACGCACAGGCATTGCGCCAGCACGGTTCGAAGCACGGCTCCCAACACGGCGACTACGCCCCGCGCCGCGCTCACGACAGCTACAGCGGCAATGGTCATCGCCGCAAGTCGTGGCTGCAGGACATCTTCGACTGAGCCACGGCTGCGCCAATCGTTCCATCGCCATCACGTTTAAGAGGATTCCTGAACATGCGTACTTATCTCTGCAACAGCCCGCAAGCCGCTGGCCGGATCGTCGCCGTCGCACTGCTCGCGGACGGCCACCTGAGCAGCGAGGAGCTTGCAGCCGTCCATCGCGCGCGCCTGGCCGACCGGCTCGGCCTCGCGCCGGGCGAATTCGGCGAAATCCTCAAGGGCGTGTGCGAAGACTTGCAGACCACCTCGCATCTGAACTGGAGCGACGCCTGCAAACTCGACTCCGACGTGATGCAGCAAATCATGCGCGAACTCGACGATCCCGCGCTGCGCGCCGAGGTGCTGAATCTCTGCCATGTCGCGGTGTATTCGGACCGGCACGTCGCCGAAAACGAAGTCGCGTTGCTCGCCTCGCTTAGCCGCGCCTGGCAGAAGGAACCCTGGCAGCGCCTGCTGGCGTAACTTCGCGCGCGATGCGTGCCTTCCCCCACGCAACGCGCCACGCGGCGAGCTCCACACTCGCCGCGGTTTTTTGCAGCGCGCAGTGCCTTGCGCGCTTCTTTTATTCGAACGTTCCCGCGCTCACGTGCAAACGGCCCAACCGAGCCCGCGAACGTTGCGGATCACCGCGTGGCCAAACTTGCGGCGCACGCTGTAGATCACAGCATCCACCGCATTGCTTTCCACTTCCTCGCCCCAGCCATAAAGCCGCTCCTCGATCTGCTGACGCGACAGAATCGCGCCCGGCCGCTCGAGCAGCGCGAGCATGAGCGCGTACTCGCGCGCGGATAGGTCGTCGGACTGGCCGTCGAACGTGAGGCGCCGCGCGTTCATGTCGAGCGTCACGCGGCCGCTGCCCATGGTCGGCGAAGCGAAGCCCGACTTGCGCCGCACCACGGCGCGGATGCGCGCAAGCAGTTCCTTGCTCTCGAACGGCTTCACGAGATAGTCGTCCGCGCCGAGATCGAGGCCCTCCACGCGCGTGTCCACGTCGTCGCGGGCGGTGATGATGAGCACCGGCGTGGCGTCCTGCGACTCGCGCAGGCCACGCAGCACGTCGAGCCCGCTCATGTCGGAAAGACCCAGGTCGAGCAGGATTGCCGTGTACGAGCCGTCGCGAATCGCCGCGCGGCCGCTCTCGCCCGTACGCACCCAGTCGACGCTGTATGACGCGTCCTTCAACGCGCGCAGTAACGCAGGCCCGATCAGCAGATCGTCTTCGATCAGCAGAATGCGCATCGTGTCCGTCCTTGGTTTCGCATGCTTCCCGGGATTTTGCCTTACCGGCTTGCGCCGGATTCGCGCGGTAACTCGATTCGCGCGACGATGCCGCTTTGTCCGTCGCGCCGGTTCGCGAGCGTCACGCGCCCGCGATAGCTCCGCGCCACCGCCTGCGCAATGGCGAGGCCAAGACCGCTTCCGTGCGCATCATGACCGCCTGCACGAAAAAAGCGGTCGAATACGCGCGGCAAGTCGGACTCGGCAATGCCGGGCCCGTTATCGGTCACCTCGATGACAACGCCTTTGTCCTCGCGGCGCACCGCCACGTCCACGTTCGCACCTTGCTGGCTGTAGCGGATCGCGTTGTCCACGAGATTGCGCACGAGCACGCGCATATCGGTTTCGGTGGCGCGCACCGTCACGTCGTCCAGGCGCGTCACACCCAGATCGACCGCGCGCGCGTCGGCGAGCGGCAGCAGATCGGCCAGCGCATCGGTGACGATCTGCGGCAACGACACCTCCGCCAGCACGCGTTGCGCACTGCCGATTTCGGCACGCGCAAGACCGAGCAGCTGCGAGACGAGCGCGCCCGTGCGCACGATGCCGCGCCGCAACTCCTCGAAGCGCTCGGGGTACTGTTCGGGCGGCGCATTGCGCAGATTGTCGATCTGCAATTGCATGGCGGAAATCGGCGAACGCAATTCGTGCGCGGCGTCGGCGATGAACATGCGCTCGGCGTTCACGAGCACGGAAAGGCGCTCGATCATGCGATTGATCGATTCGACGAAAGGCCGCAATTCGACGGGCGCCTGCGCGGCTTCGAGCGGTTTGAGGTCGTGCAGATCGACGTTCGCGGCGCGGTGCCCGATGCGCTCGAGCGGCCGCAGCGAAACGCGCACGGTCACGGCGATCGTGAACGCGAGCAGCGGCAGCAGCGCGAGCACGGGCAGCAGGCTCCAGAACGCCACGCGCAACGCGTTGCGGTTACGCATGCTGCGCGATTCGGCCACCTGAATGTATTCGTCGCCGGCGGCGAGCGCGAACACGTCCCACGCCTCGCCGTCATAGTCGATCGACGAGAAGCCGCTTTGCGCGCGCGGCAGCGCGACGTTCGCGTTGCTCGTGCGGCGTGGCGCGTCGCCGTCGCCCTCGGACCAGATCTGCACGACGAAATCGTCGGCGGGCGAGCGTTCGCCGCGCTCCGTCGCGCGATGCGGCACGCCCGTCTGCACGTGCGCGGCCGCGTCGCGCAGCGTCGTGTTGAACTCGGCGGCGAGACTGCGCACGACAAGGAAGGTGCCGAGCGCGCCCAGCACGCCGACGAGGATCGCGAGCGTGCCGATCGCAATGCTCAGGCGGCGATGCAGGGAATGCGCGGCGAAGAACATGGAGCGTCTCGGGTTGGGAGGCGCGCTCCATCATAAAGGATTCGCGGCGTGCGTTCGGCTGCGTGGCGGCGTTCAACGATGCCCGCCGCCGCCCATGCCGCCGCCGCCATGCCCCATACCGCTCCAGACGCCGCCGTGTCCGCCGTGAAAGCCGCCATGCATGCCTGACACCGGATGCATATGCGGGCCGCCCGGGAAGACATGATCCATGTGATGAAAGTGATGGAAGTGATCGACGAACACGAACGAGCCGCCCACGAACACCGGCGGCCACCAGCCGTACCACGGACCCGCGTAGTACGCCGACGCGTCGGGCCAGGCCACCGGGTACACGAGCGTGTCGTCGCTCTGCATGATCTGCCATGTGCCGTCGGGTTGCAGGCACGCGAGGCCGCTGATCTGCTGCGGCGCGCCGTCGATCTCGGCGGTGCCGGTCACGGGGCGGCATGGCGCGGGCGGCGGGTAGGACCCATACGCGGCCTGCTGCGACGCAACCGGTGTCGTACAGGCGCTCAGCAGGCAGGCTAGCACAGTGAAGGCGAGAAGTTTGCGCATGATGTCGCCCCTCGCGATGGTCCGGCTTCGTGGCGCGCGGGTTGCGCGCCGGCGCCGTGAAGACTCCATCGGTACGCCTCGCACGCGGCGCGCGAATGCATCGGCGCCGGCGTGTCATCTGCAAAACGAGGGGCGTGGCGGCACTATTCCTTTCCTGGCGCACTCTCGGGGCAGGCATGGCCCTTGCCCTGATTACCGCTTGTTTCGGCGCCGCCGATACGCCTTATGCGGCGAGTCAGGCCAGCCACCGCGTAACGAACGCGCGAATGTCCTCGTTCACGCGCGCCGCATGGTTGAAGTACATGCCGTGTGTGCCGCCCTCGTAGACCTTCAGCGTCGCGCGTTCGAGCGCGGCTGCCGTCGGACGCCCCGTCATCTCCAGCGGCGCCGAAGCATCGCAATCGCCATGCAGCACGAGCGCCACCACGTCGATCGCGGCAAGTTCGCGGCGGAAGTCAGTGACCATCTGCACGTGGCTCAACTGCGCCGCTGCGTACAACGACGCGCCTAGCATCATGTCGGCCGTCCACTGGATGACCGTGTGCGACGTACCTGGGCTGAAGTAGGCTTCGGCGCGCCGGTCGATCCAGTCGGGAAACGATGTGAGCATCTCTTCGATCGACGCTTCGAAGAGGCTCGCATCGAGCCCGCCGGGATTATCAGCAGTCTTGAGCAAATAAGGGGTAGAAGCCGGCGAAACCAGCACGATGCCCGCTACGCGGCGCGAGCCGTGGCGGCTCAAATAGCGGACGACCTCGCCGCTGCCGAACGAATGGCTGACCAGCGTCACGCGCGCCAGGCCTCGGGCGTCGAGGACGGCTTCGAGATCGTCGGCGAGCGTGTCGTAGTCGTAGCCGCGACCAGGGTCGCTCGAGCGTCCGTGCCCGCGGCGGTCGTAAGCCACGCAGCGAAAGCCCGCGGCGGCGAGCGGCGCGCACTGGTAGTTCCACATGTCGGCATTGAGCGTCCAGCCGGAGAGGAACACGAGCGGCGCGCCATCGCCCCAGTCGCGATAGTGCAGTGCCGTGTCGTCGTCGATGCGGATAAAGCCGGGTTGGCGGGCATTGAGGGTATCGCGTGCCATGGTCGTCGCTCCTTGCGGTTGTGGGGCCGATGAGGACCATGGTCGTCGATGCCGTGCACGCTGACGATTACGTCGGAGGTAATGTCCGTGCGCCCGTGGCGCGCACGCGTGAGCGCGCTACGCGCAATCGCACCACGCCGGTGCTAGATTCGTCATACGTACTGCCCAGGAGACGATCATGAGCAACACCTCACCGCGACCGGCCTTCGGCTCCGCCATCTACTACCGCGATCCTTTCGCCGCGCTCGACTGGCTCGAAAAGGCGTTCGGCTTCCAGCGCCAGTTCGTCGTGACGTCGCCGGACGGGAAGCTCGGTCACTCGGAAATGCGCTTTGGGGACGGCTACGTGATGATTTGTGGCGGCTGGCCCGGCATGCCCTACACGAGCCCCGCCGAAGTGGAAGGCAAGAACACGCAGTCGGTGCACGTGCAGTTGAAGAGCGGTCTCGACGCGCATTGCGAGCGCGCCCGCGCCGCGGGCGCAAAGATCATTCGCGAACCGGCGGATCAGTTCTACGGCGATCGCGTCTACGCCGCATGCGACCCTGAAGGCCATGTATGGAGCTTTGGCGAGACTGTGCGCGAGGTCACGCGCGAAGAGGCGGAACAGGCCAGCGGGCTGAAGATCGATGGCTGGGTTTGAGCGCGCCGATTCGCCTCGCGCGAGAAAGAAAAACGCCCCGACGAGTGACAACCCGTCGGGGCGTTTTCATCACCGCTTGCGCGCAGCGCGCGCAATGCGAAATGGCTTAGCGTTGCGCGATCGGCTTCGCTTCGCGCGGCGTTTCGCCGATGAACAGCTGACGCGGACGGCCGATCTTCTGCTCGGGGTCGGCGATCATTTCGTTCCATTGCGCGATCCAGCCCACCGTACGCGCCATCGCGAAGATACACGTGAACATCGAGGTCGGGATGCCCAGCGCGCGCTGCACGATACCCGAGTAGAAGTCGACGTTCGGGTACAGCTTGCGCGACACGAAGTATTCGTCTTCCAGCGCGATCTTTTCGAGCTGCATGGCGAGCTTGAAGAGCGGATCGTCGTGCAGGCCGAGTTCGTTCAGCACTTCGTAGCACGTCTCGCGCATGAGCTTCGCACGCGGGTCGTAGTTCTTGTACACGCGGTGACCGAAGCCCATCAGCTTCACGCCCGAGTTCTTGTCCTTCACTTGCTTGATGAACTCAGGAATCTTGTCCGGCGAACCGATTTCTTCCAGCATGTTCAGTGCGGCTTCGTTCGCACCACCGTGCGCCGGGCCCCACAGACAAGCGATACCGGCCGCGATACACGCGAACGGGTTCGCGCCCGACGAGCCAGCCAGACGCACAGTAGACGTCGAGGCGTTCTGCTCGTGGTCGGCGTGCAGGATGAGGATACGGTCGAGCGCGCGCACGAGCACGTCGTTGACCTTGTACTCTTCGCACGGGTTCGAGAACATCATGCGCATGAAGTTCGCGCTGTACGACAGATTGTTCTGCGGGTACACGAACGGCTGGCCGATCGAGTACTTGTACGCCATGGCGACGAGCGTCGGCAGCTTCGCGATCATGCGGATCGCCGAAACTTCGCGATGCTTCGGGTTATTGATGTCGAGCGAGTCGTGATAGAACGCCGACAGCGCGCCGACTGCGGCGACGAGAATCGCCATCGGGTGCGCGTCGCGGCGGAAACCGCGGAAGAAGAACTGCATTTGCTCGTGAACCATCGTGTGCTGCGTGACGGTCTTCACGAACTCTTCCTTCTGCGCTGCGTTCGGCAGTTCGCCGCGGTACAGCAGGTAGCAGGTTTCGAGGAAGTCGGCGTTTTGCGCGAGGTTGTCGATCGGGTAGCCGCGGTACAGCAGTTCGCCCTTGTCCCCGTCGATGTACGTGATCGCCGAGTTGCACGACGCCGTCGACATGAAGCCCGGGTCATACGTGAACTTGCCGGTCTGACCGTACAGTTTGCGGATGTCGATCACATCCGGGCCCATCGTGCCCTTGTAGATCGGCAGTTCGACGCTCGGCGAATTGTCGCTGAACGATAGCGTGGCTTTTACATCAGACGGGGTCATAGCACATCCTCAATCGAAGATAAACACGGGATTCGATAGTTTTGTACGTCCGGCGCGGCGCCTGCAAAACAACTGCGGACGCCGCCGCGCTCAGACGTTCCGAAGCAGCTCCAGCACCCGCTTCACGTCCGGGTCGGCAAGGTCGCCTTCTGGTTCCTTGCGCGCGAGCAGCAAGTCCATCAGGTCGTTATCGCTCAGCTCGAGCAGGCGCGTGAGAGCGCCCACGTCGGCGTCGCTGAGTTCATGCTCATAGCGCTCGAAAAACCGCTCAAAAATCAGATCATTTTCGAGCAGGCCGCGCCGCGCGCGCCAGCGAAGGCGCGCGCGGCGATGGGGGTCAGACTGGTGCGATTCCATTTCAGAACAGCAACATCAAACCGCGCGGCGGAACATCAGTTCCTTGATCTTGCCGATCGCCTTCGTCGGGTTCAGGCCCTTCGGGCAAACGTCGACGCAGTTCATGATCGTGTGGCAACGGAACAGACGGTACGGGTCCTCGAGGTTGTCGAGGCGCTCGCCGGTCGCTTCGTCGCGGCTGTCCGCGATGAAGCGGTAAGCCTGCAGCAGACCTGCCGGGCCGACGAACTTGTCCGGGTTCCACCAGAAGCTCGGGCACGACGTCGAGCAGCTTGCGCACAGAATACACTCGTACAGGCCATCGAGTTCGTCACGCTGCTCAGGCGACTGCAGACGCTCCTTCTCGGGCGGCGGCGTGTCGTTGATCAGGTACGGCTTGATCGAGTGGTACTGGTTGAAGAACTGCGTGAAGTCGCAAATCAGGTCGCGCACGACGGGCAGGCCCGGCAGCGGACGCAGCACGATCTTCGCCGGCAGGTCGTTCAGGTTCGTGAGGCACGCCAGACCGTTCTTGCCGTTGATGTTCATGGCGTCCGAACCGCACACGCCTTCACGGCACGAACGGCGGAACGACAGCGTCTCGTCCACTTCCTTGAGCTTGACCAGCGCGTCGAGCAGCATGCGCTCGTGCGTCAGTTCCAGCTCGTACGTTTGCATGCGCGGCGCTGCGTCCTTGTCCGGGTCGTAGCGATAGACTTCAAAAATGCGTTTGGCCATTTCCAATTCCTTTTGACTGGCGTGTGCCTTAGAACGTACGCGCCTTCGGCGGCACGGACTCGACGGTCAGCGGTTTCATGTGGACCGGCTTGTAATCGAGTCGGTCACCTTCGCTGAACCAGAGCGTATGGCGCAGCCAGTTTTCGTCGTCACGGTGTTCGAAGTCGCTCTGTGCGTGCGCACCACGGCTTTCCTTACGGGCTTCAGCCGAAACCATCGTTGCGCGCGCAACTTCGACCAGGTTCGCCACTTCGAGCGCTTCCACGCGCGCCGTGTTGAACACCTTCGACTTGTCCTTCAGGTGGATGTGCTTCGCGCGCTCAGCGATCTGCGCGATGTCCTTCACACCGTCCGCCAGCAGCTTCGACGTGCGGAACACGCCTGCGTGCTTCTGCATCGAGCCGCGGATGTCGTTCGCGACGCTCTGTGCGTACTCGCCCGAGGTCGACTTGTCGAGCTCGGCCAGGCGCGAGAGCGCGAAGTCGGCGGCGTCGGCCGGCAGCGGCTTGTGCTCCTTGAGCTCCTTGACGTGCTTGACGATGTGGTTACCAGCCGCACGGCCGAACACCACGAGGTCGAGCAGCGAGTTCGTGCCGAGGCGGTTCGCGCCGTGCACCGAGACGCACGAGCACTCGCCCACGGCGTAGAAGCCGTTGACGACTTCTTCGTGACCCTTCGGCGTGCCAACGACCTGGCCGTTGATGTTCGTCGGGATGCCGCCCATCTGGTAGTGGATGGTCGGCACGACCGGGATCGGCTCCTTGATGCAGTCCACGTTCGCGAACTTGAGCGCGATTTCGCGGATCGACGGCAGACGCTTCATGATCGTCTCGGCGCCGATGTGCGAGAGGTCGAGCAGCACGTGGTCCTTGTGCGGACCGACGCCACGGCCTTCCTTGATTTCCTGGTCCATCGAACGCGAAACGAAGTCGCGCGGCGCCAGGTCCTTCAGGGTCGGCGCGTAACGCTCCATGAAGCGCTCGCCGTTCGAGTTACGCAGAATGCCGCCTTCGCCGCGCACGCCTTCCGTGATCAGCACGCCCGCGCCGGCCACGCCGGTCGGGTGGAACTGCCAGAACTCCATGTCCTGCAGCGCGATGCCCGAACGGGCCGCCATGCCAAGGCCGTCACCGGTGTTGATGAACGCGTTCGTCGATGCCGCGAAGATCCGGCCTGCACCGCCCGTGGCGAACAGCGTGGTCTTGCCTTCGAGGATATAGACGTCGCCCGTTTCCATTTCGAGCGCGGTCACGCCGAGCACGTCGCCTTCGGCGTCGCGGATCAGGTCGAGCGCCATCCATTCGACGAAGAACGTGGTCTTCGCCGCGACGTTCTGCTGATACAACGTGTGCAGCAGCGCGTGGCCGGTACGGTCAGCAGCCGCACAGGCGCGCTGAACCGGCTTCTCGCCGTAGTTGGCCGTGTGGCCGCCGAACGGGCGCTGGTAGATCGTGCCGTCGGCGTTACGGTCGAACGGCATGCCCATGTGTTCGAGCTCGTACACGGCGTTCGGCGCTTCACGGCACATGAACTCGATCGCGTCCTGGTCGCCGAGCCAGTCGGAACCCTTGATCGTGTCGTAGAAGTGATAGTGCCAATTGTCTTCGCTCATGTTGCCGAGCGAGGCGCCGATGCCGCCCTGCGCCGCCACCGTGTGCGAACGCGTGGGGAACACCTTCGAGAGCACGCAAACCGACAGGCCGGCACGCGCGAGTTGCAGCGAAGCGCGCATCCCCGAGCCGCCAGCACCGACGATGACCACGTCGAACTTGCGACGCGGCAGTGAATTCTTGATTGCAGCCATTCTTTTACACTCTCCAGAGAATCTGAGCGGCGTAGCCGAGGCTGCCCAGCAGCCATGCGATCGTGAGGACGTCCAGCGTGATGCGCAGGCCGACCGGCTTGATGTAGTCCATCCAGATGTCACGCACGCCAACCCAGGCGTGCAGGAACAACGCGACCAGGGTGACGAACGTGGCGAGCTTCATCCATTCAGCGGAGAAGATCGACGCCCAGCCGTCATACGAAAAGTCGTGCGCGCCGAAGAACAGGACGAGCAGCACGACCGTGTAGATCGCCATGATCACGGCGGTGGCGCGTTGCGCGATCCAGTCGCGAATGCCGTAGTGAGCGCCGACGACGTGGCGCTTCGGACCGATACCGTTTTTAGCCGACATTTTTTAGAACGCTCCGAAGAGTTTTGCCGCAAAGGCGATCGTGAGAACCGTGGAGATGATCACGACGACGAGCGAGGTCGACTTGCCTTTTTCCTTGCTCACGAGGCCATGGTTGAAGTCCATGCACAGGTGACGCACGCCAGCGCAGAAGTGAAACAGGAACGCCCATCCGAGGACCAGCACGATGAGCTTGATGATGATGTTGGAAAGGAAGCCCTTGAATACCTCGAAGCTAAGCTCCGAAGTGAGGCTCTGGTCCAACAGGAACAAGATGAAAGGCAGGAACAGGAACAAGAGCACACCGCTGATGCGGTGGCCGATCGACACACGACCTGCCAACGGCAGGCGGTATGCGAACAAGATCTGCCCAAGCCCGATGTTCCGGTATTCCGGCCTCGGTTTTTTTGCGGCTTCTGCCATGCTAGACCCCTACTATGTGTTAACACTAATTCGCAATTTTAGCGCCTTTTCATATCGCGCTGCAGCGAAATCCACGTCGGGTACGGCGGTGGTGCGCGCAAGCAAAGGCACTGTGGGGAAGGGCTCCGCGCATTTCGCGCTCGCCCGTCAACTCAAATCATTCTGATAGTAGTACCCGGTTGTGACATACCATCCGCGGCGTACCTCGACCGGCCGGTCTCCATAGGTATAGGACACCCGCTCGACCGATAGCAAAGGGAAACCTGCGGGCACCTTGAGCAGATCGGCCACCGTAGGCTCCGCGGCCACGGCGCGGATCTTCTCGGTCGCGCGAATCATGCGCGTGCCGAACTCCGCCTCGAACATGGCGTAGAGCGGGCCTTTGTAGTCGGCGAGGCGCTCGCTCGTGAGCCCGCGGAACACGCCGCCGGGCAGCCAGATCTCGTCGAGCACGGTGCTCTCGCCATCGAACTGCAAGAGACGCCGGATCAGCACCACCGGGTCCGAGGGCTTGAGGTCGAGCTGGCGCGCGATCTCGGCGGAGGCACGCAGGCGCCGGCACTCGAGCAGCTTGCTCACGTGCGGGTGCTCCGCGCCGTCATCGGCGAGTAACCTCAAGAAGCGAAACTGGGCGCGCTCTTCGTTGTGCGTTGCAACAAATGTACCCTTGCCCTGACGGCGCACCAGCAGGTTGTCGGCAGCCAACTCGTCGATCGCCTTGCGCACGGTCCCCTGGCTCACCTTGTAACGGGCGGCCAGTTCGACTTCGCTGGGGATGATTTCGCCGGGCTTCCATTCGCCGGACTCGAGGCTCTGGGTAATGAGCCCCTTGATCTGCTGGTACAGCGGACTGAAGGTCGGGGACGGCGGAACCGCGGGCGCAGACGCTGGAACCCCGCTCTCTGGAGCGGTGGAATTCGCGTTGCTGGCCGGGTTTGCACTCATGGCGCGCATTTCAACATAAAGCCCCCCACGCATCAAGCATTTTGCCTGCAATAGTTATGTCTTATATAAGACATAAGATACTGTTGACTTTGACCCTGTCGACTCCTACACTCCCGATCGAGCAAGGGTTTGCGGGCAGGCTGCATGCTAATTTCAGGACATGAAACCGGCATGACGAAGAGGAGCCGCCGGCTGCATCCACCTCGTGGCGAAAGCGCCGCGAGCCGCCTTGCACGATGCTGTTCCCTCACGCAGTAAACGCAGTAGAGGTTTCATCCGCCCAGCCGGCACGCCTGAATCATCGCGCGCCGCGCGCCTGTGGGAGAGCCCGAGCGAGCTGTTGCAGGAGTCGGCACACGCGAAGCGGCCAGCGTCTGGCGTCCCTCGAAGGGCGCCCCGTTCACCTCTTGCCATGTTGCACAGGTTACCGGCACGGCGGTCCGCGCCGGCGGCGCACGCGTCACGGCTTGTCAGTCATTGTTGTTCCAGTGAAGCGCGCACGCCAGCGAGAAAGACCGCCGGTTTCACCTACGCTTCGTGTATCGCGCATATAGAATGGCGTTTTACCCTGGCGTCTAACGCATCATCCTGGAGATTTTCAATGGCTAAGCCCGCAAAGCGCGTTGCCGTCACCGGCGCCGCAGGTCAGATCGCTTACTCCCTGCTGTTCCGCATTGCGAATGGCGACCTGCTCGGCAAGGATCAGCCCGTCATCCTGCAACTGCTTGACCTTCCGCAAGCGCAAGCCGCCGTCAAGGGCGTCGTGATGGAACTGGACGACTGCGCATTCCCGCTGCTCGCGGGCGTGGTCATCACCGACGACCCGAAGGTCGCGTTCAAGGACGCCGACGTCGCCCTGCTGGTTGGCGCACGTCCGCGCTCGAAGGGCATGGAGCGCAAGGATCTGCTCTCGGCCAACGCCGAAATCTTCACGGTTCAGGGCAAGGCGCTGAACGACGTCGCCAGCCGCGACGTGAAGGTGCTGGTCGTCGGCAACCCGGCCAACACGAACGCCTACATCGCCATGAAGTCGGCTCCGGACCTGCCGAAGAAGAACTTCACCGCCATGCTGCGTCTGGACCACAACCGCGCGCTCTCGCAACTGGCCGCCAAGTCGGGCAAGCCGGTCGCTTCGATCGAGAAGCTCGCAGTGTGGGGCAACCACTCGCCGACGATGTACCCCGACTTCCGTTTCGCCACGGTCGACGGCCAGTCGCTCAACGCGCTGATCAACGACGACGTGTGGAACCGCGACACGTTCATCCCGACGGTCGGCAAGCGCGGCGCGGCGATCATCGAAGCGCGCGGCCTCTCGTCGGCAGCTTCGGCCGCCAACGCCGCGATCGACCACGTGCGTGACTGGGTGCTCGGCACGAACGGCAAGTGGGTCACGATGGGCATTCCGTCGGACGGCTCGTACGGCATCCCCGAAGACATCATCTACGGCGTGCCGGTGACCTGCGAAAACGGCGAGTACAAGCGCGTGGAAGGCCTCGAAATCGACGCGTTCTCGCGCGAGAAGATGGACGGCACGCTGAACGAACTGCTCGAAGAGCGCGAAGGCGTGGCTCACCTGCTCGGCAAGTAAGCCTGCTGGACGAACGGAACGCGCGATCTACGCCCGTTCCGTTCTGCTTTATGGGCGCGCGGGGCAAGCTCCGCCGCCCTACGCGGACCGCCATGCGCGGCCCCTAGGCGGCCCCACCTACGCGGCCCACCCGATCCGCATGCGCCTTGCTGGCAGGACGCATCCGAATCCGGTATCTCCTACAAAACTCGACTCCCGACGCCGAAGATGCGCGCCATGCTCCCAGCCGAAGTGCTGTTTGACGGCGAAGCGCCGCCTGCCATCCTGCCCGCATGCGACCACTACGCGGGCAGTGAGAAGCTGATGCTCAAATCGCTCGCGCTGCAGCAGCAGTTGGGCCCGGTATTCGACATCACGCTCGACTGCGAAGACGGCGCGCAGGTAGGCCGCGAGGCCGAACACGCCGAACTCGTGGCGTCGCTCATCGGCAGCGAACACGACCGTTTTGGCCGCGTCGGCGTGCGCATCCACGATTTCCATCACCCGCATTGGCGCGACGACGTGCGCATGATCCTGCGCGCCGCCAAACGCGCGCCTGCCTTCATCACGCTGCCGAAGATCCGCGCCGTGGGCGACGCCGCCGAAATGACGGCGTTCATCGAAGCCACGCGCGTCGAGATGGGCATCGCCAAGCCCATTCCCGTTCAGTTGCTCGTCGAAACGCATGGCGCGCTTGCGCGCGTGTTCGACCTCGCCGCGCTGCGCGGCGTCGAGTCGCTGAGCTTCGGCCTGATGGACTTCGTCTCCGCGCACGACGGCGCGATTCCCGACACGGCCATGCGCTCGCCAGGCCAGTTCGACCACCCGCTCGTGCGCCGCGCGAAGCTCGAAATCGCGGCCGCGTGTCACGCTTTCGGCCGCGTGCCGTCGCATAACGTGAGCACGGAAGTGCGCGACATGGAAGTGGTCGCGAACGACGCGCGCCGCGCGCGAAACGAGTTCGGCTACACGCGCATGTGGAGCATTCACCCGGCGCAAATTCCGGCGATCGTGGCCGCTTTCGCGCCGCGCGACGAAGAAATCACGCTGGCCGCCGAAATCCTGCTGGCCGCGCAGCATGCGCAATGGGGTCCGACACGCCACGGCGACACGCTGCACGACCGCGCGAGCTACCGCTACTACTGGTCCGTGCTGCGCCGCGCGCGCGCCACGGGCCGCGCCGTGCCGGCAGAAGCGGCACCGCTGTTCGAGTCGGGCATCGATACGCCGGGCGCCGATACGCCGGACGAGTTGACTGGGGAGTCGGCCTGATGCACGCCACGAACGGGCGCAGAAAACGTTTTCAACGTATTGCGCCAGGTGAACAACACGGCTCTCGCGCCGCATAGCGCAGCCACAGCAGTCACGGACAGTTACAGCCAGTTACTAGCGAACCAAGACGCAAACAACACCGGGCCGGAGAAATTGAAGTTCATGGCGATAAATAGGTGAAAATAGCGTCCGCTGCGCGCTTTCGGGGCGCGCGCAGTGCAAACGGCGGTTGCCTGTTCAACCGCGCACTGATCAACCGCTTTTAGATAGATAAAGGTTTGACACTCATGAAGAAACTGCTGATCGCCGCTGTCATCGGCACGCTGTCCTCGACGCTGATGCTGGCCGCCACCGACGCCGCCGCACAAGGCACGTCGTCGACGACCACTGCCAAGAAGCCGGCTCCGAAGCATCGCATCATCAAGCGCAAGGCCAATCCGGCCAAGGAAGCGAAGGTCGATCCGGTTCCGGAAGGCTCGGAGCACTGGAGCTGCGCTGAAGGCGCTCAATTCGACCTGAAGGGCGACATGGCGCGTGACCAGATCGTCACCGTTCACTGGGCGAACAAGAACTACAACCTGCCGCGCCAGGTCACGACCACGGGCGCCGACCGCTTCCACGACGCCGCCACCGGCCTCGACCTCGTCGTGATCCCGACGAAGGCCATGCTGTTCTCGGACAAGGACAGCTCGCGCCTCGCCGACGAGTGCAAGACCGTTGCCATGCAGCAAGGCGCCATGGCGCCGACGCAGGCCAACGCGCTGAACCCGGCCAACCGCGCCGCACCGGCAAGCGGCGCAGCGGGCCAGTAAGCATCGGCCAGGGAGGCCTCGATGTCCGCACCGATCTCCAACGTCAGGCCGCAGCCGGACCCGGTACTGGTCGATATCGTCGACTACGTGCTGAACTTCCGGGTAGACAGCGCGCTCGCGCTGACCACGGCCCGGCATTGCCTGATCGATACCCTCGGCTGCGGACTCGAGGCGCTCTCCTACCCCGCCTGCACCAAGCTGCTGGGACCGATCGTACCGGGCACGATCGTCCCGCACGGCGCGAAGGTGCCGGGCACGTCATTCCAGCTCGACCCGGTTCAGGCCGCGTTCAACATCGGCGCGATGATCCGCTGGCTCGACTTCAACGACACGTGGCTCGCCGCCGAATGGGGCCATCCGTCGGACAACCTGGGCGGCATTCTCGCGACCGCCGACTGGCTCTCGCGCACCGCCATCGCTCAGGGGAAATCACCGATCACCATGCAGCACGTGCTAGAAGGCATGGTGAAGGCGCACGAGATCCAGGGCTGCGTTGCGCTGGAGAACTCGTTCAACCAGGTCGGTCTCGACCATGTGCTGCTCGTGAAGCTCGCCTCGACCGCCGTGGTCGGCCAGCTGCTCGGGCTCACGCGCGACGAACTGATCAACGCCGTATCGCTCGCGATGGTCGACGGCCAGTCGCTGCGCACCTACCGCCACGCCCCCAATACGGGTTCGCGCAAGTCGTGGGCCGCAGGCGACGCCACCTCACGCGCCGTGCGCCTCGCGCTCATGGCGAAAACCGGCGAGATGGGCTATCCCTCGGCGCTCACGGCGAAAACGTGGGGCTTCTACGATGTCTCGTTCAAGGGACAGCCGTTCAGATTTCAGCGCCCCTACGGCACGTACGTAATGGAAAACGTGCTGTTCAAGATTTCGTTCCCCGCTGAATTCCACGCGCAGACCGCGGCCGAAGCCGCGATGACGCTGCACGGCGTGCTCGCGCAACGCGGCAAGACGGTTGAGGACATCGAGCGCATCACCATTCGCACGCATGAAGCGGCGATCCGCATCATCGACAAGAGCGGCCCGCTTGCCAACCCGGCCGACCGCGATCACTGTATCCAGTACATGGTCGCCGTGCCGCTGATCTTCGGGCGTCTGACCGCCGCCGACTACGAAGACGAAGTCGCGAGCGACCCGCGTATCGACGCCCTGCGCGCAAAAACGGTATGCGTGGAAGACCCGCAATTCACAAAGGATTATCACGACCCGGACAAGCGTTCGATCGCAAATGCGCTCACCATAGCGCTAAGCGACGGCACGACGCTCGACGAAGTCGTCGTGGAGTACCCGATCGGTCACAAGCGGCGCCGCGAAGCAGGCATTCCGCTTTTGATCGAGAAGTTTCGAATCAACCTCGCGCGCCGCTTCCCCGCGAAGCAGCAGCAGGCGATTCTCGATGTCTCGCTCGACGAAGCACGGCTGTGCGCCCTGCCCGTCAACGAGTACGTCGACATGTATGTGATCTGAGCAATCAGGCAGGTATCCGTGACAGCAGCAAACGAGCAGTAAGCGTTATTTCCGCGATTAAACGAAGGAAAACACTATGGCCCACAATCTCCACAAAACGCTAAAAGATTTCGACAGCGGTTCCGGCAAAGGCAAGTTCTACTCGCTGCCGCATCTCGGCAAGCAGCTCGGTGTGAAGATCAACCGCCTGCCGGTCTCGATCCGTCTGGTGCTCGAGTCTGTGCTGCGTAACTACGACGGCAAGAAGATCGCGGAAGAGCACATCGAGCAACTCGCGAACTGGAAGCCGAACGCCTCGCGCGTCGACGAAATCCCGTTTGTCGTCGCCCGCGTCGTGCTGCAGGACTTCACCGGCGTGCCGCTGCTCGCCGACATCGCCGCCATGCGCGGCGTGGCCAAGCAGGTCGGCAAGGACCCGAAGGTCATCGAGCCGCTCGTGCCGGTGGATCTCGTCGTCGACCACTCGGTGCAGATCGACTACTTCCGCCAGAAGGACGCGCTCGACCTGAACATGAAGCTGGAATTCCAGCGCAACAACGAGCGCTACCAGTTCATGAAGTGGGGCATGCAGGCGTTCGACACGTTCAAGGTCGTGCCGCCGGGCATCGGCATCGTCCACCAGGTCAACCTGGAATACCTCGCACGCGGCGTGCACAAAAAGGCTGAAGGCGGCGACACCGTCTACTACCCGGACACGCTCGTCGGCACCGACAGCCACACCACGATGATCAACGGCATCGGCGTGGTGGGCTGGGGCGTGGGCGGCATCGAAGCGGAAGCCGGCATGCTCGGCCAGCCGGTGTACTTCCTCACGCCGGACGTCGTCGGCGTCGAGCTGAAGGGCAAGCTGCGCGAAGGCTGCACGGCCACCGACCTCGTGCTGACCATTACCGAAATGCTCCGCAAGGAAAAGGTCGTCGGCAAGTTCGTCGAGTTCTTCGGCGAAGGCACGGCCTCGATCGGTGTGCCCGACCGCGCGACCATCGGCAACATGGCGCCGGAATACGGCGCGACGATGGGCTTCTTCCCGGTCGACGAAAAGACGATCGATTACTTCAAGGGCACGGGCCGCACGCAAGCCGAAATCGACGCCTTCGAGAACTACTTCAAGGCCCAGGATCTCTTCGGCGTGCCGAAGGCCGGCGACATCGACTACACGAAGACGCTCACGCTCGACCTCGGCACGGTCGCCCCGTCGCTGGCCGGCCCGAAGCGTCCGCAAGACCGTATCGAGATCGGCCACGTGAAGTCGACCTTCACCGACCTGTTCTCGAAGCCGGTCGCGGAAAACGGCTTCAACAAGAAGGCCGCCGACCTCTCCGCCGAATATGCGGCGGGCGAGAAGGTCAAGCTGCATAACGGCGACGTGCTGATCGCCGCGATCACGTCGTGCACGAACACGTCGAACCCGAGCGTGCTGCTGGCCGCCGGTCTGCTCGCGAAGAAGGCCGTGGAAGCGGGCCTGACGGTCGCGCCGCATATCAAGACGTCGCTGGCTCCGGGATCGCGCATCGTCACGGAGTACCTGACGAAGACGGGCCTGCTGCCCTACCTCTCGAAGCTCGGCTTCGAACTCGCGGCCTACGGCTGCACGACCTGTATCGGCAACGCCGGCGACCTCACGCCCGAACTGAACGAGTCGATCGTCAAGAACGACGTCGTCGCGGCTGCGGTGCTCTCGGGCAACCGCAACTTCGAAGCGCGTATTCACCCGAACATCCGCGCGAACTTCCTGGCCTCGCCGCCGCTGGTCGTCGCGTACGCGATCGCGGGCAACATCACGCGCGACCTGATGACGGAGCCGGTTGGCAAGGGCAAGGGCGGCCGCGACATCTACCTCGGCGACATCTGGCCGACGAGCGACGAAGTCAACGCGCTGCTCAAGTTCGCGCTGGACCCGGAAGCGTTCCAGAAGAACTACAGCCAGCTCACGAAGAAGGGCGACCTGTGGAGCAAGATCGAAGGCGAAGAGGGTCAGGTCTACGACTGGCCGAAGTCGACCTACATCGCCGAGCCGCCGTTCTTCGGCAGCGATTTTTCGATGACGCCATCGTCGGATGTGCCGGAGATCAAGGGCGCGCGCGCACTGGGCATTTTCGGTGACTCGGTCACGACCGACCACATCAGCCCGGCTGGCTCGATCAAGGAAGACTCGCCCGCAGGCAAGTGGCTGAAGGAAAACGGCGTGCAAAAGGCCGACTTCAACAGCTACGGCTCGCGCCGCGGCAACCACGACGTGATGATGCGCGGCACCTTCGCCAACGTGCGTATCAAGAACCTGATGATCCCGGCGAAGGCCGACGGCACGCGCGTGGAAGGCGGCCTGACGATTCACCAGCCGAGCGGCGAACAGCTGTCGATTTACGACGCCGCCATGAAGTACATCGACGCCGGCACGCCGACGATGGTGTTCGCAGGCGAAGAGTACGGCACGGGTTCGTCGCGTGACTGGGCAGCCAAGGGCACGCAGCTGCTGGGCGTGAAGGCCGTGGTCGCACGCAGCTTCGAGCGTATCCACCGCTCGAACCTGGTCGGCATGGGCGTTCTGCCGCTGCAGTTCAAGGGCGCGGACAGCGTGCAGTCGCTCGGCCTGACGGGCGAAGAAACGTACGACATCGAAGGCCTGACGGACGACTTCAAGCCGCAACAGGACCTGACGCTCGTGATCCACCACAAGGACGGCAAGGATCAGCGCGTGCAGGTGCTGCTGCGTATCGACACGCCGATCGAAGTCGATTACTACAAGCACGGTGGTATTCTGCCGTTCGTGCTGCGCTCGCTGCTCGCAGCGTAAGCAAGCCGTTTTTTGCAGGTGCCGCGCCCGGCAACGGGTGCGGTCACACTTGAAGCCCGACGCAAGTCGGGCTTTTTTTTCGGCTGTGCTTCGCGCTGCGCTATTCGATCAGCTTGTTCAACGTCGCAAACTCGATCAACGCCGCAAGCGACGACACGCCGAGCTTGTCCAGCACGCGCGTCTTATATGTGCTGACGGTTTTATCTGAAAGCCCGAGCCGCCCCGCAATGCCCTTGTTGCTCATGCCGCGCGCAAGGTACTGCAACACTTCGACTTCGCGAGGCGACAGCCCGTTGAGCGCCACGTCGCGGCCGCCGCCGCAGCTGCCCGCCGGGAAGCAGTCGTAGCCGAGCAGCACCGCCTTCACCACACCGCACAGCTCCTCGACGCCGCGATTCTTGTTGACATAGCCGTTTGCACCGGCCACACGCGTGTGATTGGCCATGACCAACTCGGGCTTCGCGGAGAGCACGAGAATGCGCGCGCCGGGCTGCTTGGCGCGAATGCCGCGGATGACGGAAAGGCCGTCGAGCTTCGGCAACTCGAGGTCGAGGATCACGAGATCGGGATGCAATTCCTGTACGAGGCGCAGGCCCTCTTCGCCGTCGCTGCACTCTCCCACCAGTTCGTGCTCGGTATTCAGCACGTTGGCGAGCATCTTCAGCACGATTGGATGGTCGTCGATGACAACGATGCGTTTCATTTTTTGTTCCATGGCGGAGTTATTTATTTGAGCCTTCAGCGGGAATCTCACAGACTGAACGACGCGCCATTGTTTTTGTATAGGAAAGATCTGAAACGACTCTCCAAGTTAGGGTCGCAGGGTTAACCCGCTACGCGCGCAATTTGAATTTAACTAACGCGTGAATTAAAGTAGAACGATGATCACGCGCACCCGCACTGCCGCTTCTGCACCGCGCCCGCGCGGCCGGCGCCGCGCCGCCGCCGACCTCGACATGCGCGAGCGGCTGCTCGCCAGCGCCACACAACTGTTCGGCGAGCAGGGCATTGCGGCTACCACCATGGCGCAGATTGCCGAGGCCGCAGGCGTCACATCCGCCATGGTTCACTACTACTTCACGAACCGCGAAAAGCTGCTCGACGCCGTGGTTGACGAGCGCATTGCGCGCTCGATTGCTTTCGTGTGGGAGAGCGTGGAGGGCGACATTGCGCAAGACCCCCGCGCGCTCGTGGAGGAGCTGGTTGCGCGGCTCTTCGAAGTCACCTCGCGCATGCCCTGGCTGCCGCCGCTCTGGCTGCGCGAAATCGTCAACGAAGGTGGCTTGCTGCGCGAGCGCATGCTCAAGCGGCTACCCATCGAGCAGCTGCAACGCTTTGCCGCGCGCATCGGCGAGGCGCAGCGCGACGGCAGCGTGAATGCCGAACTCGAAGCGCCGCTGCTCTTCATCTCGATTCTTGCGCTTGTCATGCTGCCGCTCGCCACTTCGAAGATCTGGCAAAGCGCGCGAGGCTTTCCAAAAATCGAGCGCGAGGCGCTGCATCGGCATGTGAGCGCGCTGTTGAGCGCGGCCTTGCGCCCAGCGCCGCAGGACAAGCGTGTGCGCCGCGCCGCGGGCCGCAAGGAGGACGCGTCATGAAGCGCGGCATGGCCTGCCTGTGCGCCGTCGCGTTCGCGTTCGCGCTCGCCGCGTGCTCCAGACAGGGAACGCCCGGCTGGCAGGGCTACGCAGAGGGCGAGTATGTCTATCTCGCGTCGTCGCAGCCGGGCACGCTCACGCACCTCGACGTGCAACGCGGACAAACCGTGGGCGCCAATGCGCCCGCCTTCGCGCTCGACTCCGTCGAAGAGGCGGCCGCGCGCGACGAGGCGCAGCATCGGCTCACTGCCGCGCAGAAGCAGCTCGCCGACCTCCAGACCGGCAAGCGCCCGCCCGAAGTGCGGGTAACCGAGGCGCAGCTCGCGCAGGCCGAGGCGAACGCGCACAAGGCCGCGCTCCAGCTCACGCGAGACGAGGCGCAACTGCGCGCAGGCGGCATTGCACAGGCACAGCTCGACGACTCGCGCGCGCAAGCCGCCTCCACGGCCGCCCAGGTGCGCGAGCTGCAAAACCAGGTGCGCGTGGCGAATCTGCCGGGGCGTACCGCGCAAATCGCCGCCCAGGCCGCCGATGTCGAAGCCGCGCGCGCCTCGCTCGCACAGGCGCAGTGGCGGCTCGACCAGAAGCGCGTGAGCGTGCCGAGCGGCGGCCTCGTCTACGACACGCTATTTCGTGTGGGCGAGTGGGTGCAGGCAGGGAACCCTGTCGTGCAGATGTTGCCGCCGCAGAACGTGAAGGTGCGCTTCTTCGTGCCCGAAACGATCGTTGGGTCGCTCGCGCCCGGCCGCAAGGTGAACGTGCGTTGCGACGGTTGCGCCGCCCTCGTGCCCGCCACCATCACGTGGATTTCGAACGCGGCCGAATACACGCCGCCCGTCATCTACAGCAACGAAAACCGAGCAAAGCTCGTTTTCCTGATCGAGGCGCGGCCTTCCGCGCAAGACGCCGTCAAGCTGCATCCGGGCCAGCCGGTCGAGGTGACGCTGCAATGAGCACACCTGATCATCCTGCCGGCGACTACGCCATCGACGTGCGCAATCTCAACAAGCACTTCGGCAGCAAGCATGTTGTGAACGACGTGTCGCTGCGGGTGGGGCGCGGCGAGATCTTCGGCTTTCTCGGCCCCAACGGCAGCGGCAAGACCACGTCGATCCGGCTCATGTGCGGGCTGCTCACGCCCGACTCCGGTTCAGGCACCTGCCTTGGCTACGACATCCTGCGCGAGAGCGCGCAGATCAAGCGTCACGTGGGCTACATGACGCAACGTTTCTCGTATTGGGAAGACCTGACGATTCGAGAGAACCTCGACTTCGTCGCGCGTATCTACCAGATGCCGAATCGCCGCGAAGCTGTCGACCGCGCGCTCGAATCGCTCGGGCTCGCGAGCCGCGCGAGCCAGCTCACCGGCGCGCTCTCGGGCGGCTGGAAGCAGCGGCTCGCGCTCGCGGCCTGCATGTTGCACGAGCCCGAACTGCTGCTGCTCGACGAACCGACTGCGGGCGTCGATCCTACCGCGCGCCGTGACTTCTGGGAGGAACTGCACCGGCTCGCGGCGCAGGGTATTTCGGTGCTCGTGAGTACGCACTACATGGACGAAGCCGAGCGCTGCCACAAGCTCGCTTATATCGCCTACGGCAAGCTGCTCACGCAGGGCACCGCCGCCGAGGTAATCGCCGAACAAGACCTCGAAACGTGGGCCATTCATGGCGAGCGCCTGACCGCGCTCGCTGCGCAGTTGCGCAACGCACCGGGAATCGACCAGACAGTGGTGTTCGGCTCCGCGCTGCATGCGAGCGGACGCGATCATGCGGCCCTCGCCACCGCCGTCGCGCGCGCCGTGGAGGGCCAGCCGTTGCGCGCCGAACGCATCGACACCGGTCTCGAAGATGTCTTCATCTACCTGATGAGCCATGCTCAAGACAACTACGGAGCGACGTCGTGAGCGCGTCGTTCCCGTTTTCCGTGGCGCGCTGGTGGAGCATCGTGCTCAAGGAGTTCCTGCAGCTCAAGCGCGACCGCATCACGTTCGCGATGATCGTTGGCCTGCCGATCATCCAGCTCACGCTGTTTGGCTACGCGATCAACACCGACCCCAAACATCTGCCCACGGCCATTGTCGTAGGCGAGGACAGCGTGTTCGCGCGCAGTTTCGTCGCGGGCATGCGTAATTCCGCGTATTTCGATGTAGTCGAAACGCTGCCCGACGAAGCCTCGGCGCGCCACGCGCTCGCGCGCGGCACGGTTCAGTTAGTGCTTAGCATTCCTGTCGATTTCTCACGGCGCCTGCTGCGCGGCGAAAGACCCTCGCTGCTCGTCGAAGCCGATGCGAGCGACCCCACCGCCATCACCACCGCACTCGCCGCGCTGCCGGGGCTCGTCGCGCCGGTGGCCGCGAAGGACCTCACCGGCCCGCTCGCACACCTGAACGGCACGCCAGCCGCGTTCGACGTGCAGGTGCACCGGCTTTACAACCCCGAGGGCATTACGCAATACAACGTGGTACCGGGCCTCATGGGCGTGATCCTCACGATGACGATGGTGATGATGACGGGCCTCGCCATCACGCGCGAGCGCGAGCGCGGCACGATGGAGAATCTGCTCGCCACGCCTGTGCTGCCTATCGAGGTGATGACGGGCAAGATCATTCCGTACGTGGCAATTGGGCTGATCCAGGCGACCATCATCGTGCTCGCCGCGCGCTACGTGTTTCATGTGCCGTTTGCGGGCGGTCTCGTCCCGCTGTATCTTTCGGCGCTGCTCTTCATCGCCGCGAATCTCACGGTGGGCATCACGCTCTCGTCGCTCGCGCAAAACCAGTTGCAGGCCATGCAGCTGACGATGTTCTATTTCCTGCCCAGCCTGCTGCTCTCCGGCTTCATGTTTCCGTTCGGCGGCATGCCGCGCTGGGCGCAGTGGCTCGGCAATCTGCTGCCGCTCACGTATTTCAACCGGCTCGTGCGCGGCATCCTGCTCAAGGGCAACGGCTGGACCGACCTGTGGCCGGCAGTCTGGCCGCTCGCCGTCTTCACGGTCGCGGTCATGGCCATCGCCGTGCGCTTTTACCGGCGCACGCTCGATTAGCATGGGGCACATCTCCATGACGCGCGACGCCGCCTTTGCCTTGCTGCTTGTGCTCACGCTCTCGGGCTGCACCGTGGGCCCCGATTTTCACACGCCCGCCGCACCCGAGGCCACGGGCTGGACACGCGAGAGCGTGCCCGCGGCGACCGCCAGTGCGACAGGCCCCGGAGGCGGCGCGCAGACCTTCGCCACCGTCGAACACGCACCGAATGCATGGTGGACGCAATTCGGCAGTGCCCAGTTGAACTCACTCGTCGATCAAGCCTTGCGCGCGAGCCCCACACTCGACTCGGCGCGCGCCAAGCTCGTAGAAGCGCGCGAAAACTACAACGCGCAAGCAGGCGCGACGAACTTTCCGTCCGTCGATCTGAAGCTTTCCGGCACGCGCCAGAAAGTCGATCTCGCCGCGTTCGGCATTACACAAGTGCCGAATCCGGCGCCGTTTACGCTCTACAACGCTTCGGTCAGCGTCTCGTACGTACTCGACGTGTTCGGCGTCAACCGTCGCGCGCTCGAAGCCACGCTCGCCCAGGTCGATTATCAGGCGTACGAAATGGAGGCTGCGCGACTCTCCGTGGCCGGTAACGTGGTCGCCACGGCCATACGCCGCGCGTCGCTGCAACGCCAGATCGATATCACAACGCAACTCGCGCAGACGCAGGCACGCCAGCTCGCGATCATGCAAGCGCGCTACACGGCCGGCGGTGTAGCGGAGATCGACGTGCGAAGCCAGCGCACGCTGCTC
Source organism: Paraburkholderia acidiphila (assembly GCF_009789655.1). Taxonomy (GTDB): domain Bacteria; phylum Pseudomonadota; class Gammaproteobacteria; order Burkholderiales; family Burkholderiaceae; genus Paraburkholderia; species Paraburkholderia acidiphila. The sequence continues at coordinate 1,774,177 of NZ_CP046910.1, forward strand.
GCGCAAACACGCGCCTCGCTGCCGCCGCTCGAAACACAGCGCGACGCGGCGGAGCATCAGCTCGCAACTTTGCTGGGCGTGGCGCCTTCGCAGTTCGCCGCGCCGCTCGATACACTTTCTCTCGATACCCTGAATCTGCCCGATACGGTCTCGCTCACTGTGCCTTCCACGCTGGCCCGAGAGCGTCCCGACATCCGCGCCGCTGAAGCGCTGCTGCACCAGGCCGGCGCGAACGTCGGCGTGGCAACCGCTAATCTCTTTCCACAGATCTCGCTCTCTGCGGGCATTGGATCGGAGCGCACGCACATCGAGGACGTGGTCAACGGACTCAATATCTGGAACGTGGGGCTCGGCCTCACCCAACCGCTGTTCCATGGCGGCGAGTTGCGGGCGAAAAAGCGGGCGTCAGAAGCCGCCTATGAAGCCGCGTTCGCGGACTATCGTCAGACCGTTCTGCAGGCGTTGCAGCAAGTCGCCGACTCACTGCAGGCGCTCCAGAACGATGCGACCGAACTGCAGGCGCGCGACGAAGCCGCCCGCGAGGCACAGGCCAACGCCGCGATCACGCAAACGCGCTACACAGCAGGGGGCGTGAGCGAATTCTCGCTGATCGATGCACAACGCCAGGCACTCCAGACGATGCTCGACCGCACGCGCGTTCATGCGGATCGGCTGACCGACACGGCGGCGCTCTACCAGGCCCTGGGTGGCGCCCCGCTTCCTGCTCTAGCGCCATCTGCAGCGGACAACGACACGTCTGTGCCCGCCGCGCCCGTTCGGTAGTCCAGCGGCCCCTTGCGGCAACCATCAGGCCATAACGGCAACCATTCGTTTCCTTCCGCTTGCGCCGCGCCTGCGCGACAATGACCCTCCCCTTGTTCCATCCGCAAACGAGAGACACGTATGAACCAGGCACCGCCGTCCCCCGCAACACTGTCCCCCAACGATCTCGTCGCGGCCAACGCGCTCCAGCTTTCGGAATGGATACGGCTGCGCAAGGTGTCCTGCCGCGAAGTGATGACGGCGTTCCTCGACCATATCGAGCGCGTGAATACGCCGGCCAACGCCATCGTCTCGCTGCGCGAGCGCGCCACGCTGCTCGCCGAGGCCGGCGAACGCGACGCCCAGCTCGCGCGCGGGGAATACCTCGGCTGGATGCACGGCATGCCGCAAGCGCCGAAGGATCTCACGGCCACGGCCGGCATCCCCTACACGCAAGGCTCGCCGCTGTTCCGCAACGAGGTGCCTGCCGCCGATTCGCTGATGGCCGCGCGCATGCGCGCACAGGGTGCGATTTTCATCGGCAAGACGAACACGCCGGAATTCGGCCTCGGCTCGAACACCTACAACACGGTCTTCGGCACCACGCTCAACGCTTACGACCCCACGCGCAGCGCGGGCGGCAGCAGCGGCGGCACCGCCGTGGCGCTCGCACTGCGCATGCTGCCCGTGGCGGACGGCAGCGACATGATGGGATCGCTGCGCAATCCCGCTGGCTGGAACAACGTGTTCGGGTTTCGTCCGTCGCAAGGGCGCGTGCCCTCCGTGCCTGCGCACGAACTGTTCTTTCACCAGCTCGGCTATGCGGGACCGATGGCCCGCAACGTGCCCGACCTCGCGATGCTGCTCTCCACCCAGGCGGGCTACGATGCGCGCGCGCCGCTTTCCCTCTCCGAAGATCCCGCGCAGTTTGCAGGCCCGCTCGAGCGCGATTTTGGTTGCGCGCGCATCGGTTGGCTAGGCGATTACGACGGTTATTTGCCGATGGAAGACGGCGTGCTCGCACTATGCGAAACGGCGCTCAAGGACTTCGAATCGATTGGCTGCAAGGTGGAAAACGCGCGCCCCGACTTCCAGATGGAGCGCCTGTGGCAAACCTGGCTCACGCTGCGCCATTTCTCGTGCGCGGGCACGCTGGGCGCGCTCTATCGCGACCCGGAGAAACGCGCGCTGCTCAAGCCCGAAGCGCAATGGGAAGTGGAAGGCGGCCTGAAGCTCTCGGGCGAAGACGTGTGGAACGCCACGGTCACGCGCAGCCAGTGGTACAACGCGCTACTCGCCCTCTTCGAACGTTACGACTACCTCGTGCTGCCAAGCGCTCAACTCTTCCCGTTCGCGGCGAACGAGCACTGGCCGAAGTCGATCGCGGGCCGCACGATGGACACCTATCACCGCTGGATGGAAGTGGTGATTGGCGGCAGTCTCGCCGGACTGCCCGTGATCAGCGTGCCTGCGGGCTTCAATGCGCAGGGCCTGCCGATGGGGTTGCAGGTCATCGGCAAGCCGCAGGCGGATCTTTCGGTGCTGCAACTCGCCCACGCGTACGACCGCGCCACGCAGTGGGTCAAGCGGCGCGTGCCGGCGCTGCTTCAGGCGTAACGCACAGAAGCAAAAAGGCAGCGCCGCGGCGCTGCCTTTTTTTCTATCAAGCACTTAAACCGTCACGCTTTCACCGCGCGCGCCGCATTCCTGCCCCGCAACCATTCGAGCGCGAGCAGCAGACACGTGGAGAACACGATCAGGATCGTTGCGAGCGCAGCGATCGTCGGGCTGATGTTCTCGCGAATGCCCGTGAACATCTGGCGCGGCAAGGTGGTCTGATCGGCGCCCGCGAGGAAGAGCGTCACGACCACCTCATCGAACGACGTCGCGAACGCAAAGAGCGCGCCGGAAATCACGCCAGGCGCGATCACGGGCAGCGTGATGCGGAAGAACGTCGTGACCGGATTCGCCCCGAGCGAAAGACTCGCACGCACGAGATTGTGATTGAAGCCCTGCAGCGTGGCCGCCACTGTCGTCACGACGAACGGCACGCCGAGCGACGCATGCGCGAGGATCAGCCCGAGGTACGTATTGGCGAGACCGAGCGGCGCAAAAAACAGATACATGCCGACGCCCACCACGACCACCGGCACGATCATCGGCGAGATCAGCACGGCCATGAGCAGCGCCTTGCCGCGGAAATCGGCCTTGGTGATGCCGATGGCCGCGAGTGTGCCAAGGACGGTCGCCACCAACGTCGCCGCGGGGCCCACGATGAAGCTGTTCTTCGCGGCCATGCGCCATTCGTCGGACATCACGAGGTTTTCGTACCAGCGCAGCGACCAGCCCGGAATCGGATAAACGAGGAACGTGCTCGACGAAAACGACAGCGGCACGATCGCGAGCACGGGCAGGATCAGATACAGCAGCGTGAGCACGACGAGCGCGCGCAGCGCGAAGTACCACACGCGTTCGACAGCCGATGTATGCGGCGCAAAAAGCGGTTTGGCGAATTTCATGATTGCGCTTTCCTCAGCCAAGGCTCAGTTGTGTGCGCGTGAAGCGCCCGTAGACGAAATAGAGCACCGTGGTCGCCGCGAGCAGCAGCGCGCCGAGCGCGCAGGCCATGCCCCAGTTGATCGACACGTTGGTGAAGTACGCCACGTAATAGCTCACCATCTGGTCGCCCGGGCCGCCGAGCAGCGCCGGCGTGATGTAGTAGCCAATCGAGAGGATGAACACGAGCAGCACGCCCGCGCCCACCCCTGGGTAGGTCTGCGGCACGTACACGCGCCAGAAGGCCGCGAACGGATGGCTGCCGAGCGACACCGCGGCGCGCTGGTACGTGGGCGGAATCGACTTCATTACGCTGTAGAGCGGCAGCACCATGAACGGCAGCAGGATGTGCGTCATCGAGATATAGACGCCCACGCGATTGAACAGCAGCGTCAACGGTTGCGAAATGAGGCCCGTGCCGAGCAGCGCCTTGTTGACGAGACCCTCGCCCTGGAGAATCACGATCCACGCGGCCACGCGCACGAGAATCGACGTCCAGAACGGAATCAGCACGAGGATCATCACGAGATTCGCGCGGCGCTCGGAGAGCGTCGAGATCCAGTAGGCGAGCGGGTAGCCGAGCAGCAGCGCGAACACCGTCACGAACACGCTGATGACAAAGGTACGGCCGAACACGTCGAGATAGATCTGCTGTTCTGGGTCGGCGGCCACGATGTTGCCGAATGCATCCTGCCGGTGATCGAGCGAGGCGAGCAGATAGAACGGCGAATAACGCGAACTGTTTTTGGCGATGGCCTGCCAGTAGGCCACGTCGTTCCAGCGGTCGTCGAGTTCGACGATCTTGGCGCGCGTTTGTGCGGGCGTGAGCGTGAGCGGTTTGCCGTCGTCGTCGGCAAGCGGCATGGCGCGCGCCGTCTTCGCGACCAGTGAGCGGAAGCCCGCGATTTCCACATTCAGGCGGCGCGCCAGCGCGCCCATCGCGTCGCCGTCCTGCACGACGGTCAGGTCCTGCGCGAGTGCCGCGTAGGCCGCGTCGGGCGGCGCGCTCTTGCGGTCCCAGTCGCGCAGCGCGGTAATGGTATGCGGCAGCGCCGTCGCCACTTCGGGATTCTGCACCGCGCGTGTGAGCAGCGCCGCGATCGGCACCACGAAAATCAGCAGCAAAAAGATCGCGAGCGGCGCGATCAGCATGAGCGCCACGGTGCGCTTCTTCGCTTGCGCCACGCGCAGTTCGCGCTTCAGGCGCGCGCTCTCTTCGCGTGCCGCGCCGGTAACGTTGGTCACGGTCGTCATTGTGGTCACTTACTGTCTCCAGCCTCCGGGCCGCACGAAGCAGCCAAACGCTCCGGCGCCTCGCGCGCCGGAGCGTCACTCCATCATCTTACTTCGCAGCCCACGAGGCGAAGCGCTGCTCCAGCTCGTCGCCGTGATCGGTCCAGAACGTGAGGTTCTGCTGCACCGCGTTCTTGCCGTTGGCCGGCGAGTTCGGCAGATTGCCGAGCGTCTTCGCGTCGAGCGCCTTGATCGCGTTCGCGTTCACCGGGCCGTAAGCGATGTGCTGCGCGTACGCCTGTTGCGGCTTCTGCGAGAGCGTATAGGCGATGTACTGCTCGGCCAGCGCCTTGTTCGGCGCACCCTTCGGAATCGCCCAGTAGTCGAGGTCGTAGATGCTGCCGTTCCAGACGACCTTGAGGTTCTTGCCTTCGCGCTGCGCGGCGTCGATACGGCCGTTGAACGCCGTGGACATCACCACGTCGCCCGCGACGAGGAACTGCGGCGGCTGCGCGCCGGCTTCCCACCACTGGATGTTCGGCTTCAGTTCGTCGAGCTTCTTGAACGCGCGGTCCTGGCCCGCCTTGGTCGAGAGCACCTTGTAGACATCCTGCGGCGCCACGCCGTCGGCCATCAGTGCGAATTCCAGGTTGTACTGAGCGCCCTTGCGCATGCCGCGCTTGCCCGGGAATTTCTTCACGTCCCAGAAGTCGGCCCAGCTCGTGGGCGCGGTCTTGAGCTTGTCGGCGTTATAGGCGAGCGCGGTGGACCACACGAAGAAGCCTGCGCCGCAGGGCTGCTGCGCCGCCTTCATGAAATCGCCCTTGTTGCCGAGCTTGGCCCAGTCGAGCTTTTCGTAGAGACCTTCGTCGCAGCCGCGCGCGATGTCGCCGGTTTCGACTTCCACCACGTCCCAGTCCACGTGCTTCGCGTCGACCATGGCCTTCACCTTGGCCTGCTCGCCGTTGTACTCGACAGCGGTGATCTTGTTGCCCGTCTGCGCCTGGAACGGCTCGTTGAACGCCGCCTTCTGCGCATTGCCATTGGCGCCGCCAAAGTTCACGACGGTCAGTTCCGCGGCATTCGCCACGCCGAACGAGAGTGCGAGCGCGGCCGCGACCGCAGCAACGCGCATGTTGCCGATCTGCTTCATGGTTGAGTCCCTTCTCCTTGGTGGTTTGTCTTGCCGGGCCCTTCGGTGCGAGAGATGTGGCCCGATCGTCGAGACGCTTGCTTCGCGAGGCGACGGCGCGCGAGATCGCGCGCCGCGCCCGCACGCCTCATGCGAACACGCGCAAATGCTCAGGCGCGAATTCGAGTGCGACCGGCTGACCGGGCGCGAAGCCGTCGAGCGCCTCGGTGCCGAGCGGCACCTTCACGAAGCACTCGTCCTGCTGGGGCAGGCCACAGCGCATGCGAACGTGGTCGCCGAAATAGATCAGGCCGCGCGCAACGCCTGCCAGCGCGTTTGCGCCATTGCCCTTCGAACCGTTCGCAAGCTTCATGCGCTCGGGGCGAATACAGGCGATAGCCGCGGCGCCGGCCTGCGCACCCGCCACGTTGCGGCCCTTCAGACGCGTACCGTCGGCAAGATGCATTTCGCAGTACTCGCCATCCACGGCGGCGATGGTGCCGCGCAGCCGGTTGCTGTCGCCAATGAAGTTAGCCACGAACTCGTTGCACGGCGACTCGTAGAGCCGGTCCACGCTGTCGAGTTGCTGCACGATGCCCTTGTCGAACACGGCCACGCGGTCCGACATGGTGAGCGCCTCGCCCTGGTCGTGCGTGACGTACACGAAGGTGACGCCGAGCTTCTCGTGCAGCGATTTCAGTTCGTACTGCATATGTTCGCGCAATTGCTTGTCGAGCGCGCCGAGCGGCTCGTCCATCAGCACGAGCTTCGGCTGGAACACGAGCGCGCGGGCGAGCGCGATGCGCTGCTGCTGGCCGCCCGAAAGCTGCGCGGGATAGCGCTTCGCGAAGCCTTCCATGCGCACCATCTTGAGCGCGTCGTTCACGCGCTGCGCGCGTTCCGCAGTGGGCACCTTGCGCACGCCCAGCGGGTAAGCCACGTTCTGCTCGACCGTGAGATGCGGAAAGAGCGCGTAGTTCTGAAACACCATGCCGATGTCGCGCTTGTGCGGCGGCACGTTGTTGAGCAGCTTGCCTTCGAGGCGGATCTCGCCGCCAGTGGGAAACTCGAAGCCGGCGAGCATCATCAGGCAGGTGGTTTTGCCCGAGCCGGAAGGCCCGAGCAGCGTCAAAAACTCGCCCTGGTAAATATCGAGGTCAAGTTGTTTGACAACCAGCGTCTCGCCGTCGTACGTCTTGCGTACGCCGCGAAAGCTGACGATCACATCCGAGGTCTTCATGCGCCCTGTCTCCATTGCTTGCTCTTTCTCCGGCCCGCCTCTTCTGACGCGATTAAATAAATGCTGTCACAGGCATTAACCGAAACTGACGTGCGAATTACTATAGATGGTCCCGGCTCTATTCAATGGAGCCATTTCATTATTATCGATGGAACCACTTGGCCATGGTCATCCTGTCCGAATGGCTCGCGGCGCAACTCGACAAGGAAAGCGCCGAGCCCGCCTACCGCCAGCTGCTGCAGCTCATGCAGCAGGCCATCCTGACGGGCCGGCTCGCGCCCGGCACCAAGCTGCCCAGCTCGCGCACGCTGGCTGGCGACCTCGGCGTGGCGCGCAACACCGTGCTGCACGTCTACGACCAGCTGAGCGCCGAGGGCTACGTGATCTCGACGACGGGCAGCGGCACCTATGTCGCCGACACGCGCCCGGACACGGCCGCCGTGAGCACGGCGGCGCCCGCCGCCGCCCCCGCCGACGAGGAAGACGACGCGAACGGGGGCTCCCCGCGCGGCGACATGTCGATGCGCGGCCAACGGCTCATCAACGAGGCGGGCGTGTCCGCCAAGCAGTGGGGCGCGTTCATGCCGGGCGTGCCCGACGTGGCCGAATTTCCCGCGCGCACGTGGAGCCGCCTGCAGGCGCGGCTGTGGAAATCGGCGAATCACGATTTGCTGACTTACGCGCCCGGCGGCGGCTACCGGCCGCTGCGGCGCGCGCTTTCGGACTACCTGCGCGTGGCACGCTCGGTGCGCTGCACGCCGGACCAGATCATCATCACGACCGGCATTCACCAGTCCATCGATCTCGCCGTGCGCCTGCTCGCCGACGTGGGCGACCGCGCATGGGTCGAAGAGCCGTGCTATTGGGGCGCGCGCAGTGTGTTGCAGTCCTCAGGATTGAAGCTCGCGCCCATTCCCGTCGACGACGAAGGGCTCAATCCGCGCGAACAGGACCTGCGCGACCCGCCGCGTATCGCGCTCGTCACGCCATCGCATCAATACCCGCTCGGCATGGTGATGAGCCTCGCGCGCCGGCGCACGCTGCTCGAATACGCGCGCCAGCACAAGGTGTGGATCATCGAGGACGACTACGACAGCGAGTTCCGCTACGGCAGCCGCCCGCTCGCCTCGCTGCAAGGTCTCGACGAGTCGGACCGCGTGATCTACGTGGGCAGTCTCGGCAAGCTGCTGTTTCCGGGCCTGCGCATCGGCTACATGGTCGTGCCCGAGCGGCTCGCGGCCACGTTCCGCACCGGCGTGGCGGAGCTGTATCGCGAAGGCCAGCTCATGCAGCAAGCCGTGCTCGCCGAATTCATCATGGACGGCTATCTCACCTCGCACGTGCGCCGCATGCGCACGCTGTATGGCGAGCGGCGCCAGTTGCTGATCGACGCGGTCACGCGCCATTTCGGCGACGCGCTGCCGGTCATGGGCGACGAAGCGGGCCTGCACTTCGTGCTCGGCCTGCCCGACCACGCCGACGATCGCGTCGTCACCGCGGCCGCCTACGATGCGGGCGTGATCGTGCGCCCGCTTGCCGCCTACTACAGCGTGCGCCAGGATCGCCAAGGATTGCTAACGGGTTACGCGTGCGTGCCGCACGAGGAAATCGAGCCGGCTTTCGCGACGCTCGCGCAGGTGATCGAGGAACACGCGTTTTCGAAGCCGGAAAAGCTGCGGCGCGCCGGTTGAACCGAAGCGCGCCGCTGCATTGAGTCGCGAAAAAACGCCTATTTCAGGCCGAAATCCACCCGCGTCGTCGCGCCCTTGTCGTCGATGCCCTTCGCATCCAGCTTCGGCGCCACGATGAACACTCGGCTCGGGTCGACCTTGCCTTCGAAGTATTGCTGCACCGCTTGCGCGCGTTGCTGAGCGAGGTTGCGCAAGGCCGCATCGTCAACGGGCGCGTGGTCGGCCAGCGCCTGCTTCATGTCGTCCACGGGCAGCGTCTTCGTGAAGCCGACCATGTTGCGCGGCTTCTTGAAGTCGGCATCCTTATAGGCCTTGGTGAGGTACTTCTCGTACTCCTTGTCGTCCACCTTGACCTGCGAGGTATCCACGCTCTCGCCATTGCCCACCGTGTCCTTCACCTTCTGAAGCCGCACGAGGCGATCCACGTATCGCTCGCGCAGCGCAGGCGTGTCCACAGCCGGATCGACGCGGCCGATCAGGTCGATCTTGATCGAGGGCTTGTCGTCGAGTGCCTTCACGATCGTGTCGAGCTTCTTCTGGTCGGTATCGGTCAGCGTTGCTGTGCCCGCTGCGAATTCGACATAGCCAAGATCTTCGCCGCCGCCGCCGAATGCGTTGGCGAGCAGCGTGAACGGCGCGGTCACCGCCTTCGCGATCAGGTTGAGCACCGCCTTCCAGATCAGGCCGCCCAGGCTGAACTCGGGGTTCGAGAGCGAGCCCGACACCGGAATGTTCACGTCGATCTCACCCTTGCGGTTCTTCAGCAGCGAGATCGCGAGACGCACCGGCAGCTTGGTCGCCGTGTCGTTGTCGATGTGATCGCCGAACGTGAGCTGATCGATGAAGATATGGTTGTTCGCCGAGAGCTGGTCGTTCGCGAGCTGGTAATGCAGGTCGACGTTGAGCTTGCCCTTCGTGATCGGGTAGCCCGCGTACTTCGCCGAGTACGGCGTGAGGTTCGTCAGCTCGATGTCGTGCGCGCTCGCCGTGAGGTCGAGCGAAGGCTTCGCGATAAGCGGGTTTATCGTGCCCTTGATCGAGAGCGGCCCGTTCGCCGCGAGCTTCGCGGACACGTCCACCGGCGCGGGCGTCGTCGACTCCGTGCCGAACGCGCCCACCGTGCCGTGGATCTGCACGAGGTCGGCGGTGTAGTTCGGCTTGATGAAGTTGTCGGTGTAGTTCACGCGGCCGTCTTGCAGCACGAGCTCGCCGAAGTGCAGGCGCACTGGAGTTTTCGGCGCCTGCGCAGCCACGACCGTTGCAGGCGCGGAAGCCGGCGCGGGTGCGGAAGCGGTTTGCACCGGTGCGCTCGCCGCCTGCGGCGTGAGCGGCACGGGCTCGCGCTGGCCAGGCTTGCCGCTCGTGTCCTGCGTGAGCGACTGCGCCGCGCCGGTTTGATGCGCAACCACGTCCTTGAGATTGAGCTTGCCCTGCGCGTCGAGCAGCACGCGGCCGTAGAAGCCCGCGAAGGTCACGCGGCTCGCGTCCACGTCGGTGCCGCGCGCGTCGTCGTAGTTCGCCTTCAGGTTCGTGAGCGCGAGCGAGCGCCAGCCCGCGAACGGGCCGGAGGTGGCCTTGTCGAGCATGCGCACGTCCACGAGCGCCGCGTCGCCGCGATAGCTGGCCTTGAGCGCCTTGCCCTGCTCCACGGAAAGCTGCCCGTTCATGTTGAGCAGCGCGCTGGCGATCACCGCATTGAGCTGGTTGCCGAAGTAAGGCTCGAACGCGGCGGCGTCGAGCCGGTTCGCGTCGATCTTCAGTTGCGCCGTAAGCGGCGTGGGGTTGATCTTGCCGCTCAGCGCCAGCGTGCCCTTGCGGTTGACGGTCGCCTTCAGGTCGATCGGCAGCGGGTGCCGCAGGTCGTCGCTGATCTGCTGGATCTTCAGGTCGAACGGCGTGATGGCGAGCTTCGCCGGGCGCTGCGTCGAGCTGTCCGTGAAGTTGATCGTGCCGTTACTGAGCGTGAACGCGTCGATCGTATAGCGCCACGCCGGCCCCTCCTGCACGGACTTCTGCGCTGCGTGGATCGCCGTACGCTCGGGCGCCGCCTGATGTGTGGACGCGAGCTGCGCCAGGTCGATCTGGCCGCCCTTCTGGCGCTCGGCGTTCACCACGAGGCCGGTCAGGTCCACCGAGGCGATCTGCGCCTTGCGCGCGTTGAGGTCGATGCCGCTCACCTGCACGGTGCCCTGGGCGAGCGAGATAGCAGGCGCCTTCGCGCCGCGCGCCGCGAGCTTGAGCGATTCGAGCCCGAGCGTGCTCTGCCCGACCTGCATGGCGGCAGGCTGCTGCGCCCAATCGGCCTTGAGCGTGGACGTGAGGTTCAGTTTGCCATCCACGACCTGCGCGCTGCTCAGGTTGTCGATATACGGCTGCATCTGCGGCAGGCTCACGCTCGCGAGCGCGATGTTGGCTTCGGCGTTCTTGCCCGCCATGCTGAACGTGCCCGACGCCTTGATCGTGCCACCGTCGTTCGCGGTGGTCGCAAACGTGAATGGCGCGCCTTCCTTCGCGGTGCTCGAGAATTTATCGAGCGTGGTGGAAAGCTGGGTGAGGTCGATGTTCACCGTGCGCGAAGGCACATCGTCGCGCACGTGCACGGTGCCGTTCGTGAGCGCGAACTGGCGGATCGAGAGATCGAGCGGCGCGGGCTTCGCCTCCTCGGGCGCCGCCTGCGCGCTCGCCGTACCCGAGGCACCCGAGGCCGGCGCGGCGCTCGCGGCCTTGTTCTCAGCCTGCTCCTTTTGCGCCGCCGGCGCGCCCATGAGCTTCTCGACGCTCAGCACGCCTTGCTTGTCGCGCGCGACCCACACGGTGGGCGCGTCGAGACGGATGTCGTCGAAGCGATAGACGTTGCTGAACGGTTCGAGCGACGCCGCCGCGACGTGCAGGCTGCGCGCGCCGAAGAACGGCGCATTGGCGTTGTCGGTCGAGTCGAAATCGTTCAGGTCGGTCGTGCCCGTCACGCGCAGCGTGGGCTTCTCGCCCGACATCACGAAATCGAGCTTGAGGTTGGTCGAGAGCTTGCCGCTCTTCACCGTCACGGGCAGCTTCGTGGGCGCGTAGGTGAGGAGCTTCGGCACATCGAGGTCGGTCAGGCGCAACTCCACCTCTGACTCGCGCGTCGCCGAGAACGGCTTGGTCTTGCCGTCGATGGCGAGCGTGCTCGAGCCGTCGATGCGCGCGCGCAGCATCGGCTCGACGAAGATGTCGGTCTTGGAAGCCAGCGTGGCGATGAACGGGATGCCGAGCGACCAGCGGTCGATCACGTGCTTTTCGTTGAGCAGGCGATCGTCGAAGGTGATCTGGCCGTTCTCGACGCGGATGTTCGAAACCGAAAACTGCGCGGGCTTGCTGTTCGGCTTCGAGGGCGTCGAGAACTTCTCGATGAGGTCCGAGAAGTTGAAATGCTGCGCGTCGAGCCGCACGATCGTGGCGCGCGGCGAGTCGAGCCGCAGTTCTTCGACGATGGGCGCCGCGCGGAAGATCGACGACCATGAGGCCTGCACGACGGCGCGCGAAACATCGAAGAAGTCGCCATTGCCGCCGCGCTCGCCGATATGCACGCGGTCCGCTTCGAGACGCAGCGTATACGGATTGAGCGCGATGCGGCCAATCGTGACGGGACGGTCGAGCTGCTTGCTCAGTTGCTGTTCGGCGACATGACGAATGATGGGCGGCGCGGCGAAGAAGCCGACGAGGCCGAACACAATGAGAAAGATGACGACGCCCGTGAGGATGCGCCGGGTGCGAGGCGCACGCGCGACAGCGCGCACCGATTGCAAGGAAGAGTTGAGCGACGCTTTGTTGAGGCTTGCCATGCTTGCTTGCGGATGAGGCGGCAACAGGCCCGCCGCGGGATGTGGGTCTGAAGTCGGAAATCCGGGGATGCCGACAGCCCGAAGTATAGGTCCGATAGAAGATCGGACGGCGGGAAAACGCCGCCCGCGGCGCAGGATTTGCGCAACAAGAAGTAACAACGGAAGTGCGATTGCCCGGCACCTGTCGCGTGTGTTGCGCGATGCATGAAAATGCGGGCAAAGAACGCGAGCGCCCGGCGCTTGACCGGGCTTATGCGGCGCAAAAAAAGCGCTGGCGGGAGAGTGTCCCGTCAGCGCCTGGGTCAGGCTGGTTGGGCCCGGTTCAGCGCTTACTGCCGCTCGACGGCGGGCGGCTGCCAGCTGCCATCGGTCGCTTGCGGCTTCGCGGCGTAGAGCCGCAGCACAAGGCGGAAGTCGCCGTGCGGCGCCGGCACCCAGTTCGCGCCGCCGCGCGGGCGCTCGGCGCTCACGTGCACGTCGAGCGAGCCGTCGCGGTTGCGCCGCGCGCCGCTGCGCTCGCCGAACGCCACGCGCACGGGCGCGTCGGCGTCGAGCGCGCCGTCGGTCGTATAGGCCGTGATCGACCAGAAACCGCGAACCGGCGGCAACTGCTTCGCCGTGAAGTGCATCGTGTAGCGGTTCGCGCCGTTGAGCGCATGACCGTCGCTGTCCTGGCTCACGCGGGCGCGCACTTCGTCGCGGGTCGTCGGAAGACCCGGCGACGTGTACGCCGCGTAGGCCCGCAGCGCGTAGTCGGGGCCGTAGTTGCCCGCGTCGTCGCCCACCCAGAGCCAGCCGTTGCCGGCCAGCAGGTTCGGGGGCGGCGTCGTGAGGCGCGTGCGGCCGTCCGCGAGACCCGCCTTCACCACTGCGGCGTCCTTCGTGCCCGAGGGCAGTTCCGCCGGGTCGCCCGGATGCACGCCAATGTCGCCGAGGATCTTGAGCGCGTGCGCGTCGTCCGCCGTGGGCGGGTTGTCTTCCAGCGCCTGCGCGAGCCGGCTGAAGAACCCGTTCGCGTCGAGCGCCGCGACCTGGGCGGAAGGCGTGCCCGGCGCCACCGGATCGCCGCTCTGCGTGGCGCCGGTCGGCTCGTTGCCGCGTGCGCCGCCGTTGCCGCGTGCGCCAGCCTTGCCGCGCGCGCCGCGCTCGTCCCAGTCGGAAAGGGCCGTAACCTGGAAGCCGCGCTGCAGCCGCCGCACCGCCGCGAGGTCGCCGCCGCCGCGCGTCTGGATGCGCGCGAGGAACCACACGTAGCGCGTCGTCACGTCCACGCGCTTCACGCGCGCGGGCAACGTGCCCTTCCAGCCAGCCGGAACGAATGCAATCGTTTGCGCTTTCAGACCGCTGACACGTTCGCCGGCTTGCGCCGCGCCCGTCGACCAGACGACATTCGTCCACATGTCGAGCGCGCGCGCGTCCATGTAGCGGCCATGCGTGTCGGGCAGCGTGACGAGCACCGGCTCGCTCGAAACGTCGAGCCAGCCGCTCGAGGAAAGCGTGTCGAGGTTCGGTTCGGGCGGGCTCGAGGCACCGACGGGCGGCAGCGACTGCGCGTGGCGCAGCGTGTTCGGCGCAGCCTGGCCGGGGCCCGTGCCCGTGGCGGCGGCACGCGACAGGTCCATCAGCACGAGCGGATAGCCGAACACATAGGAGTCGGAGACTTCGTCCTTCATCCAGCCGTTGCTCTTCGGCGCGATGTCGCTCGGCGCGGAGGCGCATCCGGCGATCAGGGCAACGCAGGCAAGCACGGAGCCGCTACGGTACGACGAGATTGCTCGATGTATTGTTGTCATTTGTTGGTTGTATTCGGTGCGGGCGGTCCATGAAGTGACGTCGACCGGCTACCCACTCCGCGCGCGGGCCCCCCCAGGGCCGTGGTGAAAGGCGCGCGGCAGGCGCCAATGCCGCCGGTTGGTATCGTATCGCTCGCGCATGGGCCTGAAAAGACTACAGCGTGGAATATTGCCTTACAGCCGTGTAGCTTGCGCTCGGGCCCCTCACGTACTGTCGCACCCCTTGACCTTCCCATCATGGGAACGTAGATACTGCGTAACATCGCTTACAGCCAGTGCTCGCACCCCCATCACCATGAACGAACCCCTCGTTGCAGAGCGCGCCGATACCGCCGTGGCCGAACTCGAGATCCACGGCATGACGTGCGCCTCGTGCGCCATGCGCGTCGAAAAGGCGCTCGCCAAAGTACCCGGCGTCACGCGCGCCTCGGTCAACCTCGCCACCGAAAAAGCCACTGTCGAGGCCAGCGGCGGCGTCGCGCCCGCCGCGCTCGTCGCCGCCGTCGAAAAGGCCGGCTACGAAGCCGTACCCGTCGCCACGGAAACCGCCACGCTCGCCATCGGCGGGATGACTTGCGCGTCGTGCGCGAACCGCGTCGAGAAGGCGCTCGCGCGCGTGCCGGGCGTAGCCGGCGTGAGCGTGAACCTCGCCACCGAGCAGGCCACCGTCAACACACGCTCGCCGCTCACGGGCGAACTGCAGGACCAGCTCGTCGCGGCCGTCAAGAAGGCTGGCTATGAAGCCACGCCGCTCGCCGCCGACGTAGACGCCACCCCGGCGAAAAGCGCCGCCGCCAGCGACGAAGCACGCCGCGAATGGCGTGCCGTGCTGGTTTCGGCCGTGCTCACGGCCCCGCTCGTGCTGCCGATGTTCGGCCACTGGCTCGGCCTCGACTGGATGCTGCCCGCAGCCGTGCAGCTCGCGCTCGCGAGCGTCGTGCAGTTCGTGTTCGGCGCGCGCTTCTACCGCGCCGCCTGGAAAGCGGTGCGCGCGGGCGCGGGCAACATGGATCTGCTGGTCGCGCTGGGCACCTCGGCCGCGTATGGCGTGAGCGTCTACGCGATGCTCATGCATCCCGGCGACATGGCGCATCTGTATTTCGAGGCCTCGGCGGTCGTCATCACGCTCGTGCGCTTCGGCAAATGGCTCGAGGCGCGCGCGAAGCGGCAGACCACCGACGCGATCCGCGCCCTCAACGCGCTGCGGCCCGATCGCGCGCGCATCCGTGTGGATGGCGTAAATGGCGCTCAAGCAGAGGAGCGCGAAGTCCCGCTCGCTCAGGTGCGCGTAGGCACCATCGTGGTCGTGCGCCCCGGCGAGCGCATGCCCGTGGACGGCGTCGTGCTCGAAGGCCGCAGCCACATCGACGAATCGCTCATCACGGGCGAAAGCCTGCCGGTGCCGAAAGCGCCCGACGATCCCGTCACCGCGGGCTCGATCAACGGCGAAGGCGCGATAGCCGTGCGCACCACGGCCATCGGCGCGGAAACCACGCTCGCACGCATCATCCGCCTCGTGGAAAGCGCGCAGGCCGAAAAGGCGCCGATCCAGCGTCTCGTCGACCGCGTGAGCGCCGTGTTCGTCCCCGCGATTCTTGTGATCGCGGCCATCACGCTGGGCGGCTGGCTGTTCGCGGGCGCAAGCGCCGAAACGGCGATCCTCAACGCTGTAGCCGTGCTCGTGATCGCCTGTCCGTGCGCGCTCGGCCTCGCCACGCCCGCCGCGATCATGGCGGGCACCGGTGTGGCCGCGCGCCACGGCGTGCTCATCAAGGATGCCGAAGCATTGGAGACCGCCCACAACGTGAGCGTGGTCGCCTTCGACAAGACCGGCACGCTCACGCTCGGCCAGCCCTCGCTCACCGCGTTCGATGTGGCCGATGGCCTCGACCGCAATGAGGCGCTCGCGCTCGCCGCCGCCGTGCAGCGGCAAAGCGACCACCCGCTCGCGAAGGCCGTGGTGCAGGCGTATGAAGCTCAAGCGCAGGGCGGCGCCGCTCGGGCCGCCGCCGCCCACGCGCGCGCGGTGCCGGGACGCGGCGTGGAGGCCGAAGTGAATGGGCGGCGCCTCGCAATCGGCAGCGGCCGCTGGCTCGAAGAACTGGCGCTGGCCGTGCCGCCCACGCTCGCGGCGCGTGCGCGTTCACTCGAAGAGGCCGGCAATACGGTGTCGTGGTTGTTCGATCCGCACGGCGGCGTCCTCGCGTTGCTCGCGTTCGGCGACACGGTGAAGCCCACGGCGCGCGAGGCCATTGCCAGCCTCAAGGCCATGGGCATCCGCAGCGTGCTCGTGACCGGCGACAACGCGGGCAGCGCGGCGGCCGTGGCCGCGCAGCTCGGCATCGACGAAGTCCACGCGCAAGTGCTGCCCGACGACAAGGCGCGCACGATCCGCGACCTCAAGATCAAGAGCGGCGGCATCGTCGCGATGACCGGCGACGGCATCAACGACGCCCCCGCGCTCGCCGCCGCCGACATCGGCATTGCCATGGCCACGGGCACCGACGTCGCCATGCACGCGGCAGGCATCACGCTCATGCGCGGCGACCCGGCGCTCGTGGCCGCCGCAATCGATATTTCGCGGCGCACGTGGCGCAAGATTCAGCAGAACCTGTTCTGGGCGTTCATCTACAACCTGATCGGGATTCCGCTCGCCGCCTTCGGCCTGCTCAATCCCATGCTCGCGGGCGCGGCGATGGCGTTTTCGAGCGTGAGCGTCGTGACCAACGCGCTGCTGCTCAGAACGTGGCGGGCAAAACGCTAACGCAGAAATTCAGCGCACGACGTATCGTGCGAAATATAACGAAAGGGCGCTACATGCGCCCTTTTCTTCGTTCTTGTGTTCTCTTTGGAATCCGAATTGTCCCATTTTTTGCGACACAAAATCGCATGGTCGTTCGTATCCCGTATGAAATTGTAAGGTTTTCGGCGCTTACCCTAAAGGATCGTTCGCGCGCGCCGTAATGCGTCATGCCAGCGCCTCGAAGGCGCAGGTTCCTTCCTTACAAGCTCTATTCCGGAACCGAACTCATGCTTTCACGCTTATCACGCCGCGCGAGCGTCGGCGTGCGTCTCGCCTTGCTATCGTGCGTGCTCGTCGCGGCAATATTTGCCGCCTTCACGTGGGCGATCACGCACTCGGCGGCAACGCAGGTCGGCGACCAGGTGCGCGCGCGCATCACCGAAAAGGACCAGTCGGTTGCCTCGTCGATCTCGCTGATCGACGGCGCGCTCGACGCGGAAGTCGACCGCGCCATGCAGCTCTTCGAGAGCTTCCTGCCGGGCGCCTTTACGCTCGATCCCACGCAAACGGTCGACATTGGCGGCAATGCCACGCCGGTCTTCAAGTCCGGCGACCACGTGCTGAACATGGACTTTACGGTCCCCGACCAGTTCCTCACGCGCAGCGGCGAAATCGCCACGATTTTCGCGCGCAGCGGCGACGACTTCGTGCGCGTGACCACGTCGCTCAAAAAGCAGGATGGATCGCGCGCGATCGGCACGCTGCTCGACCGCAAGGGCCCCGCGTACGGCCCGATTCTGGCCAACCGCACCTATACCGGCCTCGCCCAGTTGTTCGGCAAACAGTACATCACGCAGTACAAGCCGATTCTCGACGCCAGCGGCCACGTGATCGGCGCGCTCTTCGTCGGCGTGGATGTGGGCGCGCAGATCGACGCGCTCAAGAGCGAGATCGCCAAGCTCAAGATCGGCGAAAGCGGCTACTACTTCGTGATGGACGCTTCGAACGGCCCGGCGCGCGGCACCTTCATCGTGCATCCGGGCGCCGTCGGCAAGCACTACGACGACGCCAACGGGCCCTGGTCGCGCATGCTGGAGGCGCGCGAAGGCACGCTCGACTACACCTCCGCCGACTCGACGCGCGACGAGCGCGATGCGCGCGCGAAGTTCGTCTCGTTCGTCAGCGTGCCGCAGTGGCAATGGCTCGTGGGCGGCGTCGCGGTGCGCGACGAGATCATGGCCGACGTGAACGCCACGCGCGACCGCTTCGCGGCGATCGGCCTCGTGCTGGTCGCGCTTTTCGCGGCGCTTTCGATCTACGCGGCGCGCCGCCTCGTGAGCCAGCCGCTCGACGCCGCCGCGCAGGCGGCCGGCCAGCTCGCCGCGGGCGACCTCACGGTGCGCATCGGCAACGGCGGCAGCCACGGCATCGGCAGTGAAGCCGGGACACATGGCAACGTGGGCGCCGACGAGATCGGCCGGCTCACGCGCGCCATCGACGGCATCGGCGTGGGCCTCGCGCAGATCGTCGCGCAGGTGCGCAGCGCCACGGCGCAAATGAGCGAGGACACGTCGCGCATCGCACAAGGCAGCGGCGAGATTGCTTCGCGCATCGCGAGCCAGGCGAGCAGCCTGGAAGAGACGGCGGCGAGCATGGAAGAGTTGACCTCCACCGTGCAGCAGAACGCCGACCACGCGACGCGCGCGAACAGCGTGGTGACGAGCGCAGCCGAAGCCGCGCTCGACGGCGGCCGCGCCGTGAGCCGCGTCGTGGAAACGATGAACGACATCAGCCGCTCGTCGCAGAAGATCGCCGAGATCACCGGCGTGATCGACGGCATCGCATTCCAGACCAACATCCTCGCGCTCAACGCGGCCGTGGAAGCCGCGCGCGCGGGCGAGCACGGCAAGGGCTTCGCGGTGGTGGCGAGCGAAGTGCGCGCGCTCGCGCAGCGCAGCGCAGCGGCGGCGAAGGAAATCTCGGCGCTGATCACCGAATCGTCGTCGACCGTCGAGACGGGCTATCGCATTGCCGGCGAAGCGAGCACGACCATGCGCGGCATCGTCGCCCGCGTGGATGAAGTGCGGGCGATCATCGGCGAGATCAGCGTGGCCTCGCGCGAACAGTCGGGCGGCATCGAGCAGGTGAACATCGCGGTTTCGCAGATCGGCGCGGCGACGCAGCAGAACGCCGCGCTCGTGGGCGACGCCGAGCGCGCCGCCGCCGCGCTCAACGATCACGCGGCGGCGCTCGCCGAACTCGTTTCCGTGTTCAAGGTGCACAAGTAACGCGCTCGGCGCCTTCAGGGCATGCTTCGCAGTGCAAAATAAAGGAAGAAGCAAAAAAGGCAGCGTCCCCGGACGCTGCCTTTTTCGTTAGCTGCGCGGCAGTTGCCGCGCGCGGTCTCACTCCACAATCGTCGCCGAGCGCGCCAGTTCCGCCACGCGTTGCCCGAGTGCGGCCTGCATGGCCTCGTCCTGCAACTGGCGGCGAATGTCTTCTTTCGCCGAATCATACGTGGGCACCTGCATCGGACGCTTGTTTTCGAGGCGCACGATCAGCCAGCCGTCGCCGGCCTGCAGCGGCTGCGGCGCGGTTGCGCCGGGCGCGAGACTCGTGATGACCTGCGCGAGCGGCAAGGGCACGCCGTGCGTGTTGCCTTCGGTAAGCGGCAGCTTGAAGCTCACCCACGGCATCTCGCCGCCCGTCGCCTTCGTCGCGCCGATACCGTACTGGCGCGCCAGTTCGGCGAACGGCTGGCCGCCCTTCACCGCCGCAAGCACGGTGTTCGCGGTTGCCTCGTCGGCCACGGCGATGACCTCCGGCTTGTACTCTTCCTTGCCGAACGTCGCGATGACCGATTCGTAGCGCGATTTGATTTCACTGTCCGTGATCTTCGGCGCGTGCACGTTGTCCAGAATCCACGCGCGGATCTCGGCGTCGGTCTTTTCGGCGTCGGGAAATTGCGCGACCTCGGGGCGCTGCTCGTAGTGTCCGAGCACGGCCTGCTGGCGCAGCAGTTCGCGTGCGATCAGGTCGTCCTTGAGCGCGGCGCGCAGTTGCGGCGTGTCGGGCGCGCCGGTGCGGCTGACCACGTTGCCCACTGCCGTGTCGAGCGCGGATTGCGGGACGACCTGGCCGTTCACGAGCGCGGCGGCGCCCGCGGGGAGCGCGGCGGCCGCGGAAGGCAGGGTTGCCGCTTCGGCTGCGTGAACGAGCGTGGGCGCCAGCGTGCTCATCGCCACCGAGGCGAACGAGAGCAGGCACAGCGCGCGGATGGATCGGGACATGCGTGACATTTCTATTGACTCCAGCGTGTTCGGAAAGCCCGGGCGCAACGTTCGCCAGGGCAGGCTTTGATCCGCGCGAATCTAGCGGAATCTCGAAGTGCTGTTGTCAGGAAGTGTCAAACGGACGCGGGGCCGGATTGAAAGCTTGCGACAGGTCAAGCGCGAGACGCCCCCCGCGCCGCCACGCTCAGGCGGCGGCGCGGGAGAACACGTTCATTGTCCCTGCGGCTGCGCCAGCGGCGGCGTATAGCTCGCGCTCGCGCCCGGCGTGTCGGGTTCCGCGTCGTCGGGAGTCGGCGTCGGCGCGAGCGCCGGTTCCTGCGCCGGATACGAAGGCTGCGGCGCTTGTGCAGGCGGTGCGCTGGACGGCCCGACGATCGGCGGCACGCCCATGATCGCGCGTGCGGCGGCTTCCGCGGCCGCCGCCGAAGCGCCAGAGGGCGGCGGAATCGTTGAAGGCGCCGACGCCGCCGCCTCCGACGCCGCCGAAGCCACCGAGGCAGGCGCCGGAGCGCTCACGCGCGGCGGCGGCGCGCGCCGCACCGGCGCGCTTTGCGCAGGCGGCGCTTCGTGCGTGCCGACGAGCTGGTCCATCCACGCACGCAGCTTCTCGCGGAAGGTTTCGAACGCGCCCGGCGTCACTTCGGTGTCGAAGCGCGCGCGCGGATCGACGAGGCGCTGGCGCAGCGCACGCTGGAAGAAGTCGCCAACGATCGGCAGTGCGCTGCGCGCGCCCTGCCCCCAGTAGTCGTCGAGCGTCACGCGGCCGTCGTCGAAGCCCACCCATGCGCCCGCCACGAGTTGCGGATCCATCAGGATGAACCAGCCGTCCGTGTTGCCCTGGGTCGTGCCGGTCTTGCCCGCCACGTCGCCGCGAATGCCGAAGCGCGTGCGGATGGCCGCACCGGTTCCGCGGTTCACGACGTCGCGCATCGTGTCGAGCAGAGTACGGTCCGCTTCCGCGGAAAGCGCCCGCTCGGGCGAAGCGCTCTCGAACTGCGCGAGCACGTTGCCCTTGTGGTCCTCGATGCTCGTGACCATGCGCGGTTCGAGATACACGCCGTCGTTGGCGATGGTGCTGTAGGCGGAGACCATCTCCTTCAGCGTGACCGGGCTCGTGCCGAGCGCAAGCGAAGGCACCGGGTCGAGCTGGCTGTCGCGCACGCCCATCGCGCGCGCGAGACGCGCGACCTTGTCCGGACCCACCGTCTGCATCAGCTGTGCGGTAATGCGGTTGCGCGAGAACGCGATCGCGTCGCGCAGCGTCATCGGGCGCATGCTCGGCGCCACGTCGTCGGTCGGCTTCCAGATTTCGCCGCCCGCCAGCGGAATTTCCACCGGCTGGTCGATGAACGTGTCGCTCGGCTTCGCGCCCGCCGCGTAGGCCGCGCCATACACGAACGGCTTGAACGTCGAGCCCGGCTGACGGCGCGCCTGCTGCACGTGGTCGAACGGTTCCTCGGTGAAATCGCGGCTGCCGACCCACGCCTTGATCTGCCCGTTGCGCGGATCGATGGCGAGGAAGCCCGCCTCCACCGCAGTCTTGCTCTTGCAGAGGTTGCGCATGAAGGTGCGGTCGGCGGCGAGCTGCTTGAGCGCGTCGGCGTCGCTCGCGCCCGTGTCGCGTGCGCTCTTGTAGTCCTGCGTTTCGCGCATGAACGTCGCGAACTGGTCGTTGCTGGCCGTGCAGTCGTTGCGACCGCTCCACGCGCCGTTCGCGATGCCCTGCAGCTGGTTCGTGTGCTGGCGCAGCGCGGCGGTCGCCATCTGCTGGAGGCGCGAATCGATCGTGGTGCGCACCACGAGGCCATCGGAATAGATGTTGTAGTCGTTGCGGTCGGCCCACGAAATCAGCCACTTGCGCAGTTGCAGCGCGAAGTGCGGCGCGGGGCCGGGCGGCTCGGTCTGACGCTCGAAGTCGAGGCGCAGCGGCTTCTTCGACAGCGTGGCGTACTGCGCCTCGCTGAGCTTGCCGTACTTCACCATCTGGCCGAGCACGGTGTTGCGCCGCGCGAGCGCGCGCTCGGGGTTGATCACCGGGTTGTAGTACGCGTTGCCCTTCAGCATGCCCGTGAGCGTCGCGGCTTGCAGGACGTCGAGCTGATCCGCCGACACGCCGAAGTAGGTGCGCGCCGCCATCTCGATGCCGTAGGCGTTATAGAGAAACGGCACTGTGTTCAGGTAGGTCTCGAGAATCTGCTGCTTGCTATACACCGCTTCGATCTTGAACGCCGTGATCGCTTCCTTGATCTTGCGCGTGAGCGTGGGTGCGCGGCCGATTTCGTCGGGATAAAGATTGCGCGCGAGCTGCTGCGTGATGGTCGAGCCGCCCTGGCGGTCGCCCGAGAACGTGTGCAGCGCTGCGCCCGCCGTGCGCCTGAAGTCGATGCCGTGGTGTTCGTAGAAGCGGTGATCCTCGGTGGATATCAGCGCGTCGACCATGTGCGGCGAGATCTGCGCGAGCGGCACCCATTCGCGGTTCGAGGGCTTGAACTCGGCGAGCACCTTGCCGTCGGCGGAGAGGATCTGGGCCGGCTCGTCCACCCGCGCCTTGCGGATGTCGCCAATGCTCGGCGTGAACGGAATCAGCACGAGCACGTACAGCACGACGAGCGCCGGCAGCGCGCCAATGGCCATGAGCACGCCGCGCCGCGTGGGATGCCGCAGATGGTGGAGCGCACGCACGGCGAACGGACGGACAAACCCGCCAAGCCGCGCGGCGGCAGGCTTCAGGCGGGACAACGACATCGCGATTCGATCGCGGATCAACGGCACGTAACGCTTCACGCGGCAGGTAGGGTCGGCTGGCAAAGCGTGAATCGTACCAAACTCGCAAGGCCGCTCCGTCATCGCGCCGGGCGCAAGGCCTACGCCGCCTTGAGTCGATTTATGACAGGGAGATGAAATCATCCTTCCAGATCGAGGAAGAATCCTCTCCAGTCACAGCCGGTTTTCCGGCGCCTTTCACTCCCTACACTCCTGTCCCTGTTGCAAACCGCCCGAAACAACAACGCTACAGGAACCTCGAATGAAGAACACCGTCTCGCTCACCACCGCTGCCGCCGTGCTCGGCGCACTCGGCACGCTCGCCTCGCCCGCCGCCCACGCGCAAAGCTCGGTCACGCTCTACGGCCTGATCGACGCCGGCATCATGTACACGAACAACGTCGCGAGCGGCAAGTCCGGCGGCGCGCTCTGGCAGGCGACGAGCGGCAACGTGAACGGCAGCCGCTTCGGCGTGCGCGGCAGCGAGGACCTGGGCGGCGGCCTGCATGCGGTCTTCGTGCTCGAAAACGGCTTCAACGTGCAGAACGGCAAGCTCGGCCAGGATGGCCGCATGTTCGGCCGCCAGGCCTACGTGGGTCTCGCGAGCGACCAGTTCGGCTCGCTCACGCTCGGCCGCCAGTACGATTCGCTCGTCGATTTCGTCGCGCCGCTTTCGGCCACGGCGGGCACCTTCGGCGACACGGGCTTCGCGCATCCGTTCGACAACGACAACCTGAACCACTCGCTGCGCATGAGCAACGCGGTCAAGTTCACGAGCAACACATATAGCGGCCTGAAGTTCGGCGCGCTCTACGCGTTCTCGAACAACACCGACTTCGCCGTGAACCGCGCCTACAGCTTCGGCGCGAGCTACACCAATGGGCCGCTCGCTATTGCAGCGGGTTATCTGCAACTGAACGGCACCCAGGGCGCCACGGCGAGCAGCCCGGGCGCGGTGGATCTCGCCGAATCGACGGCCAACGGCAAGGGCGGCTTCGCGCTCGGCGCGGACCGTCTGCGTTCGTTCGGCGGCGGCATCAACTACACGTTCGGCCCGGCCACGGCGGGCTTCGTGTTCACGCGCAGCGAATACACGGGCACCAGCTCGTTCGGCTCGCAGGGCGGCGACATGAGCTTCAACAACTACGAAGTGAACGGGAAATATCAGTTGAACCCGGCGTGGAGTCTGGGCCTCGCCTACACCTTCACGGATGGCCACGTGAGCAACACGACCACGTTCGGCGCCGATCCGAAGTGGAACCAGGTGGACGCACAGGTCGTGTACCGCCTCTCGAAGCGCACCGATCTCTACGGCGAGGCGATGTACCAGCACGCCACGGGGCACAACTACGTGGCGTTCATCAACACGGCGGGCGGCGCTTCTTCGACGGCCAATCAGGTGGTGGGCACGGTGGGCTTGCGCGCGCGCTTCTAATCACAACACCAGCGACAGCGCGATCGACACCCACACGGCCGTCGCGCCGCAGAGAAAGGCGCGGCGCGCCATCAGAAAGCGCGATTCGTCGTTGGGCTTCGCGGGCGAGGTGGCGAGCCACGGCACGCTGCCGAGGCACGCGAAGCCCACGAGCGCGATGCCGACGACCACGCGGTCGCCGATGCGCCAGGCGGCGGGCTCGTGCAGCCCCCAGTAACCCAGCGCGATCATGCCGATCGAAAACATCGTCGAGGCGGCCGAACTGAGCGCGACCACCGATCCTGTCGGAGATTGCATCGATTGCCTCCCTTGCGCTGTTGGGCGATTAAGTTGGGGCCATTCAGTCGCGCCATTATCGGCGGGCGGGCTAGAGGCGGCAACGCCGCGCCCTGCCCACGCGCGATGCGGCTTACGCGCCCGGCCGCACCATCTGGAACATCTCGCCGATCTGCGCGTAGTCGGCGCGATAGCCCGCGCGCATCACGGGCTGGGCGGCGTGCGTGTCGAAGAGGCCGTCCTTCAGAAACTCCTCGCGAATATGCACGCCCACCACCTGCCCGAGCGCCAGCCAGTTGTCCATGGGCGTGCCGTCGAGCGTGTTGAGCCGCACGACCTGCAGCAGCCTGCATTCGAGCGCGGCCGGCGATTCGGCCACGTGCGGCACCGCGACGCTGCGGCCCGGTGCGGCCGTCAGGCCCGCGAGCGCGAATTCGTCGACGTCGGCGGCAACGGGCGCGGAGGTGCGGTTCATCTGCGGCGCGAGCGCCTTCGACGTGAGGTTCCAGACAAACTCGCCGGTTTCTTCGATGTTGCTGATGCTGTCTTTGCGGCCTTCGCTGCAGAACCCGATGATCGGCGGAAAGGTGGCGAACGCGCCGAAGAAACTGTAGGGCGCGAGATTGAGCACGCCGCTCTTCGCGCGGCTGGAGATCCAGCCGATCATGCGCGGCGCGACGATCGCCTTGAACGGGTCGTGCGGCAGGCCGTGGCCCTGGGCGGGGTCGTAGAAGTAGGTATTGGACATAGGGTGTGAGGCGTAGCGTTTGCAAAGCCGCATCACTATGACACGAGCCGTGCGCGCTTGCCGTCACGTCCAGCCAGGCAGCGTCGCCTCGCAGTCGCCCCGAAACGCAACAAGGCCGGCTCTCTTTCGAGAGCCGGCCTTGTTTGATGACCTTGCGGTCTGACCGGAGAAACGCGTTGGATGGCGAGCGCCGCCCGAAGCGCTTCAGCTTCGATCAGTCACGCGGCATGCCGAACGGCATGTAGTGCGAGCGGCGAACGCGCTCAGCTTCGCGGTGACGCGCTTCGTACGAGTATTCCGAATCCATCGGCAGATACGGCGACGCGAAGAGATCGCTCACCTTTTGGATCAGTGCAAAGATGAAGCTCATGGCGACTCCCAGTTAGGCTGCAGTTCAGGGTTTTCCCTAAGACAGAACGAATTATAGGGTTTTCCCTAGGACAACGCTAGTGCAACGCAGCAAAAAACCTGCGGCGCACCGTCGCATGAGGTCGCGCGTAATCGATGCGTTGCAGCAAAACAACGCATCGAGATTTCGGATACAGGGGCGTGATCGCGCGGCGAAGGCGTTCAGCGGGTGGTTTTCTGAGCGCTTTTAGCGTGAGCCGCACGCGCGGAATGCGCCGCGGCACGGCGCGCGGGCGTGGGCGCCACCTTCGCGGGCGACGCCTTGACGACCGGGCGGGCCGGGGCCGCCGCCGGGGTCTCCGCGGCAACAGCAGCGGCCGCGGTTGCGGCGGTGACTGCGGCGGTTTGCGCGGCAACGCGCTGCGACAGATCGTCGATCGAGGACTGCTGCTTCAGGATGAACTGCTCGAGGCGCGCCTCATCTGCACGGGATTCGTTCGCGAGGCTGTCGAGCCGCACCGACTGCGCGACGCCGAAACCCACCGATGCCAGCACCGCCACTGAGGCGGCGGCGAGCACCCACTTGAGTTGCCGCGAAGACGCGGCGGCCATGTGGCGCTGCTCGGCGAGCGCACCCTGAAGCGCGTCGAGGCGCTGCGCCAGCGCGTTCGGCTCGGCGGCAGTCTGAGCGGCTTCGGGCGCGAACCCAGTGGGCTCAACGCGCTCGGCACTGTCGGCGGCAAACGACGGTTCCGCGGCGAAAGCAGCAACCGGGGACTCCACTTCACCAAAGTCCGGCACCACCGGTTCGACTCCTGCCACGGCCGGGGCGGCGGCACGCTTCGCCCGTGGCGCACGGCGCGCAGTCGTTGCCCCCGCAACGGGGCTCGCGACGTTTGGTTCGTCGCCGGGCGCTACCGCCGCCTGGGCGGGCTCCGGATTTTCGAAGCCGCTCAGCGTGCCCTGGCGCACGGGAGCGTCCGCTTCGGCGAGCGCTTGCGAACCATCGGATTCAGATGCAACAGGGGATTCAGTAACGTTGGACGCCGCCGGTGTGGCGCGCGGCTGCCACGGTGCGGTGCGTTCGGGATGCGACGAGCTCAAGGATGCGGTATCTGCGTAATCAGCCATGGGTCAGCGATGCGGTTCGCGTCGCGCGCCGGCCGGTCACGGCCGTTTGGCGACGTCCTCGTGTTCTGGTTCGAACGTCCATTGTCGCATGCCGGAACGCGTGGTCAGATGCTCTTCCCCCACTTACCCAGCGGGCATCGACCGGATAACCCACACAGGTCAACTTCGCACGCCGTCCTCGCGAAACTCCTTCACTTCGGGCAAGCGGCGCAGCGTCGCGCAAATCGCCTCGTACTCCATCGACGACACGCGGCCGAGCGTGATCATCACTTCGTCCAGCTCGGGCGAGTCGTCGCTCTGCTGCACGACGAACTGCTTCACGCGCGGGCTCGACGTGCCGAGCGCATCGTGCAGCGAGTGAAACGTCAGCGCGCCGCGGCTCACGAGCAGCGTGAGCTGGCGGCGCTGCCGGAACGTGATGAAGCGCCGCTCGAGCGGCTTGATGCCCGCGAGGATGATGAGAATGATGACGGTCGCCGCAATCGCGCCCGTATAGAGCCCGCCACCCACCGCCAGCCCCACGGCCGCGACCGACCAGAGGCTCGCCGCCGTCGTGAGGCCGCGCACGATCTCGCCGCGCAGCAGGATCGAGCCCGCGCCGAGAAAGCCGATGCCCGAAACGACCTGCGCCGCCATCCGCGAAGGATCGAGCACGACGTGGTCGTCCTTGAGCACATCGGCGAAGCCGTAGGCCGAGACGAGCATGATGAGCGCCGAACCCACGCTCACGAGCATGTGCGTGCGCAGGCCCGCCGCCCACGAAAGCCGCTCGCGCTCGAAGCCGATCACGCTGCCGAGCAGGGCGGCCAGCACCAGCCGCGAAACGAGTTCCCAGTTTCCGATCATTGTTATCACCCTCCTCGCCTGGTTGTCATGGGCGCGGCCGCCCCGCGGCAAGCGGGAATGGCCCACGCATTTTGCGAATGCGTACAATCGCCGGCATTGCTCATTTGAAGTGACGCGGTCCGCCGCACCTTTTCGCCATGAACACACCTACGAGCGCAGCCAGCCTACGCGAGCATTTCGACCGCATTGTCCTGCCGATGTGGCGCGGTCCGGGCTTCAACGCCGAACTGCGCCTGCCCTACGAGGCGCTCGATGCGGCCGGTGCGAAGCCGCTGCCCGTCACGCGCTACCGCGCGATGGCGTGCGCCCGCCAGCTCTTCGTGTTCTCGCAGGCCGGCGACGCCGCGCACGCGCAAACGCTGTTCGAAACACTGCGCCACACTTTTCAGGACCCGAAACACGGCGGATGGTTCTATAGCGTCGACGCCGCCGGCGCGCCGCTCGACACCACCAAGGACCTCTACACGCACGCATTCGTGGTGTTCGCAACCGCAGCGTACGGCCAACGCTTCGGCGTGCGCGAGGCGCTCGACGTCGCGCGCGAAACGTCCTCGCTGATCGTCGACCGCTTCGCCGCGCGCGACGGCCTGCTCAACGCCGCGCTCGACGCTTCCTTTGCGAGCGTCACCGGCGAGCCGCTGCAGAATCCGCTCATGCACCTGACCGAAGCCCTGGCTCGTCGCGAGCGAAGCGACCGGGGACAGCGCGTTCGACACGGCGATCACGAAACTCGTCGAGGCGCTTGCGCGCGGTTTCCTGCACGAGCCGACGGGCTGTATAGCCGAATTGCCGCTCGGCGCGGCGGACAACCGCCTCGAGCCCGGACATCAGTTCGAATGGTTCTGGCTGGCAACGCGTGCGGGCGCGCGGCTGGGCGCGTCGGGTCTGGACGAAGCGCTCGCGCGCGCCTTCGCCTTTGCGCAGAAGCACGGCGTGGACCCGGAAACGGGAGCCGTGGCGGCCGCGCTCGACGAGCACGGCCGTGTGATCGATGCGACCCAGCGGATCTGGGCGCAAACGGAATACTTGCGCGCGCTCGCCACGCACGGCAAAGCCGAGGTGCGCGCCGCGCTCGCGCCGCAAGTCGCGCGCTTCGCGCCGCGCTTTCTCACGCCGCAGGGCTGGGTGGAGTGCCGTAGCGCGAACGGGGACGTGGCGCGCGCGGACATGCCGTCCACGACGCCGTATCACCTGTTGACCGCTTACCAGGGCCTGGGCATCTGAGGCATCTGATACGTCAGAGCGCGAAACGCCACGGCAGGCGGGCGCAAGCCCGCCGCCGCTGTGCTAAAACCGTCTGGACCGATCAGTCCGCCAGCACGGCCGGCGAAATCTCGAACGCCGCCACCGCCTCGGAAAGCTGGCGCGTCTGCTGATGCAGCGAAGCCGCGGCAGCCGCGGCCTCCTCGACGAGCGCCGCGTTCTGCTGGGTCATCTGGTCCATCTGCGAGACGGCCTGATTCACCTGATCAATGCCCGTGCTCTGTTCGAGCGACGAGGCGCTGATACCCGCCATCATCTGCGTGGCCCGCGAGATCGAATTCGACACCTCGCGCATCGACTCGCCCGCGCGCTCCACCAGCTCCGAGCCGCCGCGAATCTGCGAAACCGACTCGCTGATCAGCGTCTTGATCTCCTTGGCCGACTGCGCGCTGCGCTGCGCGAGCCCGCGCACCTCGCCCGCCACGACCGCGAAGCCGCGGCCCTGCTCACCCGCGCGCGCCGCTTCCACCGCCGCGTTGAGCGCGAGGATGTTGGTCTGGAACGCGATGCCGTCGATCACGCCGATGATCTCCGCGATCTTGTCCGAACTTTGCGCAATGCCGCGCATGCGCTCGACCACCTCGCCCACCACGGCGCCGCCGCGCGCGGTCGCGTCGAGTGCGGCCTCCGCCAGCGCGTTCGCCTCGCGCGCGTTCTCGGCCGTGTTGCGCACGGTGCCCGTCAATTCCTCCATGCTGGCCGCCGTTTCCTCCAGCGACGCCGCCTGCGATTCGGTGCGCGCCGAAAGATCGGCGTTGCCGGTGGCGATCTCGTCGGCGCCTACGTTGATGGAGCCCGCCGTTTCGCGCACGGTGTGGACCGTACGAGCGAGGCTGGCCTGCATCAGCGCCAGGCCCTGGAACAGCCGGCCGATCTCGTTCTCGCCGCGCGCGGCGATGCGCTCGTCCAGACGCCCGCGCGCGATACGGTCGAAATGGCGGCCCGCTTCCTCGAGCGGCTCCACTACGCCGCGCCGCAGCGCGAAGTGCACGGCGCTCACGAGCGCGACCAGCAGAAGCACGATGAAGATGCCCACGCCCTGGAAGAGCGCGAGGCGCGAATCGATCGAGTCGAGCGATGCGCGGCTCGCCGCGGAGCTGAATTGCACGAAGGAATGCAGCTCCGCGAGATAGGCGTCCTGGTAAGACTGCGTCGGCTGGTCGAGGAAGGCTTGCAGATTGTTGCCGTTGAGGTCGTCGATCAGCTCGCCCAGCGCCTTGCGGTACACCTGGTAGCGCTCGCCGAGCGCCGCGACGCGCGCGCGGTTGTCGTCGTTGATCGGCGGGACGGCCATGAGCGCCGCAAACGTGGTGTCGGCGGCGGCGAGCTGGTCGCGTGCGTGATTGACCATGTCGGTCGGCACGGTGCCGCCACGGACCATGCGTGTGCCCGCACGCGAGAGATTGATACGGGCGTCCATCAACTGCTGGGTGATGACATTGGCGGCACTGGCTTGTCGCAACGCCACTTTCGAGAGGTCGGCCACGTCGTCGTGCGTGCGCGTGAGCGACCAGTAACCAAGTCCTGCGGTCACGAGCTGCAGTACACAGAACGCGACGAGGACACACAACAGGCCGGATGCGACCTTGATCTTGCTGAACATCGGGGACACCTGGGATGGCAGTGGATGAGTGAGGCGCAAGCATGTGATCGCTCGGGCCCGCACTGCGTTTACGGCCACGCAAACCCTGTTTTTGAGCCCTAAACGGTGAAAAAACGGCTCAAAATGCGCAACGAATCATTTCAGCAATGGTTGCACGGCCATTCCACGCATTTCTCGCAACAATAAAGCCGGCCCGATTCGATTCACCTTGACTCGACGCCGATGCTTCCTAGAGTGGTTAGGAAACCACTCGGGGATAGACCCAGGGAATGCCACGATGACAGATCTTGTGGATCGCGCACGCGGCGCTTTGCATGCCCAACCGTTCAGCGTGCTGCTCGGAACCGAACTGACGCACGTGGGGGCCGACGAGCTGACGCTGCGGCTGCCGATACGCGACGAGCTCAAGCAACAGCACGGCTTCGTGCACGGCGGGGTGATCAGCTATCTCGCCGACAACGCGCTGACCTTCGTCGGGGCGCTGGCGCTCGGGCCGCGGGTGGTGACGGGGGAATACAAGATCAACTATCTGCGCCCGGCACTCAAGGGCACGCTGATGGCGCGGGCCCGCGTGGTGCATGCGGGTCGGCACCAGGCCACTTGCCAGTGCAGCGTCTACGTGATGGAAAACGGCGACGAAAAGCTCGTGGCGCTCGCGCAGGGGACGGTGAACCGCTTGCCGGAAGGCGGTGGGGCGGAAGAGAAAAGTTAGGCAAACTGAAAGGAAAGGCCAGCGCCGTAAAACGAAACGCGCGAGGTGAAGCGGGTCTGCCCCGCCTCCGCTCGCGCGCTTTTTCGTGCTTCAGCCGCGCTTACTCAGCCGCGCGCGTCTTCTGCTGCTGCTCGCCGAGACCCTCGATGCCCAGACGCACCGTCTGCCCCGCCTTCAGGAACACGGGGTTCGGCTTCACGCCCATGCCCACGCCCGGCGGCGTGCCGGTGGAGATCACGTCGCCCGGCTGCAGGCTCATGCACTCGGAGAGATACGAAACCAGCTTCGCGACCGTGAAGATCATCGTGCGCGTGCTACCGTTTTGGTAACGATGGCCGTCCACCTCGAGCCACATGGAGAGGTTCTGCGGATCGGCCACTTCGTCGCGCGTGACGAGCCACGGGCCGGTCGGGCCGAAGGTGTCGAAGCCCTTGCCTTTGTCCCACTGGCCGCCGCGCTCGATCTGCCATTCGCGCTCGGACACGTCGTTGATCACGCAGTAGCCCGCCACGTAGTTGAGCGCATCCGCCTCGCTCACGTTCTTCGCGTGCTTGCCGATCACCACGCCCAGTTCCACTTCCCAGTCGGTCTTCTTCGAGCCGCGCGGGATCTCGATGTCGTCGTTCGGGCCGACGATGGCGCTCGTCCACTTGTTGAAGACGACCGGCTCGCTCGGCACCGGCATGCCCGACTCGG
Organism: Paraburkholderia acidiphila; assembly: GCF_009789655.1. Taxonomy (GTDB): domain Bacteria; phylum Pseudomonadota; class Gammaproteobacteria; order Burkholderiales; family Burkholderiaceae; genus Paraburkholderia; species Paraburkholderia acidiphila. The sequence goes on from NZ_CP046910.1 coordinate 1,806,262, forward strand.
CGGCGTGATCGGCGTAGTTCAGGCCGATGCAGACCATCTTGCCGATATGGCCCACGCAGGGCCCGATACGCGGATTGCCTTCGACGAGCGGGAGCGTTTCCGGGTCGATCGTGCGCAGTTGCGCGAGGCCGGCGTCGGAGAGCACGTCGCCCGCAATGTCGGCCACGTTGCCCGAGAGCGCGCGAATGCGGCCTTCGGCGTCGAGCAGGCCCGGTTTTTCGTGACCCTTCGGGCCATAGCGAAGCAGTTTCATCGTCTGTGTTCCTCGTGTGTCTGTGCGCTGCTGTCGGTCAGCATCGCCTGGGGAGAATTTTGGGGCTAACTAGTTAGACCATCCGCCGTCGATCACATGTGCCTGGCCGGTCGTGAATCCCGATTCGTCGGAGGCAAGGTAGAGCGCAAGCGCGGCGATTTCCTCGGGCTTGCCCACGCGCCCCATCGGCTGGCGCGCGACGAATGCGGCGCGCGCCGCCTCGACGCTCGTGCCCTGCGCCGCTGCTTGCGCGGCGATGCGCTCTTCCAGCGACGGCGACGACACCGTGCCCGGGCAGATCGCGTTGCAGCGGATGCCGCGCGTCACGAAGTCCGCGGCCACAGCCTTCGTCAACCCTATCACAGCGGCCTTCGAGGCGCCGTACACAAAGCGGTTGGGCACGCCCTTCACGCTCGACGCCGCCGACGACATGTTAATAATCGACCCGGCACCCTTTGCCAGCATGCCCGGCAGGAACGCGCGGATGGTCCGGTACATCGCCTTCGCGTTCAGATCGAACGCGAAGTCCCAATCTTCCTCGCTCGCTTCCAGAATCGAGCCCGCGTGCACGAAGCCCGCGCAGTTGAACAGCACGTCGACCGTGCCCAGTTCCTGCGCGAGCGCCGTGATGGCTGCGCCGTCGAGCACGTCGAGCTTGCGCGCCTCGACCGGCAGCGCCGAAAGCGCGTCGATGCGCAGGTCCGTGGCGATCACGCGTGCGCCTTCGCGCGCAAACAATTCGGCGGCCGCGTAGCCGATGCCCTGGCCCGCCGCGGTGATCAAGGCCGTCTTGCCGGCCAGTCTTTGTACCATCTGCCACTCCGGTTGGAAGCACGGCACGCGCGTGACCCGACACTGCAGGAGGCGCTCGCGCCGCGATCGAGCGATGAAATCGCGGTAAGAAGTCGGATGACGCAAACGGCCATTATGGCGACGCAAGCGCGCCTCGTGGCGTTCTGCGGACGTTGTCTAACCGGCTGGACCGGCCCCAAACCCGGTCTCGGGTCCGGTGTTCAGTCCGGCGTTAAGCCGATAGAAAGCCGCGGCGTTGCCGCCAAATACGGCGGCGCGCTCGTCTGCGGAAAGTGTCTTCGTGAGTTGTTGCGCGCTGGCGTACCAGCGTTCGTAGTCGCCATTGAGGTTCAGCACCGGCCAGTCGCTGCCCCACATGAGGCGTTGCGGGCCGAACGACGCGAGCAGATGCGCGACCCAGGGCGCCAGCGTGGCATCGTCCCAGCCAGGCGCGGCTTCGGTCGCGAGACCCGAGAGCTTGCAGTGCACTTGTGGGAACTGCGCAAAACGCGTGATGGCCTGCGACCACGCTGCGAAGCCGCTGGCGCCGCCAGCCGCGATGGGCGGCTTCGCGCCGTGATCGATCACCACCCGCAGCGCCGGATGGCGCGCGAGGAACGTGGCGAGCGCTTGCGCGTGACGCGTGAAAACGAGCGCATCGAAGGCGAGATCGTGCGCGATGAGCGCTTCTACACCGCGCGCGGTATCGGCTGTTGCGATCCAGTCGTCGTCGGGCAAGTCCTGAAGCATGGGCCGCACGCCGCGCAGTTTCGGCTCGCGCGCAAGCTCGGCGATCAGCGTGGCTACGTGCGGGTCATCGAGCGGCACCCAGCCGACCACACCCGCAATCGAGGGCTCATTGCGCGCGAGATCGAGCAGCCAGCGCGTTTCTTCGACGGTGGGCGCGGCCTGCACGACCACCGTGCGCGCCACGCCGCACGACACGAGCAGCAGCGCGAGATCGGCGGGGCCGAACGTTCGATACAGCGCGGTCATCGAAGGCGTGAGCCAGCCGTAGTCGCCGCGCGCAGGGTCCCAATAGTGTTGATGGGCGTCGATCCGTTCGATCGTAGCCATGATTCAGGCCTGCGGAAGCGGCGCGCGCGGATCGAGAAGACCCTTGTCGCGCAGCGCGAGCCACAACTCGCGGGGCAACTTCGTTTCGAACGAGGCCACGTTCTCACGCACTTCCTGGGGGCTGCGCGCGCCGTTGAGCACCGTCGCCACGGCCGGATGCGCATAGGGAAACTGCAGCGCCGCCGCCGCGAGCGGCGCATCGTAGGTCCGGCAGATCGTTTCGAGCCGCGCCACGCGTTCGACCACTGCCTGCGGCGCATCGGCGTAGTTGAACTTGAGTTCGCCAAGCAGGCCGTGCGCGAGAATGCCCGAATTGAACGCGCCGCCCAGCAGAATACTCACGCCCTTCTTCTCGCATTCCGGCAGCAGGTCGTCGAGCGGCGCCTGTTCGAGCAGCGTATAGCGGCCCGCCAGCAGCGCGCAGTCGATATCGAATTCCTGCATCGCCTCGAGTATCACTTCGCGTTCGTTCACACCGAAGCCAATCGCCTTGATCGCGCCCGCCTTGCGCAATTCGTCGAGCGCCTTGAAGCCGCTGTCGCTCAGTTGCCGCCAGTAGTGCTCGTTGCGCTCGCCGTGCGTGTAGCGGCCGATATCGTGCACGAGCAGGATATCGATCTCGGGCATGCCGAGCCGCTGCTGGCTGTCCTCGAACGAACGCAGAATGCCGTCGCGCGTGTAGTCGAAGATCGCCTCGAAAGGCAGCGGGTTTTGCCAGCCCTCGCTGCCGTCGTACGGGTGCGTGCGCGGCACGAAGTGGCGGCCCACTTTCGTCGAAATCACGAACTCGTTACGCGGATAGCGGCGCAACGCCGCGCCCAGCCGGTGCTCGGCCTTGGTGTGCCCATAGTGCGGCGCGGTGTCGAAAAAGCGGATGCCGCCTTGCCACGCGGCGTCGACGGTGGCCTGCGCTTCTTCCTCGGTCAAGTCGCGATACAGGCCGCCGAGCGGCGCGGTGCCTAGACCCAACGCGCTCACTTCGAGCGCCGTGCGGCCGATACGGCGCGTGTGCGCCACCTTGGGATGCTGTTCTTGCGCCATGGCTCGTCACCTCCGGGAGATGGTTGTGCCAACAACAAAACGGTTTAACTGCAAGTCTGAGAGCACGTTTCAGTTCACGGCTTCGACAATCTGCACACGCGCACGGGCGGGCAGGCATGCGGGACCGACTGGCTCGAAGGTCTTGTACGTCAGGATAAACTCCTGGTGCCCGAGCCCTTCCGACTTCGAGCGCTCGCCGCCCGCCACCGCCAGCGTGCGGTCGAACACTTCGCGCCCCACTTCGTCGAGCGTTGCGCGGCCTTCCAGAATGCGGCCCGCGTCCACGTCCATGTCGCCGGCAAGGTTGCGGTAGGTCTGCGGGTTTGCGCACACCTTGATAACGGGCGCAAGCGCCGAACCCACCACCGACCCGCGCCCCGTCGTGAACAGGATCACATGCGCGCCGCATGCGATCAGCTCCGCGATTTCCGCATTGTCGCTGATATTCGGAAAGCCGAAGCGCGGTTCGCCGTCGGGCACCACATCGAGCAGATAGAGCCCGCCCGTGGGCGGTACGTCGCCGGGTTTCACGATGCCGACGATCGGCGAGGCGCCGCTCTTCGCATATGCGCCGAGCGACTTCTCTTCCTGCGTGGTGAGCCCGCCGTCCGCGTTGCCGACGGCGAACGAACCGTGGCCGAGAATCGAGTAATAGCGCGCCGCCTTGGCCACGCACGCCACGATCTCCTCGCCCAGTTCGGGCCTGGCGGCCCGGCTCTTCATGTGGAATTCGCAGCCCACCAGCTCGCCCGTTTCCTCGAAGATGCACGCCGCCCCCGCCGCGATCAGCTGATCGAAGGCGCGGCCCACGGCCGGGTTCGCGGTAATGCCACTTGTGCCGTCCGAGCCGCCGCAAATCGTGCCGACCACGAGTTCGTCGAGACGCATCGACACCTTCTTCTGCGCGGCGAGCTGGGCGCGCGCGCCGCGCACCCAGTCGAGGCCGTACTGGATCGTGCTGCGCGTGCCGCCCTTTTCCTGAATCGTCAGGACTTCTACGGGGCGGCCGCTCGCGCGAACCTGCTCCACGAGATAGTGCTTGTTCATGCTCTCGCAGCCGAGCGAAACGAACAGTACCGCGCCCACATTCGGATGCGTGGTGAGCTGCCTCATCATCTTCTCGGCGTAGCTGTTCGGGTAGCAGCCGGGAAAGCCGATGAGGTGCACAGGCGGCTCGTGTCGTGCGCCAGGATCGTCGAAGGCACCAAACGGCTCGCGAAACTGCGCGACGATTTCCTGCGCCACATGGTGTGCGCATTCCACCAGATAGGCCACCGCAACCACGTTGCGAATGCCCTTGCGGCCATCGTTGCGCAGCCAACCTTCGAGCATGGGCGCGGCGGCTTGTGAGGGAGTGACGTTGCTATCGCTCATAACTTGAATCCTGCTCTCGGGAGTCACGACTGATGCGGCACGAACTCGTGCCCTGCGTCGTGCGTATAGGTCGGCAGATAATCGCTTTCCAGGTTGTGCGTGTGCAGATGCTCGCCACGCGCCACCGGTTCGTTCACGTGGCCGATGCGCGCGCCGTAGCGCAGCACTTTCTCATCTTTCGCAAGCGCGCGGCGCGCCACCTTGTGACCGAGTTCGATCGTCTTCGCGAGCGTCACGCGCTCGCCTTCTATCTCGACCGTCTCGCCCTGCGTCAAGCGCGCTGCCGCGATCAGGCAGTTGTCCTCAGGCGCGAGCAGGATGAGGCGGGCGTCCGTATGGAGTGCGTTGCTGTTCACAGAGAGTCTCCGCCTTTAGTTCTGTGCCTCGCCGCCCGCGAGCCGCGCCACCATCAGCGAGCCGAGGATGATCGCCCCGTAAATCGCCTGGATCCAGAACGACGGGACCTGGGCGAGCGTGAGCAGGTTCTGCACCACGCCGAGCAGCAGCACGCCCGAGAGCGCACCGAGCATCGTGCCCTTGCCGCCATCGAGCGAAATGCCGCCAATCACCGCCGCCGCGAACACCGTGAAGATCATGCCGTTGCCCTGATTCGCGTTGATCGCGCCCACGTAGCCGGTGACGATCAAGCCGCCAATCGCGGCAAGCACGCTGCCGAGCACGAATACGCCCCACGTGATGCGCTCCACGCGAATGCCGGCGGCGCGCGCCGCATCGGGATTGCCGCCGATCGCATAGAGGGCGCGGCCCACGCGGTGATAGCGCAGCATGAACGCGGCGAGCGCAAATGCGGCGGCGGCGAGCCACACGGAAACCGGCAGGCCGAGCACGATAGTCGTGGCGAGCGCGAAGAACGACGACGGCATGTCGAACAGCGTGCCGCCTTTCGTTGCGCCCACCAGCATGCCGCGCAGCACGATCAGCATGGCGAGTGTCACGATGAACGCGTTCAGCCGCAGCCGCACGACAAGAAAGCCGTTGATGAAACCGATCAGCGCGCCCACCAGCACGATGGCGGCGAGCCCGACGAACGCAGGCCACTGCGTACCGAACCCCGCCGAAGCGGCCGGCATGACGAGCATCGCGCCAACGGCGGGCGCAATGCCCACGGTCGATTCGAGCGAGAGATCGAACTTGCCCGTGAGCACGATGAGCGATTCGGCGAGCACGACGAGCGCGAGCGCAGCGGAGGCGCCGAGCACGCTGATGAGATTGGCGCGCGTGAGAAAGCTCGGGCTCACGAAACCGCCGATCACGAGCAACAACACCAGCGCGGGCAGCAGCGCGAAATCGCGCAGGCGCGCCAGTTCGATGCGGGGACGTACACCGCGAGCGTTCGCGGCCGCATTGGCCTGCGCCGTCGCGAACGCGGGCGTCGAAACACTATTCTTCATGGAGATCGACTCCTTCAATCGATGCGATCAGTTCGTGGTCCTGCCATCCGGCCGCCATCTCGGCGACCACCTCGCCGCGAAACATCACGAGCACGCGGTCGCAAGTGCGCAAGTCATCGAGTTCGCTCGACACCACGAGCACGGCCTTGCCTTCGTCGCGCACGCGGTCCACGACGGAGAGCAGCGCTTCCTTCGATTTCACGTCCACGCCCGCCGTGGGGTCGATGAGGACGAGAACATCAGGATTGCTTGCCAATGCGCGCGCCATCACCACCTTTTGCTGGTTGCCGCCGGAGAGACCCGATACCACGTGGTCCGGACCTTGCGCGACGATGCCGAGCGACTCGATCATGCGCTTGCCGAATGCCTGTTTCTTCGCCGGCGGCGCGAAACCGAAGCGCCCCAACAAGCCCGCGATCGCCATGGAAGCGTTCTCGGCCACCGACTGCGTGAGCACGAGCCCTTCGTGGTGGCGGTCCTTCGGCACGCAACCGACGCCGCTCGCAAGCGCCGCGGGCACGTCGCCGGGCTTGAGCGGCGCGCCTTTCACGCGAATCTCGCCCGAGCGCTGCGCCGCGAGTCCCGCTATCGCCTCGCCTACGCTCGTGCGGCCGCTGCTCGTCGCGCCCGTGAGTCCCACGACTTCACCACGCTTCAGCGTGAACGACACGTCGTGATAGTCGCGGCCCGTGAGTCCGCGCACTTCCAGCGCGAGCGGCGCATTGGCGGGCAGCGCTGCGCGCGCTGCCGCATCCGCGACGTTCAGGCCGCCGCGTTCGCCCGTCATGGCTTCGATGAGCTTCTCGCGCGGCAATTCGGCCACGCTCGCACTCACGATATGACGCGCGTCGCGCAGCACCGTGACGGCCTGGCAAATCTCGTACACCTCCTGCAAATGGTGCGAGATGAACAGGAACGTCACGCCTTCGCGCTGCAATTCGTCGATGCGCCGGAAGAGGCGCTTGATTTCCTCGCCATCGAGCTGCGCGGTCGGTTCGTCGAGGATGATGAAACGCGCGCCATACGAAAGCGCACGCGCGATCTCCACGAGCTGGCGCGCTTCGACCGTGAGGTCGCCTGCGCGCGCGTCCTCGCGCACGTCGATGCGCCAGTGGTCGAGCAGCGCTCGCGCGTCGCGGCGCATGGTCCGCCAGTCGATCACGCCGCGCCGCCCGGGCTGGCGATTGATGAAGAGATTCTCCGCGACCGTGAGATCGCGAATGATGGTCGAGTGCTGATACACGCAGGCCACGCGCTCGCGCCAGGCGTCGCGGTCGGCGAGCGCGGGCGCGCTCTCGCCGTTGAAACGCACACTGCCTTCGTCGGGCTTGCGCAGACCGGTGAGGATCGACACGAGCGTGGACTTGCCCGCGCCGTTGCGGCCCACCAGCGCGTGCGACTCGCCCGCCATCACGCGCAGGCTCACGTCGGCGAGCGCCGCGGTGGAGCCATAACGCTTCGTCACGCCGCGCGCCTCGACCACAGGCGCGAGAGCCCGCGCAGCCGCCTCGCGGCTGCCCACGGATAGCGCGCCGCCCCACGGCGGCGCGCTATCCGCTACAGCCCGATCGCTCGTTCGATCGTTCATTTGACGGTGTTGCCCCACAGGTTCTTGTCGTCGACGTTCTTTTTCGTCACGAGCGGCGCCGGCAGCTGGTCTTCGAGAATGCCGGACTGCAGCTGGATGATGGTGCTGTCGTGATCGGTCTTGCCCGGCTTGAACGTCTTGCCCTCCAGCGCGGCCTTGATGTAGTAGAGGCCGTACTTCGCGTAGAGGTCGGCGGGCTGCGAAACCGTTGCATCGATCTCGCCCTTGCGGATTGCTTCGAACTCCTGCGGAATGCCGTCATTCGAAACGATCACGATGTGCTTCGGATCGCCCGCGGGAACGAGCAATTGCTTGCGGCGCAACGTTTGCAGCGTGGGCGAGAGATACACGCCGCCCGCCTGCATGTAGATGCCTTTCACGTCGGGGTTCGCGGTCAGCAGGCTGTCCAGCGCGCTCGCCGCCACGTCGCCCTTCCAGGCAGCCGGAATTTCGAGCAGCGACAGATTCGGATAATTCTTCAGACACGCGCGGAACGCTTCCGAACGGTCGCGCCCGTTCACCGAGGCGAGGTCCCCCATGATCTGCACGACCTTGCCCGACTTCACATGCTCGCCAATGTATTTGCAGGCCTGCTCGCCGTAGGCGCGATTGTCGGCGCGCACAACCATGGCGACGTTGCCCTGCGTGGGCGCGACGTCCACGGCCACGACTTTCACGTCCTTCTGGGCGGCATTGCCGAGCGCACGGCTAATCGCGGCCGAATCGATCGGCCCGACCACGATGCCTTTCGCGCCCAGATTGATCATGTTGTTCATGTCCGTGATCTGCTGGGCGGGATCGTTGTTCGAGTTCACGGGCGCGAGAATGTCGATGCCGTCCTGCTTCGCGTAAGCGCCGAGGTAGTTGTTGTATGACTGCCAGAACGGCGAAGTCAGAAGCGGCAGACCGAGGCCGACCTTGCCGAGTTCGGCTGCGTTGACCGCGCTCGACGCGCCGAACGCCGCGGCGCAGGCCGCTGCGATACAAAGCGACTTTGTGGCGGCGCGAGCGAAGGCGCCGCGCGTGTGGTGGATTGCGGTGGAGCGGCGGGCCTTCAAGAGCCCGGATGCGAACGCCATGTGTGTCTCCTTCTGGATCGATCGCGGCACCTCGGTGCCCGAGACGATCGATCTCTCGTTTGTTGAATGACATGTGTTCGCCGCGCCCACGTGGAATGCTCGAAGCGCCGGCGACCCGTTGCAACTGCCTCTTCCTTACCTGACGACACTGGCGTTTGTTCACCAGTGAACGTATTATTCATATACGCACATCACAAGGTCAAGTGATGTGCAGTGCAGCATGGGTCCGTGATTTCCCTGGGGACGATCGAATGGAAAAGAACGCGAAAAAAAGCCAGATGGACAACGTGCCCGAAGAAGCCGAAGAGAAAGACGACGCCGATCGCTATCGCGCGCCCGCGCTGGACAAGGGGCTCGACATCCTCGAACTGCTCGCGGAACAGCGCGCCGGCCTCACACGCGCCGAGATCACGAAGGCGCTAGGGCGCAATGCGAGCGAGATTTACCGCATGCTCGAGCGGCTGGTGGCGCGCCAGTATGTGATCCGCTCGGAAGGCGGCGACCGCTACGCGCTGAGCCTGAAGCTCTTTGCGCTCGCGCACCGTCACCCGCCCATGGAGCGTCTTATCTCGGAAGCACTGCCGCTCATGCAGCGCTTCGCCGACGAAGCCGAGCAGTCCTGCCATCTCACCGTGTACGACCGCGGCAACCTGCTGGTGATCGCGCAGGTGGACGGGCCGGGCACGTGGGGCATTGCGGTGCGGCTGGGTTCGCGCGTGGGCCTCGTCGACACGAGTTCGGGCCGTACCCTGCTCGCGTGGCAAACGCCGGAGCAGCGCGCGCACATGCTCGCGGAACATACGAAGGTGAAGGGCGAAGTGGCGATCGATCACGCGGCGCTGGAAGCCGCGTGCGAGCAGGTGCGCGAGGCGGGCTTCTCGCGCAAGGACAGCCAGCAGATTTTCGGCGTGACGGACGTGACGTTTCCGGTGCTCGGGCCTTCGGGTCAGGCGATCGCGGCGCTGACCTGCCCGTTCCTCAAACGCATCGACGACTACGTCGCGCCCTCGCTCGACGAGGCCACGCAGATGCTGAGCGCGACCGTGCAGACCTTGTCGATGTTTCGCGAGGACGGCGCAGCGTAACCGTCAGTCCCGTGCGTTCAGGCGAACCGCGTCACGCCTGCCGCACGATCACGGGCGTCCGTTCGCCCGCTTCCGCTTTTACGCCGTGCGCCTCCCGCTCCACGATCGCCATGCAGAGACGCTCGAGGTCGCGCGTGAATCGCGCCGTGTCGAACAATGGCGACGTGCTGCGCGCGGACGCGAGCTTTTCGCGCACCCGCGTGCGCCATGCCGCGTCGGTCGCGAGGCCGAGCGCGATCTGGAAGTACGCGTCGAGATCGTGCGCGACGAGCTCGGAGAGCCCCACCGCGTGCAGCAGACTCATCCCCACGCGGCCCGCGAACAACGTGCCCGGCGCCGTCACCATCGGCACGCCGGCCCAGAGCGCGTCGCTGCCCGTGGTATGCGAACCGACCGGGAGCGTGTCGAGCGCAAGGTCCGCGAGCGGCAGGCGCGCGAGGTGCGCGTCCTGCGACACGCGCGGCGCGAAGATCACGCGCGCGGGTTCGACGCCTTGCGTCTCGTAAAAGCTGCGCAGGTTCACCTTTGCTCGCTCCGAGCCCGGATCGAGCAGCCAGAGCACGCTGCCCGGCGTGGCCTTGAGCAGGCGCGCCCACAGCGCCGACATCGGCGCGTTGAACTTGAAGGTCTGGTTGAAGCTGCAAAACACGAAGCCCGTTTCGGGCAAGCCCGCTTGCGCGCGCGAGGGCGCTGTCGCGCTCTGGCGGCGATGATCGACGGGTTGGTAGCACTGCGGCATCAGCGCCAGCGTCTCGCTGTACTGCAAGGCTGAGTCGGGCGGTGTGACGATGGCGTCGGAGATGAGGTAGTCGGCCAGCCGCGCGTGGCCGAGCGAGCCGGGATAGCCGAGCCAGCTCGCGATCACGGGCGCGGGCCGCAGGGCCGTGATGCCGAGCCGTGCGCCCGTTGTGTAGCCTTTCAGGTCGACGAGCAAGTGAATACCGTCGCGCACGATCTGAGCGGCGCCCTGCGCGTCGGACAGCGCGCCGATGTCGTGCCACGTGCCCGGCACATGCGCGAAGCGCGCGCGAGTCGCGGCGTCGGGGTCGGGCCCGTACGAGTACAGGTGAACGTCGAAGCGCGTGGCGTCGTGCAGTTCGAGCACGCCCGCCAGCAGGCGCAGCGTGGCGTGATCGTAAAAGTCGGCCGACAGATAGCCGATGCGCAGCCGCTCTCCCTCTTTGCAGCGTGCAAGCGCAGCGGCGAGCCCCGCGCCGCGCGCCACGAGCGGCGCAGCCGCCAGTTCGCCGCGCCAGCGGCTCTGCGCGAAGCGCAATCCCGCTTCGCGATGCAGCTGCGGCGTGAGCGCCGGGATGCCGAGCAGGCACCAGGGCGTGAGGTTGTCCGCCGTGCCCGCCGACACCATGGCGAGCGCCGCCGCGTCGATCTCCGCGAGCTGTTGCCAATGCGCCTCGCGGCGGCGTACGAATTGCGCGGCCTCCCAGCGCCCGCCCCGGCAATAGGCTTCATCGGCTTCGTCAATGCGGTTCAGACGCTCCAGCAAACCGCCGTAGCACTGCCAGAGATGCGGCGCGTTCGGCGCGAGCGTGAGCGCTTGCTTGAGGTTTGCCTCGGCGGCTTCGAGCTGGCCGGCGTCCTGCTGAAGCATCGCGAGATTGCTGTAGGCGAGCGCGTAGCTGGCGTCCGTCGCAATGGCCTCGCGATAGCAGGCCTCCGCTTGCGGCAGCGCGTTGCGCTTCTTGAGCAGATTGCCGAGATTGCTGAACACGCGCGCCTCGCGCACGCCCGCACCGATCGCGGCGCGATACGCTTCGATCGCCTCGCCGTCGCGGCCTTGCCATAGCAGCGCCCATGCGAGATCGCGCCGGCACGGCCCGCTTTCGCGCTGGGCGAGCGACGCGCGCAACCAGTGCTCGGCCGCCTCGAACTGCGACTGCCGCGCAAGCGTCACGCCGAGTTGATGGAGCGCTTCGGCATGATGCGGGTCCTGCGCGAGGATCTCGCGAAAGAGCGCTTCGGCGAAGCTGTATTTTTCGTCGTTCAGGTGCCCGATGCCGCGTTGAAGCAAAGCCTCCGGGCGCGAATCGGCTTGAGATGAGGGGCGCGATGAGTTCATCCGGCGATGATAGGGAGCGCCGTCGCCCGAGGAAATCGGACACGTCCTACATGTGCACCGCGCGCGCATGCCTGTCCATCCCGCGCAAATGCAAGGCCGCCACGCAAAACGGTTAGAATGGCGGCCCTCTCAAAAAACCCGTGCGCCTTGCAAGGCGTCCGCGCATTCGAAAACCCATGGCGAAACTCCTGACCGATCAAGAATTCCAGCGCTTTTCCGAGCTTCAGCAGAAACAGGCGAGCTTCACGATCACGCCCGAAGAAGCCGACGAGCTGCGCGACATCGTCGCGCGCGCGCAGAAAAAGCGCGACGACCGCGCCGACGCGATGAAGACCGTCGAAACCGCCATCGCGCAATTCGAGATCGCTCCCGAGGAGCTGTTCACGGCCGAGCAGATCGCCGAAGCCGCGCGCAATTTCGGCCTGATTCCGGCCACGCGCAAGGAGCGCGTGCTGCCGCCTTCGCTCACGTTCAACGGCAAGACGCATCAGTGGACCACGCGCGCGCTGCCCGACGAAATCCGCACGCCGCTGTTCGAAGCGTTCCAGGGCGGCCAGTCGGTCAAGGCGTTCATCGCCACGCCCAAGGACGCCGCGCGCTGCGCCGCGACCATCGCGCGGCTGGAGAAGGAAACCGGCGCGCAGTACGGCGAGCCTTGGCTCGAAGAGCTTGCGCTCACGCGCGGCCAGATCGACGACGCGCTCGCGAAGCTCGCCGCCTGACGTTGCCGCTCAGTCGAGCGGCATGCGAAAACCGACCACGCCCGGGTCTTCCGTGGGCGTGACGGTAAAGCCGCAGGCGCGCGCGAGGCCGATCATCGGCGCGTTCTCGCGCAGCGCCTCGCCGAGCAGCCAGTGCGTGCCGCGCGAGCGCACGTAGTCGATGATGCGCGCCATCAGCAAACGGCCCAGGCCGCCGCGCTTGAGATTCGACAGGATCGCGACCGCGAATTCGGCGGTCTCGTTATCCGGGTCGGCCACCGCACGCACCACACCCAGCGTGCGCGGCTGGCCGTCTTCACCCTGCACGACCGCGATGAGCGCCATCTCGCGGTCGTAGTCGATCTGCGTCATGCGCGCGAGCTGCGTGTGATCGAAGCTGCGCACCGCCGAAAAGAAACGCAGGCGCAAATCGTCGGGCGTCATCGATTCGACGAAGGTGCGGTGCATGGCCTCGTCTTCGGGACGGATCGGCCGGATCGTGAGGCGCTCGCCGTGCCAGTCGAGCGTTTCTTCCAGCCGCCGCGGATACGGCATGATCGCGAAACGGCTGCGCTTTTCCGCGAACTGCAAGCAGGGCGCGACAACCACGACCGCCTCGGGCAGCACACGCAGCGTCAGACGCATGCCCACGATCTCCCGCACCTCGCACACGAACTGGGACAGCTCGGTAAGCGCGGCCAGCGTCGGCTCGGGCGCCGTATAGCGCGCATACGGCGAGTGCGCGACGATGTCGCGAGAGAGCACGGGATTGAGCGGCGGCAGGCTATAGACGCGCAGCGGCGGCGAAAAATCGTCCGGCGAAGGCGCGGCGAAACGAAACACCGGGCCGAAGTTGTCGTCGTCGCGAAACTCCACCGACACGTCCACCACCGGCTTCACGCCCGGCTCGTCCTGCGCCTGCGTGACGAGCCCGAACAAGGCCAGCAATTTGCCCGCCTCCTCTCCTTTCAGTTCCGTGCGCCCGGCAGCCAGCGCCGCGCGCGCCTTGCCTTGCGCGGCCTCGATCGCGGCCGGCCCCTGGGCGGGCATCGTTTCGGGCGTCTGCATCAATAGCTCGCGGCCCAGCCGGTAATCGACGAGACGCGCAAACGCGCGCGCCAGACGCCGCGGCGTGGTGTGCACCGGAATGCCGTGCGCGTGCAACTCGTCGCGCGTTGTTTCGTCCACGCCGCCAAAGAAGCACGCGAGCATGCCGCGATACGCATAGCGCTGCTGCTCGATCAGCGTGCGCGCCACCGCGTCCACGGGCGCGCTGTGAGTGGGCGCGTGCACGACGAACGCCGTGCCGCTCGAGCGGTGCGTGGCGAGCGTTTGCAGCGCGAGGCCGAAATGTTCGGGCTTCGCGGTGTCGCCGAGCACGAGCGGATTGCCCGCCTGCGCGTGCGGCAGCGCGGCCTGGACGGCCGCGCGCGCTTCGTCATCCCAGCGCGCGAGCGTGTCACCGGCCTTCATGAAGGCGTCGCGCGCAAGCGCAGCCACACCGCGGTCGCTCGTAATGAGCGTGGCCGTGTCGCTCGCGGCCACGCGGCCCACGCCGAGCGTTTCGATTTCGTCGAGCAGGTCGTCGAGCGTGTCGACACGCACGAGCCCCGCGCGCCGGAACGCCGCCGTATAGAGCGCGTCGCCCTTGTCGTCGCGGCCGCTGCGCAGCGCGAGCACGGGCTTGTTGCGCGCCGCCGCGCGCGCCGCCGACATGAACTTGCGCGCCGCGCGGATCGTGTCCACTTCGAGCAGGATGGCGCGCGTGCCCGGGTCGCTCGCGAGATAGTCGAGCACGTCGCCCACGTCGACGTCGGCTTCGTCGCCGAGTGCGATCACGTGCGAGAAGCCGAGACCTCGCGGCGCGGCCCAGCGCAGCACGGCGTTGGTGAGGGCGTTGGATTGCGACACCCACGCCACGCCGCCCTTGCGCGCAATCGATGCCGCCGCGCCCAGTTGCGCGTTGAGCGCGGGCGTGAGCGCGCCCAGGCTGCCGGGACCGACGATGCGCAGCAGATGCGGGCGCGCCGCCGCCAGCGCATGGCGCAGGTCGGCTTGATCGGCCTCGTCGCGCACCTCGCCGACGATGATCGCCGCGCGCGTGCCCATGCCGCCGAGGCGATGCACGAGCGCGGGCCACGTGGCGGGCCGCGTGCAGATGATGGCGACGCCGGGCGCTTCGGGCAGATCGCCTGCGTCGGCGAGCACGGGGCGGCCGTCGAAGGCTTCGAAGTCGCCCGCATGGCGCGGATTGACCGCCCATAGCGGGCTCGTGAAGCCGCCGTCGATCAGGCGCCGCCACACCATGCTGCCGATGCTGCCGGGGCGCTGCGACGCGCCGATCACGGCCACGGATTTCGGCTGGAACACCGCATCGAGATTGCGTACGGTCACAGGCACTCCTCGTCGGTCGGACAGGCGCTGGCCAATCAGGCGAGCGCCGGTTTGTCGTCGTTTATCGTTACGAGAAGAGGATAGGGCAAGCGCGCAGGCGATGCGCGCATTTCGCCCGGCGCAGGTGAGCGCGGACGCGGCGGCATGGCGTCGCACGCCGCCTTGGGCGTGTGACACGACGATGCGCGAGAAGGAACTTCGCTTGTTTGAGAACGCGGCGCGAGCGCGCCGCGTGCTTTACATCGACTTGCGGAACGGCGCGCCCGAATGCTCGCGCAGCTCGTTGAACACGATCTTCGGCCAGGCCTTTTGCGCGACCTCGATTTCGGAGACATGCGAGGCGAGGTACGTCGGCGCGTTCGAGGCGTCGTAGGCCATGCGGGCCTCGTACGAATCGGTGAAGCGGCGCAGCTCTGCGGGATCGTCGCAGGTCACCCAGCGCGAGAGACGATAGCGCGCGGGCATCAGACGCACGGCAACCTTGTACTCGGCCGCGAGGCGGTGCGACACCACTTCGAAC
Source organism: Paraburkholderia acidiphila (assembly GCF_009789655.1). Taxonomy (GTDB): domain Bacteria; phylum Pseudomonadota; class Gammaproteobacteria; order Burkholderiales; family Burkholderiaceae; genus Paraburkholderia; species Paraburkholderia acidiphila. The sequence continues at coordinate 1,821,655 of NZ_CP046910.1, forward strand.
TGCAGTTGGCCGACCGCGCCCAGAATGGTTGCGCCGCCGTGGATCGGGCGGAACACCTGGATCGCGCCCTCTTCGCCAAGCTGCTTGAGCGCTTCGCCCAGTTGCTTCGCGCGCATCGGGTCGACCACTTCGATGGTCTGGAAGATTTCCGGCGCGAAGAACGGCAGACCCGTGAATTGCAGGTCTTCGCCTTCGGTCAGTGTGTCGCCGAGGCTCAGCGTGCCATGGTTAGGAATACCGATGATGTCGCCAGGGTACGCCTCGGCCACGGTTTCACGGCGCTGCGACAGGAAGCTCACCACGTTGTTCGCGCGGAAGGTCTTGTTGTTGCGCGTCACCTTCAACTGCATGCCGCGCTCGAAGTGACCCGAGCACACGCGGATGAACGCCACGCGGTCGCGGTGCGCGAGGTCCATGTTGGCCTGCACCTTGAACACGACGCCAGTGAATTTGCTTTCTTCAGGCGAGACCGGGCGCTGCACGGCCATGCGCGGCGACGGCGGCGGCGCGAGATCGACCAGCGCGTCGAGAATTTCCTTCACGCCGAAGTTGTTGATCGCCGAGCCGAACAGCACCGGCGACTGCTCGCCCGCGAGGAAGGCGTCGCGATCGAACGTGGGCGTCGCGCCCGTGATCAGCTCGACTTCTTCCTTGGTGCGCTTCCAGTGATAGCCGAAGCGGGCTTCGCCTTCTTCTTCGCTGATGTTCTGCAGCGTTTCCACCGCTCCGCCAAGCGACTCCTGACCCGCGCGGAACACGCGCACCTGGTCGCGCTGAATGTCGTACACGCCCTGGAACTCCTTGCCCATGCCGATGGGCCAGGTGAACGGCACGGCGGCCACACCCAGGTGCTGCTCGATTTCGTCGAGCAGGTCGAGCGGCTCGCGCACTTCGCGGTCGAGCTTGTTGATGAACGTGAGAATCGGCGTCTTGCGGCTGCGGCAGACTTCGAGCAGCTTGAGCGTCTGCGCTTCCACGCCGTTCGCGCCGTCGATCACCATCACGGCCGCATCGACCGCCGTCAGCACACGATAGGTATCTTCCGAGAAGTCCTCGTGGCCCGGGGTGTCGAGCAGATTGATGACGGCGTCGCCGTACTCGAACTGCATGACCGAGCTCGCGACCGAAATGCCGCGCTGCTTTTCGATCTCCATCCAGTCGGAGGTCGCGAAGCGGCCGCTCTTCTTGCCCTTCACGGTACCGGCGATCTGGATCGCGCCCGAAAACAGCAGCAGTTTTTCGGTGAGCGTGGTCTTGCCCGCGTCCGGGTGAGAAATGACCGCGAACGTGCGGCGGCGTCTGAGTTCGGCTACTGACATGGATAGGGCGGGTATCACAGATGAATTCGGGCAACCGGGCCGCGCGGCGGGGGTTGCGGCGAGCGCGGCGGCGCTTGCGGGCGCGTTTTCAAGCAACGCTTGCGGCACAGACGGCGGCCCTGTGCGGACCGCGACGCGCGGCAAATAGCACGAGCGATCGGGAATGTCCCGCGGATGCCCGCGCAAAAAAGCGAAAAGGCGCCGGGACCGAATGATACACGGCATTCGTCCCGCCGACTAAAGGTTTGATGGGGTTCGAACAGGATAGACGTGCAGGTTGGCGCCGCGCGGCCAAAGGTGAGCTTTTACAGGACCTCGGTGCGAACGCGCCGTCAACACCATCATGCGCCCGGCACGCTCGCGAAGCGCCACCCCGTTTTTGCGAAATTTCCCTTTCGCGTCAGACGTGCGCCCGTTGCGTGCGCGTCCGGGTCCTGCTCATTGCGGCATGACGCTGCGCGCGGGGGGAATGCGTGAGGTGAGCATTTTCGGGAGGCTTGAAGCGGGGCGGCTCTCACGCCGGGTGCTTCGTGCACGCCGGCGTACCCGCCTGGATGGACCCGCCGAGAATCGACGTTATCGGCCCGTTATTCCTTGATGAGGAAGCGCTCGCGGTTCTTGCCTGCCAGCCAGCCCGGCGCGCGGCCACGGCCGCTCCAGGTCTCGCCGGTCTTCGGGTTCATGTAGCGGGCCGGCAGCGCCTTCTTGCGCGCGGGGCCCGCACGCCGGCTCGCGAAGCCCAGTTCTTCCGCGGTGATGTCGTATTCCGCGATCTTTTCCTTGATCTCGGCGATCGCCTGCTCAATTTCCTTTTCACGCGCCGCAGCCACTTCCTTATGAAGCTTCTCCAGCTGGGCGGTCAGTTGCTTGTAGCTCGGCATGAAACGTCATCTCCAGTTCGGTCACGAGAATGCCATTGTGACCGGTTTGGAGCGCGAGCGACTGCGCAGGGTTGCTTTTTTACAAAACTGCCGCAAACGTTGGCGTTAGCGCTCGCGTTGCTGCAGCGATTCGTGCGACAGACGGCTTTCGAGCGCGAGCAGCGCTTCGTTGAGCCGCTTCACACGCAGCATCTGCGAAGGCACGAGGTTCGCGCTGGAAACCGATTCGAGCCGGCCGCGCCAATAAGAGAGCGGAATACGGTCGCGCCCGGAGAGCCGCCCGATGATGTGTTCGAGATGCTCAATGTCCTTTTCGAGTTGGTGATGATTCATCGCTGCCCCCGGTAATGACAAGTTTTATCGAGCGCGCACAAATAGCGCGCACTCACTTTCGTCGCATCGCCGCTTTTCCGCACGCAGCGGATAATCGGTCAGTTTGATAATCGCGCTTTGCGGCCGCACTCAATGCGCGCCGCTGCGGATTTACGGCTTTTGTTCGTACCGTCAGACCAGAATAAGGCCAGCGCGGCCGGCGAACCGTTGGATACCGCACGGAATTTCAACGCCCGCTCATCCACGCTGACGGTTGTATCCGCATCCATATCGGAAAGCAGATTAACGGGGGGTATTGCATCTGTATATTCCTCAATTGTGGAACGCTATGCGGAGCGCATTTTGCTGCCGATAGTCTTTCACAATGCGAACTACGAGAATGGCGTGAGAACAAACGAATCACAATACGATCGCCTGCTGCACCTTATTTACGACACACTCGATAATCCTTGCGCCTGGAAGGATTTTTGCGCGCAATTGCGCGAAACGACGGGCATGGCGTCGATTCATCTGTTTGCCTTTGAACGGCAGCGCGATCTTTTTTCGTGGAGCGACGGTTTCGCACTCTCCGGCGCGGAGCCGCTGGAGCGCATTCGGCCGCTCTATCGCGACGACGCACGTCTTGCATGGCTGCGTGCTTTCCCGGCAGGCAAGTGGCTCCATTGCGGCGTGGAGTTCGACTGCGCAGAAGGCGACTGTGCACCCGGCTTCGAACTCGGTCCGCTCGAGGAAGGCCATCACTGCGTGGCGCTATGCAAGCTGATCGAACAGCACGGCCTGACGGTCATGCTCGCGTGCAGCGCGGGCGCTGTGGACGGCCCGCTCCCGGGCGAGCACCGCGAACTGCTCGAGCGGCTCACGCCGCACCTCGTGCGCGCGGTGCGCCTTTACGTGCGCCGCTTTATCTTGAACGTAGACACGCTTGCAAACCGCTCACGCCCGCCAGCCATGCTCGTGAGCGCGCTGGGCGAGGTGCTCCACAGCAATGAGCCCGCGCAGCGGCTCCTGAAAGCGACCTCGCTCGTGCGGGTGCGCGGGCGGCGGCTCACGCTCGCGGCGCCCCATCACGCGCGCCTGCTCGAGGACATCGCCGTGAGCGAGGCGAGGCTGCGCAGCCGCGCAAGCGGCGCGCGGGCGGCAGCGGCGCGCTTTCGCGCGCTGCGCATCGTCGGCGCTGTAGACGGGGCGGCCGCGGCGCATGCGCTCGACGGCGACACTTCAACGGACCCGCACGGGCAGCCCCATGACGAGCCGGGCCGTGCGCAAGCCTCGGTGAAGCCGGCTGCGAGCCAGCAAGAGGTGCTCTATGCGTTCTATAACGTGGTGACGGCCGACGACGCCTCGGCTTCGGAATTACGCGCCTTCGCGGCGCTGACCTTTTATCACCCGCGATCCGCGCCGCTAGTCGACGAGCGCGTGCTCGCCACGGCATTCGACCTCTCGCCGGCCGAATGCCGTATCGCGCTGTTGCTCGCGGAGGGTCTCACGCAAAAGGAAATCGCCGCACACGTGGGCGTGCAGCACGACACCGTGCGCAAACAATTGCAATCGATCTTTCAGAAGACGGCGACGCGCCGCCAGCCTGACCTGCTGCGCCTTTTGTTGAATCTGCCGGCGCGAGGCACAAGCGCCGGCGCCGAGGGCTGAGCGGCGCACGCGAGGTTTATTGCGCCTTGCGGCAAGCGAATACGAGCGTGTAGTTGCCGTTATCGGTCGAGGTCGACACGGTGTCGTAGCCCGCGCCGGCGCAACGGGCACGCGCCTGCTGCGCGCAGGAATCGCGATCGCCCGAGGCCGGGCATTGGACCTGGACCGTCGGACGGCCGTCCGACAGGAACAGCGGCGGCCCGCTGCTGCACGCAGCGAGCCCTGCGATCAAGGTCAACGCGCCTGCCGCGAACGGCAATCTGCGCAAACGGAACAACGGCGAACCTGGAAGAGTCATTTGGAGCACCCGATGGGCTTCTAGTTTTTCGACGTTGCGATTGTGCCATGCCGCGAGCCGTGTGCGATGCATCACGCGAGCCCAACCTGGGCCCACTCAAGGCGCGGTCGAGAGCGTCTTGTAAGGCAACGCGCCACGCGGGTCCGAACTCACTCGCACGAAGACCTGCTCGACGTCGGGAATCCCGGCGAGCCTGCGCTCCAGCGCCGCGCTGTCGAATCCTGGACCCACGCAGCCTTCCGCGTAGACGAAACGGCGCTGCACCGTGATCCAGATGCTCGTGCCCGCAAACAGGGCGTCGCCTTGCAGTTGCTGACGAATCGCCGCCGCAATGTCGGCGTCGTAGAGATACGAGTTCGGCTTCGAGCACTTGTGCGCGAGCCAGCACGTTGTGCCGCGCTCCACGCGATAGTGGGCGTCGTCGTCGGCCTCGGCTTTCGTCATCAGCGGGCCGAGCGGCTGCGGGCAGGCGCCGATCGCATTCGATAGCGCGAAGAACGGGTCGTTGTACCAGTTCTTGCGTTGGGCATCCGCGGGGTTCGGCGCGTTCGAGGCAGGTGTGGCGGTTGCAGCTTGCGACTGCGCCGATGCAGCGCACGCCCAAATGCCCGCCAAAGCCCCCACGCAGGCAAGCGCCACCGCAAGCCGCGCTGTCCGCGCGCTTTGGCCTCTCATCCCGATTCCACTCATCGGCTATCACCTCCCTGGCTCGCTCCTGCGCAACGATAGGACCGCGCGGCCACCCTCGCAATAACGAGACACATCCATTCGCTACAATCGCTGCGACGCACCAAGGCCGTGCCGCATTAAAAACCGCATCGCGCAACACGATCGATCCGCAGGAGACTCCATGTCGTTTGTTATCGTTCTCGCCGCCCTCGCGTTCCTCATGCTCGCCGCGTATCGCGGCTACAGCGTGATTCTCTTCGCGCCCATCGCCGCGCTCGCCGCGGTCCTCCTCACCGAACCCGCCGCTGTCGCGCCCGTCTTTTCGGGCATCTTCATGGAAAAGATGGTGGGCTTCGTGAAGCTCTACTTTCCCGTGTTCCTGCTCGGCGCGGTATTTGGCAAGGTGATCGAACTATCCGGGTTTTCCGAAGCGATCGTGCACGCCGCCATCCGCTATATCGGCCGTTCGCGCGCCAACGCCGTGATCGTGGCCGTGTGCGCGCTGCTTACGTACGGCGGCGTTTCGCTCTTCGTGGTGGTGTTCGCCGTCTACCCGTTCGCCGCCGAACTCTATCGCCAAAGCGATATTCCCAAGCGCCTGATGCCCGGCGCCATCGCGCTCGGCGCATTTTCGTTCACGATGGATTCGCTGCCCGGCACGCCGCAAATTCAGAACATCATTCCGACCACGTTCTTCAAGACGACGGCATGGGCCGCGCCCGCGCTTGGTGTGATCGGTTCGCTTTTCATCATCGTGGTGGGCCTCTCGTACCTCGAATGGCGTCGCCGCGGCGCAATGGCGAAGGGCGAAGGCTACGGCACCTCGCTCGTGAACGAACCCGAGCACGTGAAGACCGAACACCTGCCCAACCCGGTGCTGGCCGTCGCGCCGCTCGTGCTGGTGGGGGTGGCGAACTTCCTGCTCACGCACTGGATTCCCGTCTGGTACGGCGACACCGTGACCGTGCCGCCCGAAGTGCTGCCCGGCATTCATACGCCGGTTACGGCCACGGTCAAACAGGTCGTGGCGATCTGGGCGGTTCAGGGCGCGCTGCTCGCCGGCATCGTGCTCGTGCTCATTACGGCGTTCGGCCGCGTGAAAAACCGCTTTGCGGACGGCACGAAGGCGGCCGTCGCCGGGGCGCTGCTGGCCTCGATGAATACCGCCTCCGAATACGGCTTCGGCGGTGTGATTGCGGCGCTGCCCGGCTTCATCGTCGTGAGCGATGCGCTCAAGAGCATTCCGAATCCGCTCGTCAACGCCGCCGTTTCGGTGAGCGCGCTTGCGGGTATCACGGGGTCGGCATCGGGCGGCATGAGCATCGCGCTCGCGGCCATGTCGGATCTCTTCATCAAGAGCGCGCAGGCCGCGCATATTCCGATGGAAGTGCTGCACCGCGTGGTGGCCATGGCGAGCGGCGGCATGGACACGCTGCCGCACAATGGTGCGGTCATCACGCTACTTGCGGTCACGGGACTCACGCACCGCCAGTCGTATCGGGACATCTTTGCGGTGACGGTGATCAAGACGTTGGCGGTCTTCTTCGTTATCGCTGTGTACTACGCGACGGGTATTGTTTGAGGTGACGGGCTTGCCCGGTTGCAAAGTGACGAACGGGAGGGCCGGCTAACCAGCCAGCCCCACCCGCAGCGTGGATCGACGAAGAGAGCGACAACTACTGCTCGACGCTTTGCACCGTGAATAGCCGTCCGAACTGAGGCAATTCGTCCTTCACGCCGCCCAGCCGCAAGGCGTGCCACGCCATGGCATGGTTGCTGGACGTCACCGGCTTGCCCAACTCGCGTTCAATTGCGGCGACCTGATCCGCCAATCGAACCGAGGTGCAGGAGACAAACACCGCATCGACGTCGTCGTGCCGGCCGAGTTCAAGTACCGCGTTGCGAACCGACTGCGCGTCGATGCGCGCGACCTCGTTGTCGTCGGAATGCTCAAACGAACCCATTCGTACGATGTTCATGCCGCGAGCGCTCAGGTAGTCCTTCATGGACTCGGTAATCTCGCGCATATAAGGAGTCAGGAGCGCGACCCGGCTTGCGCCCAACGAATTGAGCGCGACCCGGGCAGCCGTAATGGGCGTCGTGCACGCAGCATTGGGCCGGGACTCCCTGATTCGCTCCATGACGTGACCTTCGCCGAGCACCATCGATGCCGACGTGCAGCCGAACGCGACGACGTCGAGCCGCTCGCCGGGGCGGATGACGGCAACGCCCGGCGCAATCAGGCTATCCATCTCTCTAAGCGTCGCCGGCGTGATTTCCGCCGAATTCATAATTCGACTTTCGTAGAATCCCACGCCTTCGACGGCGAGCAGCTTGCGCCATTCGTATTCGATGGTGTGATCGGTCGCGAGAACGACCAGACCGATTGCGGCGCGACGTGAAATCCCGTCGTCGAGGGTGAAGTCGAGCTTCACATAGCGCCCTGCTGTTTCAAGGGTTTCCATTCTGTGCCTGCCCCTTCAACGTTTTCGGCTCATGCTGACACCGGGTTAAGTGGCGCTCAGACTGCGGCGATGACTCCGATTTCGACGGTGTACTGCGGGAAGGCAAGCCTGGATTCGACACATGCACGAGCAGGCGCCTCGCCTTCTGGCACCCACGCGTCCCACACGGCATTCATGTCGTTGAACGTCTTGTAGTCGGCGAGCCAGATGCTTGCGGTAAGCACTCGGGTTTTGTCCGAGCCTACCTGCTGCAGCAGGCGGTCGATCTTCGCGAGAATCTGTTCGGTCTGCCCCTTCACGTCCTGGCTCGGGTCGTCGGCAACCTGCCCGGCAAGGAATGCGAAACCACCATAGACAACAGCCTGACTCATTCGCTTACCACTTTCGTAACGCTTGATTTGCATGAGTTCCTCCGTCTCGTCATGTGAAGTCCTGCACATAGACTAGCCCACATCACACACAATTGTCGACACTTTTATCGACACATCTAGGTAGATTCCCCGGTAATCGATCGCCCTCGTTGCGTTTCTTTTTTGTTGGTAATATACATTTGTGTCGACACTTCGAGCGCGACGGCTGCTCGACGCGAAGTCATTCAATCTTTGAGATCGAGGGCATCATGAGGGTAATCGTGCTTGGCGGTGGCGTAGTCGGCGTGACCACCGCATACCAGTTGCAAGCGGACGGGCATGACGTGACGGTCATTGACAGGCAGCCCGTGGTCGCCGGCGAAACCAGCTGGGGGAACGCCGGCATGGTTGCGCCAGGACACTCATTCGTCTGGTCCTCGCCGAAAGCGCCCATGATTCTTCTCAAGTCGCTCGTACTCAAGGACCAGGCGCTGCGCTTCAAGTTCTCTGCCGACCCGAGGCTGTACAGCTGGTCATGGCGCTTCCTGATGGAGTGCAACGCCGAAAAGGCACGGCGCAATACGCTGCTGAAACATCGGCTCGCCGCTTATTCGCAGTCCGTCCTTCAGGACGTCATCAAGACTGAATCCGTGAGCTACGACCGCAACGACAGGGGAATCCTTTACTTCCATCGAAGCCAGGAGGCACTGGAGCGTGGCGTCGCGCAGATGAAGCTGCTCGAGTCGGACGGTCAAATTATCAAGGTATTGACGCGTGAGGAAGTGATCGCCCTTGACCCGTCGCTCTCGTCAGCGAAGGACGGCATTGTCGGCGCAATACATTGCCCAACAGACGAAACGGGCGACCCGGCGAAGTTCACGCGCGCACTGGCTGATATTGTGGTCTCCCGAGGCGCCACGATTCTGAACAGCACGAACATCGAAGCGCTGGAGGTGTCGGGCGGCGAGATTTCAGGCGTGCGCACGGACAAGGGCATTGTGAAAGGCGATGCGTACGTGCTGGCCCTGGGCAGCTATAGCCCGATTCTTGCGCGGCGCATTGGGATCAATCTGCCAATCTACCCGGTCAAGGGCTACTCGCTCACTATCCCGATTGAAGGGCATGCTCAGCCGCCCAATGTAGCGGCTGTCGACGAACACAACCTGGTTGCCATCTCGAGATTTGGAGACCGGATTCGCGTTACCGCGACTGCGGAGTTTGCGGGGTATGACACCGCACACAGGCCATCAGACTTCGCGTTCATGAAGCGAGTGACGCAGGAACTCTATCCCGACGGGGGCAATTACGAACGCGCGGAAATGTGGGCAGGGCTGCGGCCAATGACGCCCAACAACTTGCCATTCTTTGGTCAGCGGAAATATAGCAATCTCTATCTGAACACCGGTCACGGTCACATCGGCTGGACGATGTCTCATGGCTCGGCGCGTATCACCGCCGACCTGATTGCGGGCCGTACGCCGCAAATCCCGATGGAAGGTCTTGTTTCTCGATGACCTGTGCCGTCTCGAATCGTGCACGCGCAAGTCCATCGCGTGTCCTTAATATTGCGTCCGCCGTCCAGCAAGCGATAGCGGGCGGCGCGTGTTGTAGACTACAGTATTGCCTACATTTTCGGGCAGCACGCCTCGCGTAGAACGCCTATCGCGCGACGCAAAGCCCATCGAGGGCGAGAGGCTCCTGGAGAGAAATAGAAGTAGCGTAATGCATTAGAAAGGGAATGGAAAATGGCAGGCTACACTTCGCTCATTCGTGACTCCAAGCCGCGCGTACGGGAGACCAGCGCGCCAAAGCGAACCGGACTCACCGTGAATGACCTATACGAGCAATTGAAGGAGATGGCCGTCCTGTACACCATTCGGCCTGGCCAGCGTGTGAACGAACTCGAACTCTCAGAGAAGTTCGATGTGAGTCGCACGCCTCTTCGAGAAGCGCTCAACCGACTCGTTGCGGAAAACCTGTTGAACTTTGTGCCCAACAGGGGATTCTTCATCCGGGAGCTGAACCGTCAGGACATCTTTGACTTGTTCGAACTTCGGCGCAGCATCGAAGCATCGGCCGTACAACTCGCCGTCGAGCGTGCCGACCCCAAAGATGTGCGTGCCTTGCGCAAGTTCTGGAAAGACGTCATGAAGAACAAGGCCGCGCAGGCTCCCGCCGCTCAACTGGTCGCGCGCGACGAGGAATTTCATGTCCGGCTGGTGGCGCTGTCCGGCAATAACGAAATGGTCCGCGCGCTCTATAACATCAACGCGCGCATTCATTTTGTCCGTTGGGTCGACCTTGAGCAGCGCGGCCACGATGCATTCGCAGAACACCTCGATATCCTCGACGCGATCGAGGCTCGCGACGCGCGGCGTTGCCGGGAGCTAACCGAGAAACACATCACCTGGCGCATGGAAGAAATTGCCAAGGTCGTGGATGCGGGCGTTGTGAAGCTTTACTCACAATAAGCATCAAGATGCGGGCCAGTCCCCTGGCCATGCTCCTCACGCAGCATACCGCCTGTTTCAAGGCTTCGATGACGGAATCGCATAACATGCCAGATTCCGTCATCGCCGAGTGCTTTGTGTTCTTCGCGTACTTCAAGCGACCTGCTTGAGTTCAATCACGCTGGGTTTCGACAACTGGGAAACGGCGTTCGTCCATTCGACGTCGACTGACTTCAGATTGCGTTCCTTGACTTGCCCATACCCACGAATCTTCTCCACCATGCTCGCTGCACGCACGGCGGTTTGATAATTGCGCGAGGTGCCATGACGGAGAATCGCGTCGACCGTTTGCTCGTAGCGAGAGATCAAGCTTCGCTCCATCCGACGCTCGGCCGTGTAGCCAAATACGTCGAACGCCGTTCCTCGTAACACCTTCATCTTTGCGAGCATCCGGAACGCGGGCAGAACCCAGGCGCCAAATTCCGTTTTGCGCGGCTCTCCGCTCGATGCATCTTTGCGCGCGAAAAGGGGCGGAGCGAGATTGAATGCGATACGGAAGTCGCCCTCGAACTGCTGTTTGATGCTCTCGACGAACTCAGGCGAAGTGTGAAGCCTTGCGACCTCATACTCGTCCTTATAGGCAAGAACCTTAAAATAGCCGCTTGCTACCGCGCGCGTGACGCGCTCCTCACGCGGCATCACCGTGCGCTCCCAGTCGCGAACCGTGCCAACGAGCCCGCGGAAGCGCTCGCCGTATGCCGCATTCTGATAGTCGGTCAGGAATTTAACCTTGCGTTCGATAAACTCGTCGAGCGATGACGACATGCGCAGGGACTCGTTCACCGGCTTTGCCGCTGCGAGCACGCGTTCGGCCGAAGCGGGCGATTGAGCCGCACGGCGCCCCCACAGAAAGGCGTCCTTGTTCATCTTGACGCCGGCGCCATTGAGCTCGATGGCAGCATTGATTGCTTCAGCACCAATCGGGATCAGACCACGCTGATACGCATAGCCGAGCATGAACATATTGCCCGCAATCGTGTCACCGAAAATGTCGAGGGCGTACTTCGTCGCATCGACAAACTCGACACGGTCGCTACCGACAGCATCCGCAATGCCCTTGCGCAATTCCTGCGCTGGGAACGCGAGGTCGGGGTGTCGCGTGAATTCACCCGTCATCACCTCGTGCGTGTTCACAAGCATGCGCGTTGCGCCCTTTCGCGTTGCGGCGAGCGTCTTTCGGCTTGCGGCCACCACCATGTCGCAGCCCAGCACGGCATCGGCCCCGCCTGCAGCGATACGGATCGCCTTGATCGCGCTCGGGCTCTTGCCGAACCGCAGATGCGACCATACCGAGCCGCCCTTTTGCGCAAGACCGGCCATGTCGAGAATTCCGCAGCCCTTTCCTTCGAGATGCGCCGCCATGCCGAGAACGGCTCCGATGGTCACAACGCCGGTGCCGCCCACACCTGTCACGATGATCGAATAGACCCCGTTCTCGACCGAGGGCAGTTCAGGTTCGACGAGTGCCGGGAACAATTCGATGTTCGGCTTAACGGCTCCAGCCTTTCGTAGACTCCCGCCAAGTACCGTGACAAAGCTCGGGCAAAAGCCGTTGTTGCACGAGAAGTCCTTATTGCATGCCGACTGGTCGATGGCGCGTTTGCGCCCGTGCTCCGTCTCGAGCGGCACCAGCGAAACGCAGTTTGACTTCACGCCGCAGTCGCCACAGCCCTCACAGACGAGGTCGTTGATGACAAGCCGCTTCGCCGGGTCTGGAAACTGATTGCGCTTGCGACGACGGCGCTTCTCTGCCGCGCAAGTCTGGTCATAGACCAGGACTGTCACCCCCGGAACGTCGCGAAGCTGCTCCTGAACCTTTTGCAACTCGGAGCGATGATGGATCGTCACGCCCCGTGCCCAGTCCGCATCTGCCGGGTACTTCGACGGGTCGTCCGACACGACGGCAATGCGGCTAACGCCTTCAGCATGCACCTGCGTCGTGATGGTCATCGGGCTAAGCTGACCATCGTGCCGCTGGCCACCGGTCATCGCTACGGCGTCGTTGTACAAAATCTTGAACGTGATGTTGGTCCTGGCAGCGAGCGCCGCACGCACGGCAAGCAGTCCAGAATGAAAATAGGTGCCATCGCCCATGTTCTGGAACATGTGTCCGCGCCTGGAGAAAGGCGCCTCGCCAACCCAAGCCATCCCCTCGGCACCCATTTGCGTGTAGCCCATCGTGTTGCGGTCCATCGTCTGCGCCATCCAGCTGCAGCCGATTCCGGCGTAGGCTTTGCTGCCTTCCGGGATGACCGTCGACGAGTTGTGCGGGCAGCCACTGCAGAAGTAGAAGCTGCGCAGCATCGCTTCGGGAGCAAACTCGACCTTGCTCAGTTCCGTCAGGAACTCGACACGTTGCGCGATGCCTTTGCCTTCCGCGTGTTTGACCAGACGCTGACCCAACGCGATAGCGATCTGGAGTGAACTCAGTGACATTTCGACCGGGAAGAGCTTCTTGCCACGCTCGTCATGCTTGCCGATCACCACCGGTGCATGCGGCGCGCGATACAGAATGTCCTTGATCTGGGACTCAAGCAGGCTCCGCTTCTCTTCGACGACCATGAGAAGGTCGAGCCCGGAAGCGAACGCCTGAATGCCCTGAGGCTCGAGAGGCCACGTGCACGCGACCTTGTAAATGGCGACGCCCATGGACTCCAGGTCTGCCTCGGTGACATTCAGGTCATCGATTGCCTGCAAAAGGTCCAGATAGCTCTTGCCGTGCGTCACGATGCCGAGTCGCGCACCGGGCTTGCCCAGCGTGACCCGGTCGAGCGCGTTGGCGCGAACGAAGGCGCGAACCGCGTCGAGCTTGTAGTTGTGAAGCCGGAACTCCTGCTCCTGTGGGGAGTCGGGATGCCGGAGGTTGAGGCCACCCGCAGGCATTTCCACGTTCGCGGGAAGTTGCGGTGTGACGCGGTCGAGGTCGACATCGATGGCCGCCGATGCATCGGCTGTGTCTTTCACACACTTGAGGCCGACCCAGCAGCCCGAGTACCTCGACATGGCCCAACCGTACAGACCGTAGTCAAGAATTTCCTGCACACCGCTCGGGCTCAGAATGGGAATCGATGCGTCGACCAGCGCATATTCCGACTGATGGCAAGTGGTCGACGACTCGCACGTATGGTCATCGCCCATGAGCAGAAGCACGCCGCCTTGCTTCGAACTTCCGGCAAGATTGGCGTGACGAAAGGCGTCGCCGCTTCGGTCGACCCCGGGGCCCTTGCCATACCAGATCGAGAATACGCCGTCGTACTTCCCTTCTCCGCCAGCTTCGGCCTGCTGTGTGCCCCAAACTGCTGTGGCCGCCAGATCCTCGTTGACACCCGGTACGAATACGACATTGGCTGCCTTGAGAAACCGGCTTGCCTTTCCCAACTCGGCGTCGTAGATGCCGAGCGGAGACCCTCTGTACCCCGAAACGTAGCCCGCTGTGTTCAGGCCGTTGGCCTTGTCGCGCCGATGCTGCATCAACGGAAGGCGAACGAGCGCCTGCACACCGGTCAGGAAAATGCGTCCGCTGTCGAGGGTGTACTTGTCGTCGAGCGTTACGGTTCGTAGTGTCACAGTGTCTCCTTCGAAGCGCATGGCGTCGTGCTACGACGCCTGCTGGTATCGTGCTCAAGGCGGATACGAACTATCAGTGCGGTCGACCGCCCAGGTAGAGCCGACGCATCTCTTCGCTTTCGAGCAGGTCGGAGGCCTTCCCCTCCAGGGCGACCTGCCCCATCGAGAGAACATAAGTGCGATCGGAAATGCGCAGCGCCTCCGTAGCATTTTGCTCCACCATCAAGACACCGATACGCTCGGCGTTCCGTAGCTCGATAATGGCGTCGAACACTTCACCGAGCATCTTGGGCGACAGCCCAGCCGAAGGCTCATCAAGCAGAAGGAAGCGCGGCCTTGGCATCAACGCGCGAGCGAGCGAGAGAATCTGCCGTTCGCCCCCCGACAAACTCGACGCCCGTGCCCGGAGTTTCCTTTTGAGGACCGGGTAAGCGTCGCACAGCGCGTCGAGCCGCTCCCTCCTGTCACTCTCCTGCATGATCTGCCCGCCGAGCATGAGGTTTTCCCAAACGGACAACGCCCCGAACACATTGTCTGTTTGCGGCACGAATCCGATTTCGTGTTTTCTGATCTTTTTGTGTACGGGTACCTGCCCGATATCGACATCGCCCAAGGTGACCGTGCCTTGCCGGGGCAGCAGAAACCCGGCAACCGTCTTCAGCAGCGTCGACTTACCGCAGCCGTTGGGGCCCAGGATCGTCACGATCTCCAGTTGACGCGCGTTGATAGAGATACCGCGAAGGATGTCGACTTCACGCGTGTAGCCAGCGACGACATTGTTGACCGCTATCATGCGACGGCTCCCGCGACCTGGTATTGCCTGCCGGGCTTCTTGCCGAGGTACGCCTCGACAACGCTCTCATGGGTTTCGAGTTCCGAGGGAAGGCATTCGGCAACTGTTCTGCCCTTGTCGAGCACGATACACCTGCTACACGTTTCGGAAATGAAGTGCATATCGTGCTCGATGATGACGAGGGTAATACCCTGACTGTTGATTCGCTTGAGCGTAGTGACGAGTTCCGCGCGCAGATTCGGGTGAACGCCGGCCATAGGCTCGTCGAGCAGCAATAGCGAGGGCTGTTCCATCATGGCGCACGCAATGCCAAGGAGCTTCTTCTGTCCGCCAGAGATCGACGCGGCGGGAAGCTGTGCGACCTTTGTCAGAAGCAGCGCTTCGAGAAGTTGATGCGCGCGTTCACGCGTCTCCTCCTCAAGCCGCCTGACGTTGGCGGACCGCCATAGCGTACTGAATAGACCGTGGCTTCGTGTTGAGGCAGCCATCACGACTTCTTCCACCGTCATTCGGCTTGGCATGGACGGCAACTGGAAAGTGCGGCGCACGCTTTTCGCGGCGATCTGATGAGCGGCCAGGCCACTCACGCGCTCTCCATGGACCTCCACTACCCCTCGGTCGATGGAACAGTATCCGGTTATGACGTTCAACACGGTACTCTTTCCGCAACCGTTCGGCCCGAGCAGACCCACGATTTCGCCCTGGTGCACGTTGAAATTGAGACCCGTCAATACCTGGTTGCCGCCGAAAGCCTTGTGGACGTCTTGCAAACGAAGCATTGTGGTCATGATGCGCTCCGAATTCTTTCGGGAATCAAGCCACGCGGACGAGCCAGCAGGCACGCGAGCAGGATGACGCCGATTGTGCCGAGCCGAACCGCGCCAGCGATATCGCTGCTGATGTCGAGGTAGTCTTTAACGAACGGGACCGCGCTGTAAATGGCTTCGACGAGCACGGCACCCAGTACCACGCCAAGGTTGTTGCCTAGCCCGCCAATCATGACCATCGTCCAGATGACGAAGGTCTCCGATGCCAGCATGTAATCCGGCCCAACGAAGCTCATATAGTGAGCGAGCAGCGAACCGCCGACAGACGCAATGGCAGCGCCCGTGACCGTAGCCTTCACCTTGAGCGGCACAAGCTGATACCCAAGGCTGGTCGCCAGCGCCGGCTCTTCACGCATCAGACGGATAGCGCGGCCGAACCGGCCGCGCGTGAGCCGCATGCACGCAAGGAACGCGATTACCACCATCGCCAAAGCGAGCGCGAAGAATGCAAGGTCGCTTTGCACGCCCGCAGCGGTCCGCAATAGCGCTGGAACGCCGCTGATCCCCTGGGCACCTCCTGTGAGCCAGTTCTCGTTGAGCGCCACCGTTCTGACGAGCTCAGCCACTGCGAGCGTCGCAATCGCCCAGTAGTCCGATGCGAGATTCCGTCCAAGCCTCGCCATGGCAAAACCCACAAGCATTGCGGCCACAACGCCGATCAGCATTCCGATGGGAACGGGATATCCGAGCGATGCCGTGATGGCCGACGCATAGGCCCCCACTCCAGCGAACGCGACAAAGCCAAAATTCAGGAGTCCGGCAAATCCCGCCTGAAGGTTCAGCCCGAGCGCAAGAAGCGCGTAAATGCAGCTGAGCGTGGCTACGTGCAAAAGGAAGCTATACACGGCGCACCTCCCGGTCGAAGATGCCATACGGCTTGAACAGCAGTGCGACAAGGAGTATCAGGAACGACGCGGCACTGATATAGGTAATCGGAACATAGACGTCAGACGTTCCGAACAGCCAGCCGAAGTCGAGGTTCGTCACGAGTGTTTCCGCGATTGATATCAACAGCGCGCCCGCTGCCGCGCCCAGCGGATTGCCCAGTCCGCCAAGAATCGCTGCGGCGAATACAGGCAGTAGCAGGTTCGTGCCCAGCCCAACGTGGACTGTCTCAGTCAGACCGAGCATGGTTCCGCCAAGTGCAGCAAGTGCTCCGCTCAGGAAGGTAATCCCGTTCACCACCCGGGCACCGTCGACTCCGGTTGCGGCCGCAAGCGCCGGATTTGACGACATCGCACGCATTGAACGGCCAACGCCTGTCTTGAAGAGCAACACAGCCAACAGCGCTACGCAGCCAAACCCGCATCCGATCGACGTGAGCTGGTCGATTGAGACGGTGGTCGACCCCAGTGAGATGGGACTCGGCAGCCCCGACGAGTACCGGAATGGGCGCGACCCGGCAACGCCAAGGACGACCGCAATGATAATCATCGAGATCGCGAGCGAACCTATCATCGCGATTGAACTGCCTGAGCGGAGCAAGCGCTTGAATACCAGCACGTTAAGCAACACGGCCAGCATGCCCATGCCAACACAGGAACCCAGTAGTGCGAAGGGAAGCGGCATGCCTGCGCGAGTCAGCCCGAGCGTAGCGAATGCGCCCAGCATGGCGTACTGCACATGCGCGATGTTCGGGAACTTGACCAGCGAGTACACGACGCTGAGCCCCACGGCAACCAGCATGATGTCCGATGTGCGTATCAGGGCGTCGACGATAAATTGCAGCATGGAACGCTCTCCAGGGGCTTGCGCGCTGCGAGGCAACGCGCCGAAACTTATCGGGAAACAACCTTGCTATCGAACTTCACCTTGTCGTACGGTTGTTCCTTGCGTTGACCACCATCGTCAAACGCTATCGTTCCCGTAGCGCCGCTGTAAGCGGGCATCGCCTTCATCGCCGCGCGGATCCTGGCGGGGTCGGCACTCCCCGCCTTGTTGATAGCGGCCGCGGCAACCATGACGCCGTCGTACGCATAGCTGCCGAAAGAGGACTTGGGCGCCTCTTTGTACCTGGACCGATACGCTTGCTCGTACGACTTGCCACCGTCGCCAACCGACGCGACTTCGAGGCCTTCCTGGCCCTGCGCAGCTTGCGGCAGGGTATCGCTCGTGCACATCGTCAAGTAGATGCCGTACCACTTTTGCTTGTTCAGCCCGAGTTCGTAGGCCTCGCGGTTGATCGTTGCCGCTTCCTGCCCATAGGCGCTATATACGTAAGCCTGGGGCGACGACCGGGACATTTGCTGCAACTCGCGACGGTAAGTCGATTGCCCTTCGCTGTAGAGCACCACAGAGGACACTTTGCCGCCCAGCGATTCGAAGCGCTTCTTGAATTCGTTCGCAACGCCCTGTCCATACGAATTGTTCGGCGCGATGAACGCAACGTCCTTCAGGTTTTGCCCAAAGACATCGCCCGCCGCGAAACGTGCCGACAGGTCATCGAGTCCGATCACGCTAAACGAGCCGCTCCCGATCTTGCGAATCTGCGGACTGGACGAGCCGATGTTGATATGAACGTCGCCCTGCTGGACCACATACTCCCCGACGGGAATGGTGATTCCAGACGAGAACTCGCCGAGCACCACCGGAACCTTGTTGACCGACACCAGCTTGCGCGCGGAACTCAGCGCTGTCGCGGCAACCCCGCCCGAGTCCTCGACGATCACTTGCAGTTTTTGCCCGAGCACGCCGTTGTGTGCGTTGATCTGTTCAACGGCAAGTTCGATTCCCCGCCGCTGGTCATCGCCAACCGAAGCGCTCGCGCCCGTCAGGGGCAGCACCGCGCCAAGCGACACAGTCTGCGCGAGCGCCCCGCCCGCCATGGAGAACAACGCGCTCGCGGCAACGCCGATGCACAGCTCTTTCGCAAACTTCATGGTCCCACCCCTTAGTCAATGAGAAATTAGACTACACAAGTGTCGACACTGTATGGCAAAAAAAACGGCGTCAATCAAAGCATCGACACCTGGATACATCATCGCGGCGAACCTCAAAATCTATGCACGCTCAGCGTCCGGAGCCCGTGAGCTTTCGTTCCTGCCTGACCCGGGCGCGGCTTCTCGCTGCTGGCGACGCTTGAAGGCAACGGCACGTTCCCGGCTCGAAGTGAAATCAGACTAGCGGATTGTCTACACTTTTGTATTCTAGTTTTCCCCAGTTTTCCCGGCTTGCTTCGCTTGGCGCATGAGCTAGTGAACGCCGCTCACCAACATGAAAAGCAGCGCCCCGGTCAGCACCGCGGCGAACGCAAGCAGAACGACGACGAGACGTGTGCTCAGCACGGCTTGCGCGTCGCTGCCGGTCGAGTATGCCCCTGGAAATGGGCTGAAAAGACGCTCTCGGGCAGCATCGAAGGACAGGACATTACGTTTGGAACGCATAGTTCGACTCCGATCGTCACGAAGCGCCAGTTAGCCGTTGCATGCCCACTTGCCGGGCCCGAATCCGGGACTCCCTGTCTGCGGACGCAGGCCAATTGGCCACACATCTGTCGACACTTTTACCCGAAAAAAAATGGATGTCAACACTGGCAACGCCTGGCATGTGCACGTGGAGCGCCAGCGGGACTCCCCTTGGGCCCGAACTGCCGGGGGATCCTGGTGGGACCGGCCCATCCCAGGCACCGGTTGTATGCGCGGAATCCTTCCTGTGTGCGCGTTGCTCCGCACCCTGTCGATTCCGTTCGTACGTGCGCCATCGCACATTCCTGCCCCTCGCAATCAGAGGCGCAGAAGCTATATTTGTAGGACAACCGTCAGGCAGGCTTGCATCGTACGTCGTACAGCATTTGCGGAGCCGGCGCCGGAGCCGTTGCTCAGGATTGCGAACAAGCTAGACGTCAACCCGCGTATATGGCGGCCACATTGCGTGCATGGAGCTAGAGCGATGTCCAAAACGATAGTCTTTTGCGCAGACGGTACGTGGAACGGACCCGAAGATCCAGCAGGAAAGGGCGACGGCGCCGCTCCAGAAGCCGCGGCAGGATGCCAGCCCGAACTGACCAATGTATGCAAGCTTTTCGCGTGGCTCGATGGAAACATGCTGCCTGAAGGCACCGACTGGGGTGGCGCCGAGATGGAAAAAGCCCTTTTGGACGCAAACGGGCAATCCGTTCAAATCGCGAAATACATTCACGGGGTGGGTAATTCCCAGCAACTGATCGACAAAGTCGCGGGCGGCGCGTTCGGCGTCGGCGTTGTCGCTCGCATCGCTCGCGGCTATACCTATATTTCGCGCAACTTCGAGCCGGGCGACAACATCGTGATCGTCGGATTCAGCCGCGGCGCGTACACCGCGCGAGCCCTGGCGGGGCTGATTGCAGGGCAAGGCCTGCTTAGGCCCGATCTTGCCGCTCTTGACGATCAGGATCGATACGACACCGCGGTATCCGCCTGGTATCGATGGAGACACGGCAACGAAACAACGTTCCAGAAGATCGCGGACGGCGTGCTGGAGTTCTTGACGATCCACAACGCCTTCTCCCACCCCAAGCCTTTGGACGCCAATTCCTTTGTAGACGCGAAAATCGCCGCCGTGGCGGTTTGGGATACGGTGGGTTCGCTCGGCATCCCAATCTACTATCAGGGGTCCGCCATCGATCTGTTCAGGTTCTGCGATCTGAATCTCAACCCGAAAATTGGATTAGGCATCCATGCGGTCTCGCTCGACGAGCAACGCATGCCGTTCGAGCCGACTTTGTGGAATCCCAACCCGAACGTGACGCAAGCGCTCTTTCCCGGCGGTCATTGCGATGTCGGCGGCGGCTATCCCGATCACGGCCTCTCCGACGGCGCCCTGCTCTGGATCGTGGACCGGTTGCAGCACGCGGACGTGGGATTGCACTTCACCCTGCATCCTCCCGTTGCCGTCCAATCCGATCCCCTGGGTCCACGACACCGGGAATGGGTTGCGGATCGAGGCTGGCTGATTGCCGGTGTGGGGCCGCGGGCCTTCCCTGCGGGCATGGTTGTCAACGACAACATCCGGCAGCGTATGAACGGCCAGCCTGAGGATCTTTTTGGGGCAAGCGGTCAGCAGCCAACTTACTCGCCGAATAATTTGCCCGCACGCTAAGCGGAATTCGCGCCGCGGAGCAACCGGTCGAAGCGCACCCTACACTTCGAGCCATTCCTGGCGCACGCCCGCATCGGCCTTCAGCTGCTGCGGCGTCCCCTCGAACACGATCTGGCCGTGTCCCATGACGTACACGCGCTGCGAGATATCGAGCGCAATGGCCTGCTTCTGCTCGACGAGCAGCACCGAAATGCCGCGTGCCTTCAGCGCCTTCAGGTATTCGCCCACTTGCGCGACAACGAGCGGCGCGAGCCCCTCGGTGGGCTCGTCGATGATGATGAGGTCGGGGTCGCCCATGAGCGTGCGGCACAGCGTGAGCATCTGCTGCTCGCCGCCGGAGAGCAGGCCCGCGGGCGTCTCCTCGCGCTCCTTCAAGCGCGGGAACATGCGGTACATGTCGTCGAACTGCCAGCGCGGCTGCTGGCGCCGCCGCTGGCCCGAACGCTTGCGCTTTTCGCCGAGCATCAGGTTCTGCCGCACGGTGAGCGTCGGGAAGATATCGCGGTTTTCCGGCACATAACCGATGCCCCGGTGCGCGACTTCGAACGTGCGCAACCCGCGCACCTCTTCGCCGCGCAGCAGAATCTGCCCCTCGCACCGCACGAGCCCCATGATTGCCTTGGCCAAGGTCGAGCGGCCCACGCCGTTGCGCCCCAGCAGGGCGACGATCTCGCCCTCGCCCACGCGCATCTCGACGCCGTGCAGAATATGGCTCTTGCCATAGTACGCATGCAGATCGCGCACCTCGAGCATGGAATTGTCGGTCGCCATCAATGTGCACCTGCGGGTTCGTCCAGCGTGGTGCCCAGATAGGCTTCCTTCACGCGGCGGTTGTTGCGAATGGCTTGCGGCGTGTCCGTGGCGATCACCTCGCCGTACACGAGCACCGAGATGCGATCGGCAAGGCCAAAGACCACGCTCATGTCGTGCTCGACCATCACCAGCGTCTTGCCGACGGTGACCCGGCGAATCAGCTCCACCGCGTGATCCGACTCGGAGCGGCTCATACCCGCCGTGGGCTCGTCGAGCAGGATCACCTCGGCGCCGCCCGCAATCGTGATGCCGATTTCGAGCGCGCGCTGCTCGGCATACGTGAGCAGCCCGGCATGCGTGTCGTGCCGCCCCTGCAGGCCGATCAGCTCGAGCACTTCTTCGGCGCGTGCGCGCGCGTCGCGCAATTGCTCGAGGCGATGCCAGAACGAATACCGGTAGCCGAGCGACCACAGCACGGAGCAACGCAGATTCTCGAACACCGACAAGCGATGAAAAATGTTCGTCACCTGAAAACTGCGCGACAGCCCCATGCGGTTGATCTTGTACGGCGGCAGTCCGCCGATCTCGACGCCGTTGAGTTGCACCGTACCGGAACTCGGCGCCATGCGTCCCGAGATCAGGTTGAACGTGGTCGACTTGCCCGCGCCGTTGGGGCCGATCAGCGCATGCCGCTCGCCCTTCGCGATACTCAGGTCCACACCGCGAATGATCTCCGTGCGCCCAAAATTCTTGCGGACGTCGCGCAATTCCAGTGCGGCCGTCATACGTTGCTCCCTGCGATTTCCCGTTGCACGCCATCCCACGCGTCGCGCACCCGCACCCCCGCGAGGCGCCCCGCCTGCGCACCCAAAGCCCACAATACCGCCGCGACGGCCCATGGCTTCCACGAAGCGGCATCGAAGGCGAGGCCGAAGAACGCCATGGCCGTGCCGTTGTCGCTATCGATCTGCACCTTGTAGACGAGCTCGACCGTCAGCACGAGCGCGCCAAGCAGAATCAGCGCCGCGCCCAGCGCCGCCGCGTACGAAGGCAGCATGCGATGGAGCCTGCGCGCCGCGATGAGCGGAACCTGCTTCATCAGCAGACTCGACACGCCGCCCGGCACATACATCACCACCAGCACAAAGAACAACCCGAGGTACAGCAGCCATGCCGGCGTGAGATTGGACAACGCCACCGCGAACAGCAC
The DNA here is from genome assembly GCF_009789655.1 of Paraburkholderia acidiphila. Lineage (GTDB taxonomy): Bacteria > Pseudomonadota > Gammaproteobacteria > Burkholderiales > Burkholderiaceae > Paraburkholderia > Paraburkholderia acidiphila. The sequence continues at coordinate 1,844,353 of NZ_CP046910.1, forward strand.
GAACAAGATAGAGCCGATAATCGGCCCGAAGAAGAACGCCCCGCCGCCGATGAAGGTCGCCAGCAGCACGCCACCGGACTGCGCAGCGCCCACGTTCTCCGCCGTCACGATCTCGAAGTCGATCACCGAAAGACCGCCCGCAATGCCCGCGAAGAACGCCGAAAGCACCATCACGAAAAAGCGCACGCGCTGCGTGTTGTAGCCGACGAATTCCGCTCGCTCGGGGTTGTCGCGCACGGCGTTGGCGATGCGGCCGAGCGGCGTCTGCGTCCATGCGTACATGGCGATCATCGACACGAGACACCACGCCGCGATCAGGTAGTACACCTGGATTGCCGGGCCGTAAGTGATGCCGAGCACCGCATGGCCCACCGTGCGATTGGTCGGCACGCCGCCTTCGCCACCGAAGAACCCGGGAAACATAAGCGAACTCGCCGCCACCATTTCGCCGATGCCAAGCGTGATCATCGCGAAGGTGGTGCCCGACTTGCGCGTGGTCACATAGCCGAACAGCACGCCGAACAGCATGCCGCCGAACCCGCCCACCAGCGGCAGCAGCGAAACGGGTAACGGGAAATGGCTCGCGCCGATCTGGTTGAGCACATGCGCGGCCACGAACGCGCCGAGCCCGGAGTACACCGCGTGCCCGAACGAGAGCATGCCGGTCTGCCCGAGCAGCATGTTGTACGAGAGCGCGAAGATGATCATGATGCCCATCTGCGAAAGCAGCGCGATGGCAAAGCCGCTGGAAAACACGAGCGGCAGCACCAGCATCACGAGCACCGTGGCGCCCCAGATGATCCAGCGCAGCGAATGCGCGGTTTGTCGCAATCCATCGCGTTGCATGGGCGAACCGGCGCTGGCCTGAATGAGCGGTTTCATCGTTCAGCCCTCCCGCTTGCCGAGCAACCCGCGCGGTCGCAGGATCATCATGAGCACCATCAGCAGATAAGGGAGAATCGGCGCGACCTGCGAAACCGGCATACGCCACAGCGAAGAGAGCGCCGTGCTGTCCGTCACCGTCAGGCCGACGAGCGAGAACAGATCGGAGAGAGAGGCATCGAAGGTGACGGCGAAGGTCTGCATGATGCCGATCAGCAGCGACGCGATGAACGCGCCCGGCAGCGAGCCCATGCCGCCCACCACGGCGATCACGAACACGATGGTCCCCACCGACTCGGCCATCGAAGGCGAAGTGACGAACGCGTTGCCGCCAATCACGCCAGCGAGGCCCGCCAGCGCGGCGCCGCCGCCGAACACCAGCATGAACACGCGCTGCACGTTGTGGCCGAGCGCCTCGACCATTTCCGGATGCGTGAGCGACGCCTGAATGACGAGGCCGATGCGCGTGCGCGTCAATACCAGATACAGCGCCGCGAGCATCGCGATCGAGATCAGCATCATGAAGGCGCGATACTTCGGGAATTCCGACGTGTACACCTTGAAGAGCGCCCCGTTCAGCTCGGGCGGAATGGCGTACGGCACCGCCGCGAGACCCCAGACCAGCTTGACGCCCTCCACGATCAGATACGACAGGCCGAAGGTGAACAGCAACTCCGCCACGTGCCCGTACTTGTGCACGGTCCGCAAGCCGAAACGCTCGACGAGCGCACCGACACAGGCAACGAGCACGGGCGCCACGACCAGCGCGGGCCAGAAACCGATCTTGCTGGCAATGGTGTAGGCGAAGTAGGCCCCGAGCATGTAAAAGCTCGCGTGCGCGAAGTTGAGCACGCCCATCATGCTGAAAATCAGCGTGAGGCCCGATGAGAGCATGAACAGCAGCAGCCCGTAGCCGATGCCGTTCAACAGAGAGATGGTCAGGAATTCCACTGCCCGATGATCCTTGTGAAGTGTCGTAGCGAGAGCACGCTCAGCCCGGGCGCTTCATCTGGCAAGTGGTCGGCTGCGTTGCCGCGGTCGGCCCAAGCTGGACGTCGGTGCGCCAGCCATAGCCGGTGTTCTCCTGGTCGTACTTTACCGTTTTGCCGTCCGCCTTGGTCCAGGTCGCGATCACGAGCGACTGCTGCGCCTGGTGATCGGCGGCGCGCATCGTCACCGGGCCGTTCATGCCGTCCACCGTCATGCCTTCCATGGCCTTGGCCACCTTGACGGGATCGGTCGACTTCGTGGCGTTCATTGCCTTACTCAGCATTTCGATGGCGGCATAGGCCGTAGCCAGGTAGTAGTCGTCGTTGTACTTCTTCTTGTAACCCTCGATGATCTGGCCCACCACCGGCGGGTTGTTCGTGTTGTTCGGACCGAACACGCCCACATATTTCACGTGGTCGGCGCCGGACGCGCCCATGGCCGTCGGCACGCCGGTCGTGCCTGCGTAGTAGGTATAGAAGTTGGACGTCACGCCCGCGTCCTTGCTGGCCTTGACGAGCAGCGCGAGGTCGCTGCCCCAGTTGCCCGTGATCACCGTGTCGGCGCCGGACGCCTTGATCTTCGTGGCGTAAGGCGAGAAGTCCTTCACGCGCGCGAGCGGATGAAAATCGTCGCCGACGATCACGATATCCGGGCGCTTGCTCTTCAGGTCCTCGCGCGCCACGCGCGAAACGTCATGACCAAATGAGTAGTCCTGATTGATGAGGTAGACCTTCTTGATGTCCTTGTCGCGCGCGAGGAAGGTGGTGAGCGCATCCATCTTCATGTCGGCGTTCGCGTCGAAGCGGAAGTGCCAGTAGTCGCAGCGGGCGTTGGTCATGGCCGGGTCCACCGCGGCGTAGTTCAGGTAGACGATCTCTTTGCCCGGATTGCGCGAGTTGTATTTGGCGACCGCATCTTCCAGCGCGAGGCCTACGGAAGAACCGTTACCCTGCACGATATAGCGGATGCCCTGGTCGGCGGCCTGGTTCAGCAGCGTCAGGCTTTCCTGCGGCGAAAGCTTGTTGTCGAATCCCACGACCTCGAACTTCGTGCCGTTTGCCCAGTTATGCTCGTTGGCGAAATCGGCCGTGTATTGCCAGCTATGCAGCTGATTCGTTCCAAGCGACGCCATCAGGCCGGACAGCGGATCGATGAAGGCAATCTTGACCGTCTCCGCTTGCGCGGCCCCGGCTACCAACGCTGACGATACAACCGCACCAACCACCAACGAGCGCAACATCCTCATGGACTGTCTCCTTTGTTTGGGCATTTCTTATCGAGCGCAAATTTTCTGTCCGACCGTGCGATTTTTCGCTATATCAACACATTCCCGACGCGAATGACAGCACTCCAGGGAAATCGCTGAGGCGGCGAGGCATAGCGCGTCACAGACTGGCTTACGGTTCGCTTGAATCTGTTCGCGATGCCTGAACTCGCGTTCGGCCGATTTGATGATAGAAACCAGGCGAGCGCAGCGCGAGGCCGAATTTACGCGGACCTGGGCGCGCGACAGTCACGGCTTCGTCACGAAGCCTGCGGACTTTCCCTGGAGCGCGCGGTCTGCGCACGCCCTTCAGGCGCGGCGCAAGCGAGGCTTGCCGCTCGCGGTCCGCCGTGCAAGCTCGAGAGAAGGCGAGCGCTCGGTAAGGGACGGCGCCGCCGGGTCCTCGGCGCGTTTCGCGCCCGTGAATTGCTGCCGGTACGCCACTGGCGTCAACGCTTTGGTGGCCTTGAACTGCCGGTTGAAGTTCGCGGCATTGGGGAAGCCTGAGCGCGTGGCGATCACGGAGACGGGCAGCTGCGTATCGGTCAGCATCCGGCACGCATGGCCGATTCGAACCCGCGCAATGTACTGCCCCACGCTTTCGCCCGTGTGCTGCACGAAATGTCTCGTCAGCGTGCGTTCGGAAAGACCTGCGGCCTTCGCGAGCGTCGAAAGCCGCAACGGTTGCGAGAACTGCGTTTCGATCAGCGCCAGAACGCGGTTCAACTGCTCAGGCTCATAGCCTGACGAAGCGCCAACGCGCCCTTCGAACGCGCTGGGCGTCGCGAGCTGGGTGGCCGGCAGATCGGTCAGCCAGACCAGGATCTCCAGCACGGCAGCCAGACGCCCGCGCGGGTCCGCCGATAAGAGACGGTCCAGATAACCGCGCATATGCGCGCCCGCGCCTTCTTCGAAGACCAGTCCGCAGGCCGCGCGACGCAACAGGTTGCGCAGGCTGACGTACTCCGGGCAAACGTCGGCGAGGCGCTGCACCCAGTTGCCTTCGAACCAGATGACGATGGCCACCTGCGAGTCCGCCGGGTCGATCGAGCGATTGGACGACCAGGTATGCGGCATGTCGGGAGGCACGAGCACGAGATCGTCGGCGCCATACACGGTGACCGAGTCGCCGATATAGCGCTTGCCCTGGCTGTTCATCGTCAGCGTGAGTTCGTATTCCGGGTGGTGATGCCATTCGAACGGAATGCGCGGCAAGCGCCGGTGGTAAACCCGCACCGAACAGCTGCTGCCGAAATCGACGTGCTCGTAGGCTGCTTTCATGGCCGAAACTGCAAAAAGATTGACCCGATAATATCACTGGCCAAAGCGGCACCGGCGTACGCTCCCATTATTCGAAAACACCACGGTGGAGACAACGAATGGCTTTGCATATCGACGACCTGCCCGCGGCAATCCGCCGGGCGAAGCAGGAACTGCGGGACAAACTGCCCAACTACAGGGCCGTGTTCGCCGAAGTCGAATCGGCCATGCAGGAAGAGGCGCATCGCATTGCCCAGCTTCGCGACAGGGGTGAGCCGGTTATTCCCGAAATCGCGTTTGCGGACATCGTCGGCAACCGCGTTAGCGCTGAGCAGATTGCGCATGTGAAGGCGCGCGGCGCCTGTGTCATTCGCAAGGTATTCGACCGCTCGCTTGTAGAGCGGTGGGACGACGACATTGCGGCCTATGTCGAGCGCAACGACCTCGACCGCAAGCTGCTCCATCGCGCTGAAGACAAATACTTCGGCCAGCTGGCCTCGAGCAAGCCGCAGATCTACGGCGTCTACTGGTCGAAGCCGCAGGTACTCGCGCGCCAGTCGCCGGAACTCACAAAGACGCGCGTGTTCCTGAACCGGCTGTGGCGCGCCGAGAGCGAAGGCCGCGTGCATTTCGACCCCAATCACGTGCCGGTTTATGCGGACCGGCTGCGCCGCCGCCCGCCTGGCTCCGAGTCGCTCGGCCTCTCCGCTCACTGCGACGGCGGCTCAGTCGAGCGCTGGATCGAAGCCAACTTCCGCAAGGTCTATCGCCATGTCTTCTCCGGAAACTGGCGCGACTATGACGCGTTCGACGCGGCGTGGCGCACCGAGGTCGAGGAGATTCCGTCACCCGCCGTCTGCTCGATGTTCCGCACGTTTCAGGGTTGGACGGCGCTCACGCAGCAAGGCCCCGGCGACGGCACGCTGCAACTCGTGCCCATTGCGAACGCCATGGTTTATATCCTGCTGCGCGCGCTGCAAGACGACATAGCGGACGACGACCTGTGCGGCGCGATGCCGGGGCGGGCACTGTCGATCAAGCCGGAATACCACGCGCCGCTGTTCCACGCGCTTTCGTCGATTCCGCTGATGCAGCCGGGCGACACCGTCTTCTGGCATAGCGACGTCATTCATGCCGTGGAAGATGCGCATCGCGGCAAGGGCTACAGCAACGTGATGTACATCGCTTCCGCGCCGTCTTGCGCCAAGAACGACGCCTGGCTCGCGCGGCAGCTGCCAAGCTTCCTCGAGGGCAAGAGCCCGCCCGATTTCCCGACCGATCATTTCGAAGTCGATTTCGTTGGGCGCGCAACGGTCGACGACCTGACGCCGCTCGGGCGCGCACAGATCGGGATGAAGACCTGACGCGGCGGCGACGTCATTCGGAATTGTTCAGCGCATTGCGCACCGCGACGGCAAGCTCGTCGAATCGATAAGGCTTGCTAATGAGCGCGACGCCCTCGTCGAGCTTGCCGTCGTGGAAAATGACGTCGCGCGTATAGCCGGAGGCGAACAGAACTTCGGCGTAATAAGGCGGACCGCTCGCAATGCGAGCCAGTTCGCTGCTTCTCACCGTACCGGGCGTCACGACATCGGTGAACAGCAGGTCGAAACGCTGGCCGCTCTGGATCAGCTTGAGCGCGCTCTCGCCGTCTTGCGCGGAGAGCACCTTGTAGCCGAGCTGCGCCAGCATTTCGAGCGCGGCCATGCGTACCTCGGCATCGTCTTCGACCACAAGAATCGTCTCGCCGCCGCGCTCCTGTCTCGCCACGGTCGGCTTGTAAGCGTCGTACTCCGCTTCCAGGCTGCGCGGGAAATAGAGGTCGACCGTGGTGCCTGCGTCCTCCTTGCTGTCAATGAAGACGTGGCCCGAACTCTGCGCCACGAACCCGTGCACCATGCTCAAGCCTAGTCCCGTGCCCTGGCCCTCGGCTTTCGTGGTGAAGAACGGTTCGAACACGCGCGCTTTCACGTGGTCGGGCATGCCGCTGCCCGAGTCCGACACGCGCAGGCGAACGTATTCGCCTGCGGGCACACCGTCGCGGCGCGCCTCTTCATCGTTCTGTGCGTCGATGTTCGCGAGACTCACGCCGATACGTCCGGATCCGTCTATCGCGTCGCGCGAGTTGATGACCAGATTCAACAGCGCGCTTTCCAGCTGACTGCGGTCCGCGCAGATGTTCCAGCTTTCGTGCGCCGGCACAATGGCGAGTTCGATCGTCTCCGGCAACGTGCGGTGAAGCATCTCGGCCATGCCTTCGACCAGCCGGAAGGGGCTCAGAACGGCCGGCGCGAGCGGTTGCCTGCGTGCAAAAGCCAGCAGTTGCGCGGCAAGCTTCGCGCCGCGCGACACCGCATTGCTGACCGCCGCCACGCGCCGCTCGAGGGCGGCGTTGCCTTTCGTCGCAAGTTCGATGAGCTGCAGGTTGGCGGAGATGACCTGCAAGACGTTGTTGAAGTCGTGCGCCACCCCGCCCGTGAGACTGCCGATCGCTTCGAGCTTTTGCGCCTGACGCAGCCGCTCCTCCATCGCCACGCGCGCGCCCACTTCCTCGGCTACGCGCTGCTCCAGTGTCTGGGTCAGTTGCAGCAGCGCGTCTTCCGCCACCTTGCGCTGCTTTTCCGCCTGCTTCTTCGCGGTCGTTTCGAACACGATGGCGATGACGCCCGCGGGCCTCTCGTCGTCTTCGAAAACCGGGCTATAGCTCAGGTCCAGCCAGACGTCTTCGGCGTGCCCCTCGCGATACAGCACGAGCACCTTGTCCTGAAAGACCAGGGTCCCGCCGGCAAGGCATGTATCGACGACATTGCGGTTGAACGCCGCCACCTCCGGCCAGCCGGTTTCGACCGGTTTGCCCAGCAGGAACGGATGCCGGCCGCCCGCGAAGACCGCGTAGGCGTCGTTGTAGACCATCGTGCCTTCGTGGCCCCATAGCATGACGAGCGGAGAAGGTGAGGCGAGCAGCATGTTGATCGCGGCAACGAGGCTCGCCGACCAGGTTTCGCGCGGGCCGAGCGCCGTATCGCTCCAGTCGAATGCGGCGATGCGCTCCGCCATTTCACCCGGCCAGCGGGTCGGGGGGCGCTCGATTGGCGGTGGAACTTCCTTGTTCATGACGCGACTCTGCTCCGAGGAGACGCTGCTGGACACCAGAACGACAATGTTCGTGGAGATTCGAGGCGGCGACAAGCGAGACAGCGTGCGCAATTCTTGTTCCCGGCTCCCGGTGGGACCCGTCGCGTTAGCGGCAACGCGTCACCGGCGTCACAGGCAAGCCAGCAGGTCTTCGAGCCGCACCGGTTTCGTCAGACATTTATCGAAACCGGCGGCGGCTGCCCTGGCGGCGACGTCCGGGTCGGTGAGACCCGATAGCAGAACGTACCGGGTAGTCGACAAGGCCGGGTTGAGCCGAAGCTGGCCCACCAGTTCACCGCCGGTCATGTCCGGCAGCTTCCAGTCGACGAAAGCGAGTTCGGGAAGGAACGACCCGGAAATGAGCAAGGCCTCTTGTCCATCTGCGGCGCATCGGGCTTCGTGACCTTCGAACTCGACGAGCGCCGCGAGCGCGTCTGCAACGTCGCGGTTGTCGTCGACAAGCAAGATTCGTTTTGGCATCGGGCGCAATCAAGACCTGTTTGACTCGTGGTTCGCCTTCGAGTGTACCCGCGCCATCACGATAAATCCATCGTCCTACTGATCAATTCGCAGCACGATTCTCATGGCAGCAACGTGGCGCCTGCTTAACTCGTTGTTACGAATCTCGCAGCACCGTTTCACCTGTGTCGAAGCGCGAGACCTAGACTCCGAACCGTGCTCATCAACAACGCACGCAGTGTGCGAAGGAGTCGCAACATGAAGAAGACGATTCTCGGCCTGGTCCTGGTCGCAACGGCATTGGGGGCTTCGACCGCGGCATTGGCCCATGTGGATGTCGCCTTGGGCGTTGACGTGCCGGGCGCGGCCTATGCCCCGGCTGCAATCCAGACCGACTGGAGAGGCGACGACGACTGGCGCGCGCGGCAGTGGCGGGAACACGAGTGGCGCGAGCACGAACGCCGCGAGCACGAATGGCGCGAACGGCAGTGGCGCGAACGCGAATGGCACGACCGAGGCCGCTACGACTATTGATCGGTTTCAGCGCAGGGCGTCCAGCAACACCTGAACCGGGTGACGCAATTGACGCCCACGCAAGCGCTTGACCTGGCAGCGGCACGAATAGCCCGTGGCGAGCAGTTCTTCCGCCCCGTGCGTCGCCGTCGATGCCGCATCGACATGCTGCGCCCACGATTGCTCGAAGATCGCTGCCGAAGTCGCGCGATTGCGCGCCTCGTGGCCATAGGTGCCCGACATGCCGCAGCACCCTCCAGCCGGCGTCGCGAGCGCGAGGCCCGCCGCGGCGAATACGTCTTTCCACAAGAGCGTGGCGGCGCTCGCGTTGGTGCGCTCGGTGCAATGCGGGAGCAGGCGGAACGACTGCGTCGCGCGATGCGCCGTATCGCCTGCGCGCATTGCGCCAATCAACCATTCCTGCGGCAGCAGGACCTCTGGCGCCGCCTCGATGCCTTCCACCTTGCGGTACTCCTGGCGGTACACGAGCGTCATGGCCGGATCGATGCCGACGAGCGGTACACCCGCTCTGGCAAGCTCGGCCAGTTGCGCCGCATTGCGCCGCGCAACGCGGCGAAACTGCGGCAGAAACCCCTGGACGTGCAGCGGCTTGCCGCTCGGAGCATAAGGCGCGACGAATACCTTGAAACCAAGACGCGCGGCGAGCTCCAGAAACGCAGCGGCGACCGACGTCTCGAAGTAACGCGTAAACGCATCCTGCACCACGATCACGCTGCGCTCGCGCTCGGCTTCGCCAAGCATTGCCAGCCGTTCGGTCGTTGCGATCTGCGCTCCCGACTTGCGCAGCACTCCACGCCATGACATGCGGCTCAACAACGGGCTATCGACAAGGCCAACGCAGCGCCCAAGCAGCGATTTGACAAGACCTGCGCCCATCAGCGCGTTGTACACGCCGCCCGCGCCAGGCACGGCCGCTACGCGCGGCACCGTGAATTCGAGCGCACCGATCAAATAGTCACGCAGCGGACGCAAATAGCGCGTGTGATAAAGCTCCAGAAAGCGCGCGCGAAACTCGGGCACGCTCACCTTTACGGGGCATTGCCCCGCGCATGACTTGCACGAGAGGCAACCCGCCATGGCGTCATAAAGCTCATGCGAGAAGTCCTGCTCGCCCTGGCGTTTGCGCACGCTATTGACGAGACGCAGCGGCAACGCCGCCGCGACCGGGGGCGCGGCGAGATCCACTCCGGCGTCTTGTTGCTTGCGCAACCATTCCCGCATCAGCGAAGCACGACCCTTCGGCGAATGCACGCGCTCGCGCGTGGCTTTCCACGACGGACACATGGCATCGTTCGGATCGAAGTTGTAGCAGGCCCCGTTGCCGTTGCAGTGAACGGCGTCGGCGTTGGCTTGCCAGACGCGCTCGTCAATACGCCGGTCCAACTCGCCGCGTAGCCGCGTCGTGTCGATCTTCAACAGTGTCGCATTCACGCCCGCTGGCGTCGCGATCTTGCCTGGATTGAGCTGATTGTGCGGATCGAATGCCGCCTTGAGCCGCTGCAGCGCCGGATACAAAGGCCCGAAATACTCGGGCACGTACTCGGAGCGCACGCCCTTGCCATGTTCGCCCCACAGCAAGCCGCCATACTTCATCGTCAAGGCGGCCACGGCATCCGAAATGGGGCGCACGAGCGCGGCCTCGTCGGGATTGCGCATGTCGAGCGCGGGCCGCACGTGGAGCACGCCTGCGTCGACGTGGCCGAACATGCCGTAACGCAGGCCGAAACCATCGAGCAGCGCGCGAAACTCGGCAATGTAGTCGGCGAGGTTTTCGGGCGGCACGGCCGTGTCCTCCACGAAAGGCTGCGGGCGGCTCGCACCGCTTGCGTTGCCCAGCAGGCCCACCGCGCGCTTGCGCATCGCATAGACGCGATGGATCGCCGCCTCACCGTCGGCAATCGTATGGCCGAGACGCTTCACGCTCGCGTCCGCGCCCAGGTGCGCCGCGAACGCCGCCACGCGTGCGCGCAATTCGTCCGCGTCGTCACCGCTGAATTCGACCATGTTGATGCCGCTCGCACCGCCTTCAATTCCATCGTCGGCGGGGAAATACTCGGCCACGCTTTGCCAGACAATGTCCTCGCGCGCCAACCGCAACACAGTGGAATCCACGGTTTCGATCGAGAGCGGACGATGCGCCATCAGCGCGCGCGCGTCGCGCAAGGCATCCATGAAGCCCTCATAGCGGATATTGACGAGCACGGCGTGCTTCGGCACCGGCAGCACGTTCAGCGTCGCCTCGACGATGAAGCCGAGCGTGCCTTCCGAGCCGCACAGCACGCTATTGATGTCGAAGCGCCCCGCGCCGTCACGCAAATGAGCGAGGTCGTAACCCGTCAAGCAGCGGTTCAACGCGGGAAAACGCTCGCGTATCAGGCCGGCTTCACGCTGGCTGATATCGTGCGCGGTGCGGAAAACCTCGCCGACCTTGTCCGCACGCGCGCAAAGCGCGCTGAGTGCGTGCTGATCGACCGGCGCGCTCGACATTCGCTCGCCTCCGACCAGGACCGTTTCCAGCGCGAGCACGTGGTCGCGCGTTTTCCCATAGGTGCAACTGCCCTGCCCGCTTGCGTCCGTGCTGATCATGCCGCCGATGGTCGCGCGGTTCGAAGTCGAAAGCTCCGGCGCGAAAAAGAGGCCGTGCCGCTTCAGTTCGGCATTGAGCTGATCCTTGACAACGCCGGCCTCCACTCGCGCCGTACGCGCAACCGGATCGATTTCGAGGATGCGGTTCATATGCCTCGACATATCGACCACGATACCTTCGGTCAGCGACTGCCCGTTCGTGCCCGTGCCACCGCCGCGCGCCGCGACCGCCACGCCGCGAAAGGCGTCGCGACCGAGCAGGTTTGCGAGCCGTGCGACATCCTTCGCATGGCGCGGGAACACCACCGCTTGTGGATAGCGCTGGTAGATCGAGTTGTCCGTGGCCAGCACCGTGCGCGTGGCGTGACTCGCATCCACTTCGCCTTCGAAGCCCGACACCTTCAATTCATGCAAAAATTGACGGGTCAGGGGGCTGCCGAATTCGTCGATGCCAAGCTGGGCAATGGCCATGCTTCCCTCAAAGTCTCTATTTATGGTATGGAATTGTCACCTTCCAACCGGCACCGGGCAAACGTAAATTGGTTGGGTTTATCATGAGGTTTATGAATGAATTACCGTAAGCTCACGCCTTCCATGTCACTGCTGCTCGCGTTCGAAGCGTCCGCGCGCCACGAGAGCTTCACGCGTGCCGCGCAGGAGCTGTCGCTCACGCAGAGCGCCGTGAGCCGCCAGGTTCAGGCGCTTGAAGCGATGCTCGACCTTGCGCTCTTCACGCGCGAAGGCAAACGCATCATTCCGACCGATATTGGCCGGGCCTATATGGCCGAGATCTCCCACGCGCTTACGCTGATCCGCAGCGCAACGCTGCAAGCCCTCACGGCCAACGCGCCGAAAACGCAGTTACGCGTCGCGACCCTGCCGACGTTCGGCGCCAAGTGGCTGCTGCCGCGCCTGCACCGCTTCTATCAGGCACACCCCGATTTGCAGATCGATCTCGACTCGCGTATCGAGGCCGCCGATTTTTCGACCCAGGACCTCGACGCCGCGATCGTCGTGGGCGACGGCCGCTGGCCCGGTGTAACGGCGCACAGGCTCTATGCGGAAGAACTCGTGCTGGTTGGCAAACCCACCGCGTTGCCGTTCGCGAAAAAACCGAAGCGCCGGGCCGCCGCGCCGACCATCGAATCGCTCGATGGCCTCACGCTGCTGCGCGTGCGCAGCTTTCCCGACGCATGGCGCGAATGGTGCGCGCATTTCGGGTTGCCTCACGACGCGCTACGTCCGGGCCCGAGTTTCGAGCTGACCTCGCATTTGATCCAGGCGGTCGTCGCCGGTATCGGCGTGGGCCTCGTGCCGCGTATGCTGGTGGAAGACGAATTGAACGAGAAGCGGCTTCTCAGCCCGTTCGAAGCGGTGCCAAGCTCGCGCTCGTATTACCTGGTCTACCCGGAGCGCGCCCAGCGTCACCCCGTCCTCGTTGCGTTTCGCGACTGGCTGCTGGAGGAGCTTGCCGGGCAGCAGTGATTCCAGGGTTGCATCCGCAAGGGGATGCGCAATGAAACTCGCTGCCCGCGTGTTTCTGGGCGCGCGCTATTCAAGCCTGCGAAATGGCGGTTTCGTTCACCGGATAGCGCGTGGCGAGCGTGTCGAGCACGCAGTTTAGTACGTCGTCCCAATTGTTACGTTCTTTCTGCGTGAAGAGACGCAGGCCCGAATACCACGGGCTGTCGTCGCGATCGCGCAGCCAACGCCAGCAGCCCGCAAAACGGTTGAGTAGCCAAACCGGCTTGCCCATTGCAGCAGCCAGATGCGCCACCGACGTATCGACCGAGATGACGAGATCGAGGCCGTCGATCAACGCCGCCGTGTCGGCGAAATCGCCGACCTCGTCCATCCAGTCGGTGACTTGCGCGCGGTATGCAGGCGGCAATTGCTTCGAAGCGTCTTCGGCTTTTTGCAGGCTGATCCAGTGCGCGCCTTGCCAGGACAGCAGCTTCGCGAACGTATCGGGCGCGATGCTGCGCCGGCGATCCGCCGCCGTGCCTGTATGGCCGCCTGCCCAAACAACACCGATACGCGGCTTCACGTCATTGCCAACCGCGCGTAGCCGGTCGGCCCACCTGTGCGCGCGCTGCGATTCGGCGTGCAGATAAGGCACGAGCGCAGGAATGGTGTCGAGGCGCGTGCCAAGCAGCATCGGCAGCGAGAGCAGCGAGCAGTGCGCGTCCCACTCGCCAAGGTCTGATGGCACTTCGTCGAGCAGCTCGATGTTCGGCCAGCGCGTGCAAAGCGACTGTTCGAACAACCGCCGCAACGGCTTGGGGCAGACGTAGCCAACCCGCGTGCCGTGCGCGAGCGCAACGGGCAAATAGCGACAGAATTGCAGCGCGTCGCCAAAGCCCTGTTCGTGCAGCACGAGCAACCGGCGCTCGCCTGGGAGCGGACCGCTTCGCCACGGCGGAATTGGCAACATGGGGGCGCCCTGCGCCGCTGGCCGATCTCCCGCCTGAAAGCTCGCCCAGCGCTGTTCGAAGTACGGCCATGCTTCTTCGTAATGGCCCGCTGCAAGCAGCGCATGACCCAGGTTGCTGTGAGCTTCGACATTGCGCGGATCGAGCGCGATGGCACGCTCGAAATGGCCGATGGCGGTGACGAGATCGCCGAGATCCTTCGTGACCGTCCCGAGATTGTTATGCGCCGCCGTGTGATCGGGCTGACGCGCAAGGGTTTGACGGTAGCTCTGCGCAGCCGCCTCGGGCTGATCGTCGAGTTGCAGGGCGACGCCGAGGTTGTACGAGAGCAGCGACGTATCGACTGCCGGGAAGCGCTCACGTGCACGCCGCAGGCCCAGACGTGCGGTTTCGGCGGCGGCGGCGTAGTCGCCAAGGCGCGTTTGCGTCACGCAAAGGCTGTTGCAGTACACGGGGTGCGGGAATAGCTGAACGGCGCGCCTCAGCCATATTTGGGCTTCAGCCGGCGAGCCCATCGCGAGCGCGATTAGCCCGCGCCTGTGGAGCGCGTCGCTGTTGCGCGGATTCGCCGCGATAGCTTTGTCGGCGAGTTGCAATGCGCTTTGCCAATCGCCTGCGGCGTAGGCGCGATCGGCGGCCTCCAGATACGACTGCGTGTGTTTGATGGGGGATGACACGGGCGCGCCTCGGTCGGTTGATTGACGCGCACGGATTCTGTTATTCAATGCGCGAACTATCGATGTCTGACGAGAGCCGATTGTCATTACTGAATGTATGGCACGGCCATGACCGCCTGGACATCGCGATTAGATCTTCAGATAGGAAAAGGAAGTACCGTAGTCCTGGTCGAAACGATTGAAATAGGTATTTGCCGGATCAAGCCAGCTGGTCAGAAAGTTTCGCGTACATCCGGCGCGCCATGGAAAAGCGACGTCATTCTCACGCGCCAGATAGCCTTGGCTGAATTCCATGAGGACGATCCGCTTTGTCACTCGCGGATAGCAGTTCGCGATATGCATGGGCCCGGAATTCACGCCGATGAACCTCGACGCCGTAGCAATTTCGGCGGCAGATTCCCAAATATCAAGGCGACCACGCAAGTCAACTACATTGTTCCCTTCAACAGGTTTATCGTGTGCCGAACCGATTTGAACGATGAGCCAGTCTTTGTAGTTTCTTCGAATCGCGGCAATGACTTCGTCGCTCATGACCCTGATTTCATCCTCACCAAATCGATATCGAATGACAGGCTCCCCCGACTCCCCGCTTAGTTTGCGATCGGAACCTGTCGTATGAACGACGACCTTGTGAGGAACAATATCCAGATCTTCGTGCGCATAGAGACGAGGATGTCGACTCGATCCGCACTCGAGACCTAGCCTGTGGAGTATGAATTCGGTCTGAGAGCCAAAGATCTCGCTGTTGTACCGTTTCACGTAGCTGTCGGCATCGGATTTCAGACGCGCATCGGGCAAGACGAGCACCTCAGTATCACCTGGACCAGGCGGCCTGAAATCGATGTGAGGGTTATGCTTGAACACCCATACGCGTTGGTCGGAGTAAAACATGCGTTCGCCCCTCTGGGCGTGCCACGCCTGCGGAACAGCAGTCACGGATACCTGATCCCCGATGGCGAAATACGGAATTTGTAGTTGCGTAGCCATGTTTCAACGCGATTCTGGCAAGGTCGAATTTCTGTTCTGTTCAGTTTGCTTGAGCGGCAATCCAATACGGGTTCAACTCGCCTCGCATAGGTCGACGTAGTAACGGGCGACGTCTTCGCTCACGCCGTTGCGAACGAATGCACTTACCAATCCCTCAGCGTTTGCACGGTCCCGGTAGCGTCGATATATGGCATTCACGCAAGCAAATTTCCGGAGGTCGCAATAGTTCTTGAGCAGTGCCACGCCCCTCGGCGAAGTAAGCGTCAGGATGTCAACTGTTCGAATGATCTCGATCATCGCGTTGTCTTCGATATGCCGCCACATATTGAAAACACCGTGAAATCCAAACGTCGGGCGCGATGGAAACGCATACTCGTACGCGAAGAGATCTGCCGCGCTGGCAGGCGCAAAGCGAATGCCATACCTTTCCTCGAGTGCCGGGCGCCAGGTTGAACAGATCAAGGCGTCTTCGCCTTGATCCGGACTTAGCTCAAACTCGTCGTTGGCGATTGCCCTGAGCAACTTCGAAGAACGCAGTGAAAAGCCGCCGTTCCCGACATCCGAGCCTTCCTCCGAATTCGGCCAGCGCGCTCCGATGTAATCGTATTGGTAAAACGCGTCGGTCCATCGCGAACCGTCCACCACGTATCCATCCCATTGCACGGCAAGCACCCAAGGGGTGGAAATGTACTTCACAAGCTCCTTGATCATGAATCTGGAGTAGGTTTCCAGAGACCCGATAGGGTCGATCTGCACGTGCCGTGCGCGAGTCTGCACCACTTCGTGAGTAAAGAGTATTGCTTCACCAAATCGGCATTGCGAAAGTGAAAGATCAAGCGCTCGGGCGGCAAGCGCGGGATTGATCGAATCGACCGCGCAAATCGTTACGTCGCGCAAGTCGGCAAGCGGGTTACTGGGCATGGGGGAATTGTCGACGGAACTGATTGCGTGCATTTCACAAGAATTTCGTCCCGCGGAGTGCTTGCTTGTTGATTCCGCCAAGGCGGCGCGTCGTCAGTCGCAGAACGGGAATCGATTAAACCATCGTCTCAAAAGTCGCGTGAGAAGTACGATTCCAGCTGGGCGAGAGAGGTAGGCCGGTGAGCAGCACTTTATTCGCCGGCCGAAGATCACGGTCGAACACGAGTGCCAGCGGCGTTGAGGTCTTTCCTGCGCTTTGGCAGGCAGCCGCCGGGTGTCTATAGCAACACGTACTGGATAATAAAAGTTGGTGCAAAACGAGTTTGCCCTGCATCGCCCATACGCAACGTGGGGCAACGCAGGGCATCGCGCCTCAGCGGCTAAGCTTCACCGCCGGCACACCCGCCACGAGTGCCGCGCCACTCACCACCAGCAGCGCCGCAAGCAGATACAGCGCGTTGTCCATGCTGCCCGTGTGTGTCTTGATGAGCCCGATCGCCCACGGGCTCACAATGCCGCTCGTAATGCCGATACTGCTGATGAGCGCGATCCCCGCCGCTGCAGCCTTGCCCGAGAGATACGCCGAAGGCACCGCCCAGAAGATCGGCAACGCGGCAAAGATCAGCACCGCTGCGATCGAGAGGATCGCCATCATCGCGGCGAAGCTCGCCAGATGCAGCGTGAGCAGCGCCAGGGCAATGCCCCCGCCTATCGTGCACGCAGCGAAGTGCCAGCGCCGTTCGCCACGCCGGTCCGAGCGGCGCGCAATCCACATGAGGCCCACCGCGCCCACCGCATTCGGAATGACGGTGTAGAGGCTGATCGCCAGCACGTCATGCACGCCGAAGTCGCGAATCATGAGCGGCATCCAGAAGTTCAGCGTGAGCGAGGCACAGGTCAGGGAGAAGTAGATGAACGCGAACAGATACACGCGCGGGTTGCGCAGCGCGGCCCCGAACGAACGCGTGGAATGCGCGTGATCGCCTTCGCCGTCGCGTTGCGCGAGGAGGTACGCTTTTTCCGCATCGGTCAGCCACCTCGCCTTCTCGGGACCGTCCACGAGCCAGAACGCCGCCATGAGGCCGAGCAGCACGGCCGGCAGACCTTCGATCACGAACATCCAGCGCCAGCCGGCAAGGCCCGCCACGCCGGCCATGTCGCGCATGATCCATCCGGAGATGAGGCCGCCCAGCACGCCCGCCACCGCCACGCCAGCGAAGAAGATCGAGAACACGGCCGCGCGGCGGCGCGCCGGATACCAGTACGTGAGATAGAGCACGATGCCCGGAAAGAAGCCGGCCTCGAATACGCCCAGCAGGAAGCGCAGCGCGTAGAACTGCGTGGGGCTCGACACGAACATCATGCTCGTCGAGGCAATGCCCCACAGCAGCATGATGCGCATGAACGTGCGGCGCGCACCAAAGCGCGCAAGCAGCATGTTGCTCGGCACTTCGCACAGCACGTAGCCCACGTAGAAGACGGCGGCGCCGAGGCCATACATTGCGTCGCTGAAGCCCAGGTCGTGCTTCATCTGCAATTGCGCGAAGCCGATGTTGATGCGGTCGAGAAACGACACGACGTAGCAAACGAACAGGAACGGAATCACACGCGCCGACACCTTGCGATAGAGCGCGTCGTCTTGCTGCGAGGGATTGTGCGCGGACGCAGCGTACGCGCGCGCGGCTTCGGACCCGCGGTCCGGGGCAATCGATTGGGGCATCTGCCAGTCTCCAAACATGACTCCGGCTTGCCCGGTCAGATCCGGGCAAGCCGCTGATGCGCGGCGTCTTGCGCGCCTTGCGCGGCTCGCCGGGACGCTTGCTGTGCACGCGTCTCCAGGCAGTGAGCCGATCATAGGTGGGGCGGGTTTAATTTGTCAATGGCGAATCACTTCGTTTTACGCAAATGCGGGTTTGTCTTTAGGCGAGATGGCGGAGTGTTGTTTCGTCCGACAAAATGCGGTTTGCAAACGCTACGCGCGCCAAAGGAAAGTTCTTCGCGGATTGGTGCGCAGACCGATTGCGAACAGGCGGTAGCCGGCCAGGAAGCGACTCTCTTCCGCTCTGTCGCAAAATCGTTCGAATGGCAAATCCATCCAACAAGCAGTCATTCAAGCGCCGAACCTAGCGCTAAGAAAATGGCCAAAACGGCGGTTCCGCAATCAGACGGACAATTGAAAATGATCAATGCCTCGATGGCTTAGTAAACTCGAATCACGGACTTGGGGTCAGGATCCGGCGCGAAGATGATGCCGGACATCGGGCAGACGATCGTGCCCATCACTGCGACGCGCTCATCGGTATACGACGCGAGTTGCAGTCCGCAAAGGCAGCGAACTTGCCAAAGACCTAATCCCGCGAACGGCTCCTGTAGTCGGAAAAGCGCCGCACGGGCCACAACGTGTCGACCGGCAGAAACGGGTCGTCTACGGAAGTTCAATGTCATGGCACCTCCGATATTCGGATCGTCGCCCCCTACTTCCGGGTTCGGCCAGGAACTGCCATTCACGTTCTTCTCCCTCCGTCAGCTTGTGCGTCACCTTCACTTGCAAGAGCGGACAACCGACGCTGCGCCCAGCGTTAGCCAGTCGTACGGCTGGCAACACCAGGTTGCTGCCGGGCGCAAGCTTCGTAAGTCACAGGCTTGCATCGGGAAGAGACGCATCGCGTAACCCCCAGCGATAAATGGTTTGCAGTGCGCCGTGCCGATGTTGCCTAGTTCTCCTTGTTCAATTGAGGCAATGCCCATTTGCCAGAAAGGATGGCATCTGACGGTTGGTACAGGCGCAAGATCACATAGAAATTACCGCTCGGCGCAGGCAGCCAGTTTGCTGCGTCCTCACCCGTTGGCCTGGTGTGCGAAATCGGGATGGTGATCGAGCCGTCCTGTGCAATCTTCAACCCCGGTGTATCGGAGCCCACCTTGTAGCGGCCGATGTCATTGGCGACCAGCATCTTGTCGTCGGCGTTGTACATGGTCAACGACCAGAACGCCCCCACTGGCGGTGCCGAATCGAGTTTGACGACATACTGGTTCGCCCCGCTCAGTGTCTGCCCCTTGCTGTCGGTGTAACGGATCGGATACATGGCCTCGTGCTCGCCCTGGCCGCCCAGATACGGCCCTGCGACCATGGCGCGCAACGGGTAGTTGAAGCCGAAACTATCGAGTCCCGTCACCCAGTTCCAGCCATTGCGTACCGTCGACGTGCTGGCGAACGATGAGATGGCGACTGCGGGTCCGTCGGCGAGGCCTTCCACCATGCCCTTGCGGGTGGCGGCATCCAGCTTACTGGCATCGAAGCCTTTATCGGTCAGGCCAATTCGCGCGAACTGCGCAAACAACGCCTTGTCGGCGGGTTTGACCGGATTATCCTTGAGGGCAGCAGCCAGTTCCGCAAAGAAACCCAGTTCGTCGTTGCCGGTCTGCGGAAGCGGCGGCAGTGTCGGGTTGCCGACTGCCCTGCCACTCAACGGAGTGACGGTGAACTTCTTCTGCAATGCCAGCACGGGTGCAGTATCTTCGCTCTGGTTGACATGCAGTCGCCCCCACAGCCAGACGTTTCGCGTGCTGACGTCCAGACGCTTCGCGTCCTTCGGCAGCGCTCCCTTCCAGCCTGGCGGCACGAGCACGTACTTTCCAGCCCTGGTGCCTGTCGTGCGACGACCGATGTAATGCTCCAACTCCTGCCACATGTTGAAGACGTCAATGACGTAGTAGCGGTCGTGCGTATCGGGCACCGTCAGTACATAGGGTTCGGTGAGGTCAAGCACCGCGCTCATGTAGTACGTGTCGTTATTGGCGGTCGGCATGTCCTTCGCGTCAGGAGACGCGAGCGAGGTCGCCCAGCCGATGTGATCGAGCGGCGCGCGATAACTAGTCGCCGGTTTGGGCGACGGCACATCCGTGTACTCGCGCGCGACGCGTTCCATTCTGACGAGCGGATAGCCCCAGTAATAGGCCATGATTGCGAGGCTATAGCCATCGGCGTGCAGGCCTTTCTGAATGACATCGCGTGTAGCGGGCGTGGTCAGAAGCAGATCAGGAGACGATGTACCTTGTGCAACCGCTTGCGCGCCGATCGCCAGGCAAATTGCGAAAGAACACGCTTTCAACTTTCCGGGCAGCTTCATCCTATGCTCCTGGGGATTGAACGATTTTAGTCTTGAATCAAGCGGGGAACAGGAAAGTCACAATGACTCGCCCTCCCCAGCCGTGGGGCCCCGAACTGGGACTCGCCGCCCAATACCGGACGCCGCCGCCGACGCTGATCGGCTGGCCGCCCACCTTGATGAGTTTGGTGACGGTTGCGTTGATCGGTGTCGACCACTGATTGTGCGTCCAGTCGTAAGTCGATTCGGTGTTGAGCCCAAAGGTCCACGCGTCTTTGGTCGTGTAGTTGAGGAAGGGCTGAAGAAACGTCGAACTGACGCTGTCGCGGCTGCTTTCGCCGGCAAACGACCAGATATGATTGGCCAGCATGCCATAGGTCCATGGCCCCGATTGCATGAGCACGACGGCGGTCGGTCCCGCGCCCCACTTGCGGCTGGACAGCAGCTCATCCGTACCCGTTGGAATCAGAAAAACCGGTCCGACACCCCAGATCAGCCCGCTCGCTGTCGGTTTTTGTGGCGAGAGGAAAATGCTTTGTACAACATCGCCAAGGCCAGTCTGCGATCCCGATCCGGGCGACACGTCGCTCTGCGACACAACCGGCAGAATCGTCCGTGAGATCAGGTTCCAGGTGTCATTCAGGTGAAACGGTATGACGGGCTGGAAGTTCAGCAGAAACTTGTGGCCGTCACGGTTGGGACCGATGTTGTCGTCGTAGTTGAACTGGAACGGGACGCTGATGAGCGCCGCAACCGGGTTGCTGAGCTGCTTGGCCAGATCCTCGTCTGACTGGGCGTGCGCGATCGATGTAACACCCATCGTGATAGTTGCTATCGCAACGAACTTCAAGCGCGCGGATAAGCCGCCCCCCCGTCCGTGCCGCATCGCGCTCCACCTCTCCATCGAGCTCCCCTTTAAGCAGCACCCATAGACAGTTGTCACCACTTCGGTTGGGCTCTAATCGAGCCAACCATTTAGACCAGTTGAAAATCCGATAGCTTGAACGACTTGTTGTTGAGCGATTCAGTCGGACCATAAAGACGCATGGCGGGCAGAGGACGCTTTCCCGCGGTCGGTATCCAGTTGGACTCCAGCCCCTCGGGCGCCTTGGGTCCGACATAGAGCGTGACGCCACCGTCCGCGTTTTTCTTCATGGTGTCGAGATCGTAAGACGAGAGCGTCGTGCGGTTGGACTCGCTGTAAATGAACGCATTGGTGGCCCGGTCATACACGGTGAGCGCCCAAAATTGCTTGACGGGCATCTGGGCTGGAACGTCCAGCTTGTAAAGCCTTCCAGCCTCAAGAAGATTTCCGCTGCTGTCCGCCACGGCCATCAAGTACTGGGTAGCGGGATCATCACTCAGGACTCTGGGCATGTAGGTGCACCAGAAGTATTCGGCCGCTCGATTGATCAGGTCGATCCTGTCGTCATAAACGAATGTGAATGTCCTGTTGTCGTCAGCCTGAAGCAATGAGGCGTAATGCCGGTCCGGCCAGAACAGCTTCTCTCTCGGGAAATGGTCGTACCAGTATTGCAGGTAGAACCACGCGTCGATCGCCGCCTGACGCATGGCCTTCTTCGTCGTTTCGTCGGGCGTGAAAGGCTTACCCTTTTCGATTCCCAGTGACGTGAGCATGCCCATCATGATCTTGTCATGCGCATTGACAGGCTCGACACTCATGACGGCATGCATATCGTCGAAATGCCGCTCATCAAAAAACGGAAGCGTGGGATAGCGATCGTGGATCGGATCGATGAAACGCTGCTTCGGCGGATTCGCGGCTTCCGACAGGTAGTACATGCGTAGCCGCTGGGCATAGTGATAGGCGTCTGTGGCGGACTTGCCCGGCGCGCGAACCGAGCGAAACGCTAGCGCGATCCTGAAATTGGGCGAGGCGACGTGGAGATAGTCCTTGGGAACGGAACCCTTGTAGCCGGGTGCTGTGAACAAGAACTTCGCGCCTTTCCCCTTGTCGCGGCCTGAAGGCCCCACGTCCGCGATCGTGAACTGCCACGCGTCCACAACCTGTCCGTAGACGCTCCCTTCGGCACCGGCGGCGGGGACCTCCAGCACAACGGGCCCTTTTCGCAGATCGGTAAATGCCGCGATGTATGGCGTCGTGCTATTCGCCGTAATGGCTTCGAGCTTCGGCGTCGCCGGCGCCGAATAGGAGATGATGTCGTTGTCCTTGACACCCAGATTGTCAAAGGCTGCCCGCCGGAAGCTGTATATCGCAATCGCGGGCATGTTCCAGAGAACCGCTTCGAACGCCCGCTGATATTTGATCTGGTAATCAAAGTCCTTGATCGAGGCAGTCGAGCCGGCCGGCGGTTGCCCGCCTAGTGGTTCCATGGGACTCCCCGCTCCCGACGCCAGAGGCGTCGGCGCCTCGTCGGCTCCGACATTCGTGCTTTTACCAACGGCTGCGATCCCCGCCACCATTGCCATGCTCACGCGGTGAAAGTCTCTGCGCGAAAGTGTCATCGTGATGCCCTCTGAGGATGCCGGCGGCCCTGTATGCGCGAGGAATCGCGCTGCAAGTGGCACAGTCCAGAAAGAATCAGATATTTCCAAACAACTGGCCATTAGGGCAAAGGGCAACGAAGTTGCCCTTTGGGGCAATACCACGGGATCTGCTGCAGTAAGGCGTTCCGCTATGATTTGCGGAACGACGCGAAACTGAAAGCTTGATGAGAACGGTGAATCCGGCGTTGGCCCGCGTGCCCAAACGCCTGCACTATCCACTCGACGTGATCCTGACGTGCGTTCGCTGGTATGTGGCCTATTCGCTCAGCCTGCGAAACCTGGAAGACATGATGGCGGAGCGCGGCGCTTGCGTCGATCATTCAACCGTGCACCGTTGGGCCGTCAAGCTGTTGCCGGTGCTGGAGATCGTTTCGCCTGCGCAAGCGGCCGGTCGGCAAGAGCTGGCGCATGGACGAGACGTACATTCGCGTCAAGGGCGAATGGCGATATCTTTACCAGGCCGTCAACAAGGACGGCAACACGATCGACTTTCTACTGCGCGCCCATCGGGACAAGACCGCAGCCCGGCTTTACTTTGAAAAGGTGATGGCCCAGAACGGGGCGCCGGAGACGGTGACCATCGACAAAAGCGGCGCAAATCTCGCCGCGCTCGAGGTGATCAACGCTGATCGTGAAGCACCCATCAAGATCCGCAAGTCGAAATATTTCAATAATCTGGTCGAGCAGGACCATCGGGCGCTCAAGCGGCGGACGCGACCCATGCTCGGATTCAAGACTTTCGCTGTGCCTGGATCCTTCTGGTTGGCATCGAACTGATGCATATGATCGTGAAAGGACAGATGAAGCTTGTTCGGGAATCCCATCTTTCCGCCGCTGATCAATTCTACAGCCTCGCAATATCAGTAGTGCATAGCATAGCGATCTCGCTTTCGCTTCGCCCCTTACCGCGACAGAACCGGTCCATGCATCTACGGCTTGCTGGCTCAGCATATCGGGTCGTTTGCGGGTGAACGCAGCCGCCAGCGGCGCCCGTAGACAAAAGGAGGTTATCTTGCCTCAATCGGATGACGAGATGCACACTTGAGCCGATCGGAGCACGCGAATCCGACCACGGGCGCAGAGTCCGCTTCGTCTCACTCGAACCGGCCGTTCGATTCAATTCTGGCAAGAGCGCTCGTCCCGCGATCACGTTCCGCGCACCACATCGATCCTTCACGTGGCGTGAGTATTTGCGCAAGTCGGGAGCAACGACTGCCGGCGCCAGCAATTCGTTGCCCCTGTCGGCAGAAGACGTGAGGTTGGCGCCGACAAACGTACGCGAGCGAAATCAGCCGATTCGCCGATAGACGATCGGCTTATTCGCCATTGAAGGATTTCCTGACCGCCAGCCGGTTCGTAACCGAAGCTACGCCCGGAACGCCCCTCACGATGTCCTCCACTTTGCTGATCTGCGACGCATCGGAGACAGTCCCGTCGAGCGTCACCGCTCCGCCTCTGGCAACAACGCTAATGTTGCCCGCGTCGATCTCCTGATGCTTCACAACGGTCGCATATACCCTGCGGCGCAGGGCGCGATTTGCCGCCCGTTGCGACTTCGCTGGTGCTGCCGAGGCCACCGGAGGAGCATCATTTGCACCCGGCCCGCTCGCGGCAGTCTGCGCCAACGCGCCGAGCGACACCACCGCGAAAACGAGCGCCCCAAGGTAGCCAAGCCCCGTGCGAATATTCATTGTTCTCTCCAGTCAAACGAGTTAGTTGGAATCAAAAGACATGACGGATACCGATCATCGCCGCCGTAGTCGAGCGGCCTTCCGGCACGGGAGCGCCGTAAGTGACGGTCTGGCTCATGGTCCCCCGGTTGTTGACGTAGCCAACTTGAGCGTACGCCAGCGTTGAATGCGAAAAGCTGTATTCGCCGCCGAGCGAGACGAGATCCGACTGATTCGCACTCTTGTTGCGATCCTTCAGGTAGTAGAAGCCCGAGGTCACCTTGAAGGACGGCGAGAACCTGTAACCGAGACCGCCCGAAATCATCTCGATGTTGGTATGGGCGCTATTCGCAGGGTTGCGCCCGATGCTGTATGAGCCCGACACCGAGAAATCGTGGAAGGTGTACATCGCGCCGACATACCAGAACCGGTTGTTGTTCAACCCCGTCGAAGGCGCGGTGACGATGCCGTTGGCAGTGGTCGTAAACGGATTCGTATCGTGGCCGTTGTAGTAGACCCCGGAAAGGTTCAAGCCGTAGTTCGAATACTTCAGGATCGCGGACTCGCGCGTTCCCCCTTGAAACTGGCCCGCCACGCCGCCGGGCGCGTACTCGAGGGCGAGCGACGCACCATAGAACTTCGGCGACTGGTAGACGATGGCGTTGTCATCGTAAAGCGCACCAAGCGGCCCGTTCGTACTCGTGCCCTGCCAGCCGGCCGCCTGATTCATGCCGAGCCACGCGGTCAGAATGCTGCCGAAGTACTGGGCGTTCCGAACGTCAGTATCGGCCATCGCGCGAATCATCGGCACGATTTGCCGGCCCGCATCGATCGTCCCGAACGGACCGGCTACGCCAACCGAAGTCTGCTGATTGAACACGGCCGTGGTGTTCGGTGTACTCGAAAGACCGGTCTTGCCACTCGTCAGGCTGAACGCACCCTGCAACTTGAACGTCACCGAGTAGCCGCCGCCGATGTCTTCGATACCCCTCATCCCGAAAAGGCTCTGTCCGATGCCAGCGTCCTTTGCTTCGTAGACGTGCCCGAGATTGACTTTCGACTGAAAATTCGCAGCGCTCGCACTTTGATAGAGCAAGCCTGTGTCGGTAACACCGTAAAGCGTCACCGACGACTGCGCGTGTGCAACGCCCGCAAACAGCATCAACGCCGCGACGCAGCTCAGCTTCAATTTCATCTCGTCTCCTCTGGTCTGTTTTTTTGCCGGTGCTCCGGCGTCTGATTGCCCTTCCGTCCTGATGGTTGGGCTTGTGCACTGCTTTCGAGCAATACGCGACGCCATTCGACCTGGTCCGCGACGCGACTCACCCGAACCCTCCGCTTCTCTCGTTGTGGATGCCCCACATCAGTTACTACGGATTCCTATGTTTCAGAAAAGATCCACTCCGCTCGTCTGCAGGTTGATCGTGGAGCGGGTGCCATGGAACCGTGAAGGCCCATGGCACAGGCAATTGGTCTATCGCAAAATCGACCGGCGCTCAGGCCAGCTTCAGCGCGCGCATTGCCTTGTCTGGATCAACTTTCAGCCCGCCGAACAGTCCGCCGAAGACCATCAGCACGCCGCAGAAGGCAAAACCCGCTTGATAGCCAGCCGCGCCCGGCATGATCTGGATGAAATGCGCCGAGACCAGCGGCGCCACCATCCCCGCGACGGAAGCGATCGAGTTGTCGATCGCCAGAATGGCGCCGCGTTGGGATACAGGGACAATTTCTGCGAGCATGGCCGGCCCGAGCGAGTAGATCGTGGGCGCAATGCCGATAGCAATCGCGATCAATACCACTTGCACAACCGGCGGCAAGTCGAGCGCCCGCAGCGCGATCATCGCGGCGCCGCCCACGACCAGCGTCGCCGACGAGAACCGCCCGCGTGCGTTGCGTGACGAGACACCGCGTGCGAGCAGCCATTGCGCCATCCATGAAATCGCGACACAAAGCGGCATGCTGATTGCCACGCTCGCGGCAAAGATCCGGCCGGATTCGACCGCGCCGAAACCCAGGCCGCGCTGAAGGTAGGCCGGCAGCCAGGTCAGGGTCAGCGCGAGCGACCAGTACCCTACGAAATGCAGCATGAAGCACGTCAAGATGGTAGGGTTCGCCAGCAACTTGCGATACGGAATTTCGGGCGGGGCGAGTCCGCCGGTACGCGTGTTCTCGTTGACGTCCACGGTACCTTCGCCGCCAAGCAGCATCCACAGCAGGGACCAGATGAGGCCGACACCCGCCAGAACATAGAAGTTGGCTCGCCAGCCCCAGTGCGCCGTGACCAGCGGAATGACGATGCCGGCGATGAGCAATCCGATGCTGCCGCCCTGCGTGAAGGCGGCCACGGGAACGGCGCGCTTTGCATCGGGAAACCACTTGTAGCATGCGTGCACGGCGACGGGAAACGCGGGACCCTCGGCCATGCCGAGCAAGACACGCGCCACGACGAAAACCGCCAGGCTCGACGTCAATGCGAGCGGGATCTGGCAGACGGACCAGATAACGGCCAGAGTCAGGAGCAGCCCGGTCGTCGCAATGCGATTGGCGAGGAAGCCACCCACGACGCCGGCGATCGCGAACAGCCAGAAGAAGCTGCTGGCGATCATGCCGAACTGCGTTGGCGTGAGCTTCAATTCCTCCATCATCGGTACCGCGAGCAGTCCCATGACGATCTTGTCGATGAAGTTCACCGCCATGAACAGAAAGAGCAAGACGGCGATACGCCATGCCTTCGAGCGCTGGTAAGTTGCGTCCATGTTTTCTCCGTGTACATCGCCTTGACTGGCGCCCTTGCCCACGCGTGCCGGTCTCAGCTGGCAGACAGAATCAGGTCCGCCGCCTTCTCGCCGATCATGATAGACGCAGCGTTCGTATTCGACGAACACATCGTCGGCATGATCGACGAGTCGACGACGCGTAGCTTCTCGACGCCATGCACGCGCAACGCAGGGTCGACCACGGCCAGCGGATCCGTACCCATCTTGCAGGTTCCAACCGGATGCCACGAGGTCTGGCCCGATACCTTGATGTAGTCGAGCAGACCTGCGTCGTCAGCAATGTCGAGCCCAGGCCGCGTTTCGCGCGCGACGTAATTCACGAGGCCCGGCTGCTGCGCCACCTTGCGGGACAGGTGCAGGGCGTCGAGCATCTCCAGCTTGTCGTCCTCGTGGGTCAGATAGCGCGGCTCGATGACCGGCGACTCGTTCGGATTCGTGCTGCGAATGTGCAAGTGCCCGCGCGACTTCGGCCGCAACTGGAAAAAGCCGATCGCGAAACCCGGGAAGGGATCCAGACCAAAGCCCTTGCCTGCATAACGGTCGGCGCCTGTCAGGTGATGCAACTGAATCTTGACGGCTGCGCGCTCCCGGCGATGTTGCGTGCGTGCCAGCGCGTGCACCGTAGCCGACGGCGTCGCCATGAAACCACGTCTCGTGAGGAGGTAGCGCACGCCCATCCACCCTTGTTTGAGCGGGCTGCGCACGATCTCGTTCAGCGTGATCGGCTGCGTGCACTCATAGGTGATGCGTGCCTGCAGATGGTCGATCAGGTTTTCGCCGACGCCTGGCAGATTCTGCCGAACCTGGATGCCGAGCGATTGCAGCCGGCTGGCGTCGCCCACGCCAGACAACTCCAGCAGTTGGGGCGACTTGATCGGGCCAGCGCTCAAGATGACTTCGCGGCGAGCTAGCGCGGTTCGCGTGACGCCGTCCTGTACATATTCCACGCCAATGGCACGCTTGCCTTCGAAGAGCACACGCGTTGCCACTGCCTGCGTTGCGAGCGCGAGGTCGCGTTGCGGGCGTCCACGCAGATAGCCGATCGCCGTGCTGCAGCGGCGGCCACCACCGGTCGAAAGCTGCAGATAGCTGACACCTTCGTAGCGCCCACCGTTGTAGTCGCCGACGGCAGGAATTCCAGCCTGATTACATGCCTGAATGAACGCATCGCTCAGGGCGTTGGGGTGGACATTTGCCACCGACGAGACCGAAATGGGACCATCCCGGCCTCGTTCGGCGTCCTCACCCATCGCCGCGCTCTCGAGGCGCTTGAAGTACGGAAGCAGCGACGCATAGTCCCAGCCGGAATTACCCAGTTCGGCCCAGTGATCGAACTCCTCCGGTTCGCCGCGAACATAGATCATGCCGTTGACGGAGCTCGAACCGCCTGGCAGTCGGCCGCGCGGCCAGTAGATCTTCTGGCCTGCCAACTGATGTTGCGGCTCGGTGTTGAACGGCCAGACGTAATCAGGGTTAAGCAGGAGCTTTGCCACGCCGAGCGGCACCCTCACCCAGAAGTCATTGTCTCGAGGGGCCCCCGCCTCGAGCAGCAGCACCTTGCCTGCGCCGCGTTCGGCCAGACGCGTGGCGAGCGTCGCGCCCGAAGACCCCGCGCCCACGACAACATAATCAAACGACTCTGCGAATTGCGCAGTCACCTTGAAACTCCTCGACGCGTGCCGCATGGGGCACGGTTCACTTCGCTATTCAATTCACTCGCGCCTCGCGGCGCGACGCGTTTGTCTCAATCCGTTTGCATCAGCCGTTGAGCACGGCCCGCAACTGCCGCACCGCCTCGCGCATACGCACGAACTGCAGTTCGGGCAGCAGCGGCTGCGGCGTCTGGGCGCCAACGCGCGGCGCGTCGGGTTCGACGACGAGCTCGACGAACGCGGTGCCACTCTGGCCGAACAGTTGCGGCAGCAGGGGCATCAGCGACTCGATCGTATCGACGCGATGGACGCGCGCATAACCTGCGGCCCGCGCCATACCGGCGAAGTCGCAGTCAGGCTCGCTTGCGGCGGTGGGCAGGTTCACCAGGCCATTGAACTGCGTACCGTTCTTGACGACGAAATGAACGAAGTGACCCGGCCGGTTATGCGCGACGGTGACAAGACCGCCAAGCTCCATCAGCAGGCTCGCGTCACCGTCGACGACGATCACGGGCAAGCCCGGCTGGGCAAGCGCGATACCGAGACCGAGGCCGGCCGCGCCGCCCATGAGCGGCACCGAATCAATACGGCGCTCGCGTTCACCGAGCATATCGAAGGCGAATTGCGCCGACATCGTCGACACGAGAGGCGCCTGCGGGCAAACCTCCTTGCGCGCAGCGGCAATCGCTGCACAGACTTGTCCCAGCTTCATCGTTGCGCCCCTCCTCAATTCCACGTGACATGCCGGCCGATCAGCACCACAGCCGGCCCCTCGGTGGCCTTCGCATGCGCGAAGGCTTCGGCGCAACGCTTCACGTGCTCGTCTTCATCCACATTCCAGTAGCGAACGCCGATGGCCTCAAGCAGCGGCTCGATCATCCACACGACGCTGCGACGCGACCTGCGCGCAGGCGCGCCGAAATTCTCAATCTCGCGGCCAAACTGACCTACGAGAAATACCATTGGCACCGACGCATCGATGCAGGTGGCACGCAGCGTATTGAGGCATTTGTAGAACCCCTGGTTCTGCATCATCAGCACGGGCGACGCACCGCCGATGTACAGGCCGGTGGCCGTCGTCAGCGCCTGGTCTTCGCTGCAGGCGAATATTTGCTGCATGCCTTCGCCGGCGTTGCGGAGCTTGTCGTGGAGAGCGAACTGGACGAAATCCGGGACGGTGACGACGTGCGAGGTGCCTGCGTCGCGCAGTGCGCTCCACAGAGCGCTGGCGCTGGGTCCTCCCGGTGGGTTGGGTGTCAAGGCAACGGTCATGCGGTGTCTTTTTGCTGTGGTGAATTGGGGTGCAGCAAACAGCACCCGGACGGGCGCCGCCATACGCGGCGCCCACTCAGAGCGTTCAGACTAAAGGAGCAGTACCGGATTCGCTGTCAAATCCAGGACAGATTCGGGATCGCCCTGATGCGTTGCCATGTCGAGGCACCACGGCGCACCGTGGCGCGGCCACGGCCCGTGCAGCGGAAGGATTCAGCTCAGAGGCTTCGCCACGGCGTCGGGCGAAAACGGCTTGTTGGCCCGCTCGACCAGTTTCGCGCGATCAACGATCTGCACGGCCTGGTACCGCGCGTCGAGCAGGCCGTCCGCCTCCAGCCGCTTCACGACAAAGTTGATGCGCTGCCGGCTCACGCCGAGCCAGTCGGCCATGTCGCTTTGAGAGAGCTTCATCTCGAGCTCGAAACCGTTGCCGCGCGGCACGCCATACAGGGTGCCAAGCGTCAGCAACAGGCTGCATAGACGCCCCTCCAGTGACAGCCCCGGATCTGCCACGAGGCGTTCGAACAGCACCCGGCAGCGAAACGCAAGATGCTGCTCCAGAGCGCGAACGAGCATGGTGTCGGCATCGCGAAGCCTGCGCAGATCGTCGCCCGGCACGAGTAGCAGCGTGGCTGGTCCGCGGGACCATAGGTCGTTCACGTGACCTAGTCCATCGAGAGCCGGTACGAGCCCGACCAGATCGCCCGGTTGCATGAGCCCGACGAGATGCCGATGCCCCCAGGCGCGCGTGAGGCTCGCCTCAAGCGACCCTTTTACGAGCAGACCGAGAAAGTCGAACGGTTCATCGCATTGCGCGACGCGCTCCCCTTTCCCGTAGTGGCGGATCACGCCGCATTCGACCATCGCGCTCAACGTCTCCTGCCGGCAATCGCGCAACCAGATCACGCGCTGGATGATCCCCAGTGCCAGCGCTTTGGTGGTCTTTTCAGCGTGCTCGGAAGTGTGCGGGGCAGCAGACATTGCAAAGGGCGGCGTTGGCCGTGGGGTCGTGGAATACCTGGTGAACAGGTATTATATCGACTCCGGCTCGTCTGCCCCGGCGGACATGAAGCGCGCCGATGCCCTCGGCGAATTGAAGTCCCTCGGCTAACGAGCGCTCGTGAACAGTGATTTGCCACGAGCGTCGGATTCCGGTCTGCGCCTTTCACCGCTGCGGCACGACACCGCCAGCGCAGCAGTCAAACCACGCGACACTTGTACACCGCGTGTCGCGCGGCTTGCGCTTAACGATCCGCGCGAGACGCCCGCATGCGGGCCTGCACGGCGGCTTCGTCGACCACCACCGGCGTATCGTGCGCATGGGCGCCGGGCTCAAGCCGGATCGCGCCGATCTTGCCGCTGTAGCTGAACGTGCCGCGATGCGCATAGCGTTCACTGACCGGCTGCCGGCGGTTAATGCCAACGTCCATCCCGCCCGATGCCACGCGTACGAACGTCGGCGACAGATCGACAGCCTCGCGCACGGGCGCACCATTGAGCTGGAATTCGCCCCGGCCGCGCCGTTGACCAAGCGCGCTGTAGTGCAGCACGAATTCTTGCGAGCCGGCCTCGAGCGCAATCGGCGCGAGTTCGATCGGGCGATACCATAGCTGGTAAATGAAGCACAGCGCGCCGTCCATCACGTATGCGACCATGCCGGCAAAACGATCGCCCATGGCGAAGATGACACCCTCGTCGCCCGGGGCATAGTCGAACTTTGCGCGCAACGTAAAGTCGCGATCGGCAATCAGCGGCGAAACGATCACGCTCGAAATGGTCTGCGCTGCCCGATAGAAATCGCGTGGCGTGGAAGCGTCCTCCAACTCGTGCGGCGGCAGGGTCAACGCTCGGCGTTCGTCCCGCGTATCGAGTGGGTAGACGTAATTGGCGCTCGCCTCCGCCTCGAACTCGGCAATCACCCGGTTCAACACGTCGGGGCGCTCGGCGGCCAGATCGCGAATCTCGGCGGGATCGTTCGCGAGATCGAAGAGCATCCAGTTATTGAGGTTCGCCGGCTGGCTCGGTGCCTGCAGTGACACGATCTTCCACGATCCGCTGATATAGCCGCGATTGCCCTGCAATTCGTAGTACTGCCGATCGCGTCGTTGCGGTGCCTCGGGATCGTCCAGCATGGCGGCAAAGCTCGTTCCGTCCATGTGGCGCGTGCGATAGCCATTGAACAGCGCCGGATAGTCGATACCCGTGAGCTCGAGCAGCGTGGGCAGAATATCCGTGACGTGAATCCATTGGCGTCGAGGCATCTCGTTGCCGTCGATGCCTTTTGGCCAATGCGCAATGAACGGCACGCGAATGCCGCCGGCCATCGGCGTGCGCTTGTAGTACCGGTATGGGGTATTGGAGACCTGCGTCCAGCCGCTCGGATACGCGGCATAGGTGTCTTCACTGCCCACGCGGTTCTGTTCGAGCAGTGTGCGCAAGACGAGGGGATCTTCCCCGAAACCCTGGCGCCGGTCCTGCAGGTTAGCCACGCCGGTAGGCCCTCCAATCGAGTTCGCGCCGTTGTCCGAGGTGATGAGAATCAGCGTGTTGTCGAGTTGGCCCGTCGACTCAAGGAAGTCGAGCAGCTTCCCGACGTTTTGGTCCACGTTGTCGACGAGCGCCGCATAGACCTCCATGTAGCGCGCGTAAAGCGCGCGTTGCTCGGCGTCGAGTTCGTCCCACGCCGGCACGCCGGGATTGCGCGGCGACATTTCGGCATTCGGCTCGATGAGCGCCATCTCCCGCTGGCGCTTGAATCGCTGCTCGCGCATCGCGTCCCAGCCGGCGTCGTAGCGGCCGTGGTAGCGGGCGAGATCGGCCGGCTTGGCATGCAGCGGCGTATGCGGCGCCTGGTAGGCAAGGTAGAGAAAGAACGGCTTCTCCGGCGCGCTGCTTCGATGTTCCGCGAGCCATCCGATCGCGCGGTCGGTATGGTCGTCAGTGGCGAAATAGCCCTCGGGATAGTGGTCCGTGACTGCGAGCTGGTTGCCCTCCACCATGCGGTCGGGATGAAAGTAGCTCGTCTCCGCCGCGAGAAAGCCATAGAAGCGGTCAAAGCCGCGCTGCAGCGGCCACGAACTCCGGTCCCCCGCCGCGTGCAGGTTGCGGTCGTAGGTGTTGTGCCATTTACCGACCGCCATCGTCGACCACCCCGCTTCGCGCAACAGTTCGGGGATGGTCGGCGCATCTCTGGAAATCTCGCCGCCGCGATAACCCGGATATCCGGGCATGTTGTGCGTCAGCCACCCGCAGCCCACGCTATGCGGGTTTTTGCCAGTCAGCAGGGCGGCGCGCGCCGGCGTGCACATGGGCACGGTTGTGTAGTTCGTAAAGCGCAAGCCATGACGAGCAAGACGGTCGATGTTCGGCGTGTCGATCTCACCGCCATAGCAGCCAAAATCGCCGTACCCGAGGTCGTCGAGCAGGATGACGACAACGTTCGGGCTGCCTTGCGGCGCGCGACGCGGCGTGGTCCACGCGGGTTGCGAAACAGCCAGCGTGGCCCCGATATGGCCGGCAAAGTCCGCACCGGGATCAGCGCTCAAAGGCGCAGGGCTGGACGAAGCATTCATGAAGGCATTCCTGTATTTGGTGATTGAGGCGGTTCGAGTACGAACCGCAGCTTGCTCGTCACCATCGTAAGGAAATCGCGCCCGCAGGGCTGTCAAGAATGTGACACGCAGCACGCAATCACGGGCCCGTAGCGCGAGCCGATGACCAATCAGGGTTATTCCGCCTCTGTCCAATATTTGACAGCCTCGTGCCCGGTTGCACCCTAGACTCGGTCACCGGATACAGGACAATTTCACATGACTACGTACACTCGAGGCGCGAAGGCCACAACGCAATGGTCGCCGGCGAGGGAGGAGCAGCTCTACCGCAGGATCTTTCTGCGCCTGATCCCGATCCTCTTCATCAGCCAGATCTTTGCCTTTCTCGACCGCGTCAATATAGGCTTCGCGAAGACCCACATGGCGAACGATCTGGGGCTGACGTCGGCGCAGTACGGACTCGCGGCTGGCGTGTTCTTCCTCGGCAACATGCTTCTCGAAGTGCCGAGCAACCTCCTGCTGCATCGCATCGGCGCCCGCCGGTCGCTGTTCCGCATCATGTTTCTGTGGGGCATCGTCTCGTCGGCGACGCTATTTGTGCGCACGGCGCACGAACTCGTGTTGATGCGCTTTCTGCTCGGCCTGTGCGAGGCCGGATTCTGGCCGGGCGTGCTGCTCTATCTCACGTACTGGTTTCCCGCCGCCCGACGCGCCAATGCCGTTGCCATCTGTCTGCTCGCGCCGATTGCAGCCGGCATACTTGCCGGTCCACTTTCCGGCTGGATTCTCAGCGATATGGAAGGGCGGCTCGGTCTGCACGGATGGCAGTGGATGTTTCTGCTCGAAGGCATACCCGCCTGCCTGGTCGGACTGCTGGTTCGTTTCTGTTTGCCCGACGGCCCTCAGGAAGCTGCATGGCTGAGCAGCGACGAGCGCTTTCGCCTCCTTGCAGATCTGAAGCACCAGGAGTCGGCCGAACTTGCCACCGGCACGCGAGCGGCGTTCGGTCGGCCACAGATTGTCCGGGTTGCCCTGCTGGCGTTCCTGCTCGCCTGCGTGCTCTGTGGCGTGTTCCTCAACGTATTCTGGTTACCCACGGTCATCGCGGAGGCGGGTGTGCGGGGCGACCTGCGGATCGGCATCTACTCGGTCGTGCCGTACGTGGTGGGCGGCGTTGCGATGATTCTCGTGAGCCGTCATTCCGATGCGCGTGGAGAGCGGCACTGGCATTTCGCGGGCTCGATGCTCACCGCTGCTGCTGGCCTTGCGACAATCGCCTGTGGCCACTCGTCCATGTGGGTCGCATTGACTGGCATCTGCCTGCTCACGGCCGGGCTCTCCTCCGCGCTCGCGGTATTCTGGGCTCTGCCACCTGCCTTGCTACCGAAAGCAGCGCTACCCGGCGCTATCGCGGCCATCAACATGATCGGCGGAATTGGCGCCCTGGCTGGGCCGTGGTTGATGGGCGTGCTGCGCGACCGAACGGAGAGCGCCGCCTTGAGCCTCGCACCATTTTTCGTGTTGATGATCGCGGGG